>SXRM01000082.1 GCA_005792545.1 Pseudomonadota bacterium | reverse complement strand
GTGCGCGACGCCAAGGGCCGCATTCTGCGCGTTGTCGAGCACAAAGACGCGGACGTGGCCACCCGCCAGATCGGTCTCATCAACGCCGGCATGATGTGCGTGACCACGGCCTTCCTGACCGAGGCCCTGCCGCGCCTGCAGCCGAATAACGCCCAAGGCGAGCTCTACCTGACCGACCTGTTGGGCATGGCGACTGCGGCAGGTCAGCCGGGGGCGGCCCACGTGGTCGCAGATCGCACGGAGATCGCTGGTGTGAACAACCGCCTAGAGCTCGCGGGCGCCGCCGCAGCGCTGCGCGACCGCATCAACCGCCAGTGGATGTTGCAAGGCGTCAGCTTCGATCAGCCGGCTACCGCCACCGTTGAGCCGAGCGTGGTGCTGCACGCGGATTGCCGCCTTGGCGCTGGCGTCGAGTTGCGTGGCGCGACGGTCGTCCAGCCAGGCGCGCACATCGACACAGGCTGCGTGCTGACCAACTGCGAAGTGGCCCAGGGCGCACACGTGCTGCCGTACTCAGTGGCCAACGAGTCGCGCATCGGCAGCAAGGCCCACGTCGGTCCGTTTGCGCACTTGCGCGCGGGTACGGTCCTCGAAGCGGAGGTCAAAGTCGGCAATTTCGTCGAGACCAAGAAGGCGCACTTGGGCCGCGGCAGCAAGGCCGGCCACTTGTCGTACCTGGGCGACGCCGAAATCGGCCCCGGCTGCAACATCGGCGCGGGCACTATCACCTGCAACTCCGATGGCGTTGACAAGCACAAGACCGTGCTGGGCCGGGGTGTGTTCATCGGGTCGGATACGCAGCTGGTGGCCCCTGTGACGCTCGGCGATGAGGCCTACGTCGGCGCTGGCACCACCGTAACCCAAGACGTCCCTGCGGGGGCGCTGGTGGTCACGCGCGCACCGTCGATCGTCAAGGCAGGTTGGGTGGCGCGCAAGCGTGAACTGCGCGCCCAACTGAAGGCCGGCTCGTCAGCGCCCCCGAGTAGCTATACCGGATCGCGATGACCCGAGGTCATCGGCGATTGCTGTTCTTGCTGGCTCAGTGGGTCGCAAACTCGCGGCTTTGCAAGCCGACTCGTCGCTCCTTCCTTGCGGTAGGCTTGATCTCACTTCAAGGCGATTCTGTATAGCACTTACTGCTTGGTCAAGACGGGCGTTGGCAAGGGTAACGGCGCAGCCGGTGTGCCGACGTCTTGTGGCGCAACAGCGTGCTGAGGCGCGCCGGCGATGCCAGTAGCGGGCCGACTGGCAAACACTAGCGCCGCGCCGAATAGCGACAGCACTGCGATCGCAATGGGCAGCACTGGCGGCGGCCGCGACGCGCGGGCCAGCTGCTGCTGGCGCGCCCAAACTGCGCGCGACTCGGCATCGAGGCCGACATGGTCGAGCTGGGGCCACGGCAGCGAGCAGGCACAATGGGTATGTGCGGCCTGGACGGCCAGCGGTTGCGCGGCTAGGTCGGGCGGGCGTCGGGGCACGAACGCTCCTGGCGCGCGGCGTTTTCTCAATGAGTTGCCGCCGCCGTCCCCGACGGCGCGGGGCGACGCGTCGAGGCGGGTCTACCTGGGACGCAGCAGCGGCCCGGACGATCTGCGAAGGCTTGTGAAGCTGTGGTCCAATCGCGAACGCGCAGCCAAGACTTACCCACGCGTCCCACTTGACCGCCGAGCGCGCCGCCTGCCACGATCGCCCGACCCCGCGATGGAGCCGCCTGCTTTGCCTGCCGCCTCGCCCTGGTCGTGTTATCGGCTACTGGTTCTACCCATGGCGTGGGCGGCCGTGCTGGCGTCCGCGACGTGCACACAGCCGGAGCAGAGTGGTCTGCTCACCGGGGTTCGGGCCTATCCCCCTGACCCGCCACAGGGAGCTGTGACGCGGCTGCTGCCCGGCGATCTGCCCGCGACCGTACGCAAACTGCGGCTGGGCATTACGCCGTACACCCAGGAGTCACGGCAACGCCGCGATCTTGCGCCGCTGGTCGCCTACGTCGGCGAAGCCCTCGGCATCGAAGTAGAACTGGTCGTTTCGACGTCCTACGGCGATCTCGTCACCGAAATCACCGAAGAGCGCGTGGACATCGCCTTGTTGTCGCCGGTCAGCTACGTGCAGGCGCGGTCAATCCAGCCGGCGCTGCACCTGGCCGCCCGCGCCATCTCGCAGGGCTCGCCCGAGTACTCGTCGTACATCATCGTGCGGCGAGACGACCCGGCGCATACGCTGGGCGACTTGCGCGGCCGCCGCATGGCGTGGGTCGACCGGCTGTCGGGGTCCGGATACCTCTACCCGCGGCATGTGCTGCACGAGGCCGGGTTCGACCCGGACCATCTTTTTGGCAGCGCGCGGTTCTACGGCACCCACGAAGCCGCGTTGGTAGCGCTGCTGCGCGGCGAGGCGGACGCCGCAGCCGTGTCGTCGGGCGCGCTGAACTTGACGTGCAAGTCTGGCGAGGCGCAAACCGCGCGCGGCTTTCGGGTGCTGCACAAATGCGGCAAGCTGCCCTACGACGCCCTGGCCGTGCGGGCCGGCATGGGTCGCGAGGCGCTTAAGAAGATCACCTGGGTATTCCAAGGGTTGAACAACCGCAGTGAACGCGGCCGCAAGGTCCTGGCCGACACCTGGGCAATCTCAGGATGGATGCCGGCCGACGAGTCGGCCTACGAGGGCGTTCGGAGGCACCTCGACGACATGGCGACCAAGATGCCCGCCGCCCTGCCCGACCGCGCGACCTCGCTCGAGCTGCCCGCCGGAGTCAGCCGTGGGGACTGACGGACCGCCACGCGGTGGCCGCCACCTGGGCACCCGCCTCGCCAGTGTCGTCGCGTTGACGCTGGTCGTTGTCGGCGGCGGCGCCGGCATGGTAGCCGTGTCCGAGACGGCGCACGCCTACCGCGAAGAGTCGCTGCAGCGGGCGGCAGCGATGCTGACCATGCTGGCAGGGCCTGCTGCACTCGCGGTGGCAGAGTCGTCGTTCGACAAGCTCGATGGCTACCTCGCGGAAGCCGTGCGCCCGGGCGGCCAGGATGTGCAGTTGGTGGCGGTCGCGACCTTCGACGCGGCCGGGCGAGCGGTCGCGGCTTCGACCGACGCGCTGGTGCCGCCAACGGTACCGGGCCAGCGACCTGAGGCGTCGCAGGACTTCGTCGACTACGCGGTGCGGTCGCCACATTCGATGTGGCGACGCGTCGAAGCGCCGACCGGTGCCCATCTGATGGTGTCCGTGCCCGCGGTCTCGGGGCTGCGCTGGGGCACGCTGGTCGGCGTGTTCGACACCGGGCAGGTCGAGCAGCGCATCGACCGCTCGCTGCGGTCGGTATTTGCAGTGGTGTTCGTTGCCGCGGCCTTGCTAGCGGCAGTCACCTACGCCGCATTTTCGCGCATGGCGGTGCAGCCGATGCAGGAACTGGCACGTGCAGCCGAAGCCATTCGCAATGGCGTCCGCGGTGTGCGCTTGAATTGGCGGCGCAACGACGAGCTTGGGCAGGTGGCCGCCAGCTTCGACCACATGGCCGCCGAAGTCGAGCGCTACACCTCGGGCCTGCAACAAGAAGTCGCCGACCGCAGCGCGGAAGTCGAGGCGCGCAACCGCGACCTGCAGGTTGTCAACGCCCAACTGCGTGTGGCCAATGCGGAACTGGATCGGCTGGCGCACGTCGATCCGCTGACTGCAGTGGGCAATCGCCGGTCTTTCGACCAATTGCTTGCGCACGTGGCCGGGCACGGTGAGCAGCGCAAGTGGGCACTGCTGATGTGCGACATCGACCACTTCAAGCGCATCAATGACGGCTGGGGCCACCCGATGGGCGATCTGGTCCTGCGCGAAGTGGCCCGGCTGCTGCACGGCGAACTGCGAGGCAACGACCGCGTGGCGCGATTTGGCGGCGAGGAATTCGCGGTGCTGCTCGATGGCGCCGGTCCCGACACCGCCATGGACGTTGCGCGTCGGCTGGTGCAGGTTATCGCCAACCATGACTTTGAAGCGCTGGCGGTCGTACCGCTGGGCCGTGTGACCGTCAGCATCGGCGTGGCGGTGCACCCCGACGACGGCATCGGCGCCGACCAGCTATTGGAGCGGACCGATGCCGCGCTCTATGCCGCCCAAGCCGGCGGGCGCAACCGGGTCGAGCGCTGGCTGCGGGAGCCGCAGGCCGCGGTCGGCGGGGGTTGACAGTCGCTGAACTCGGACTTATTTGGTCCGCCAACCGCGCAACACGCGAACGCACACCACACCCGCATCGAGGATTGTCATGGCCTTCACCCAGCCCGCACTGCCGTATGCCAAGGACGCCCTGGCACCCTACCTGTCGCAGGAACAAATCGAGTTTCACCACGGCAAGCACCACGCCGCCTATTTCACCAACCTGAACAACTTGACCGCCGGCAAGCCCGAAGCGGACAAGTCGCTGGAAGACCTGATCCTCTCGGGAACCGGCGGCATCTTCAACAACGCGGCTCAGGCCTGGAACCACACGTTCTACTGGCATTGCATGACCCCCGGTGGTGGTGGCGCACCGACGGGCGCCCTGGCGGCAGCAATCGATCGCGACTTCGGCAGCTTCGACGCCTTCAAAGAGGCCTTCAATAAGGCCGCGGTAGGCGTTTTCGGCTCGGGTTGGTGCTGGCTGGCCAAAGATAGTGCCGGCAAGCTGGTCATCCACCCGTCGCAGGGTCCCGCCGACCTGCCCATGAAGCACGGCCTGGTGGCCATCCTGACCGTGGAT
>SXRM01000081.1 GCA_005792545.1 Pseudomonadota bacterium | reverse complement strand
TTGGTCGGCTCATCGAGCAGGACCAGGTCGGCGTTCTGCAGCAGGACCGCCGCCAGCGTAGCTCGCCGCAGCGTGCCACCGGAAGCCAACGCAACCGACAGCGAAGGGTCGCGCAAGCCCAGGCCTTTGAGCGCCTGCTCAGCGCGCAGCTGCCGCTCGTGTGGCTCCATCTCTTCGCGACAGAGCGCCGCGCCCGCCAGCGCCACATCGAGCAGCGTCTTGGCGTCGCCTACAACCGGCTCTTGCGGCAGCCAGGCCACAGTAGCGTGCTGCCGCAACCTCAGTTCGCCGCGATCCAAGGGCTCGCGACCCGCCAGGATCTTGAGCAGCGTCGACTTGCCGCAGCCGTTCTTGCCGACGAGGCCGATTTTCTCGCCGCGGCCGACGTGCAGCTCGGCGCCATCCAGCGTCGCGGTCGCGCCAAAAGCCTTGTGCAAATCGAGGGCGGCTAGCAGCGGCATGGACACGCGAGGGGGTGCGCCAAAGTGGCGCAAGGAGGCGCACCTTGGACGCGAGCGCCGCGCAGTTCAAGCGCCAGCCAGAATGCCCATCAGTCCAAGCCCGCAGGCAAAGTAGACGTCTACCGCACGAACACCGCGAAGTCGACTTGCAGTGTTGCGTTCTCAGGCCCGCACTTGTTGCTCCACACCGAATTGCCGCAGCCGTTGTCGTTGACGAAGTTGTCGCCAAAGCCCATCGGCCCAGGGTGATAGCCAAAACTAGGCTGCGCCTCGTAGGTCAGCGGGTAGTTGCTCTGGCTGGGAACGATGTGCCGGCCGCCGTAGCCGCCTTGGACGTTGTGGCCATTGCAGTCGACGATGCTGCAAATCGAGCTGATCTCGGTGCCGAGGCGCACGGTGTTGACTGCGTTGGTGCCGCCCTTGCCGGTCGAGTTCATGATGAGCGGCAGGCCATTGTCGATGAACACGTCGCCCGCGTTACGGCTGTACGCGCCAGGCTTGGAGATGCTGCCAGAAGTGTCGACTTTGCCCGTCGACAGCTGCGTGTTGGCGGGCAGCTGCAGCCAGTCTGCAAAGGTCTTGCCCTGCTGATTGGCGGTGACGGTCATGCGCGCAAACGACGCCGGCTGACTCCACTCTGCGCCTTCCTTGTGCGCCCACACCAGCACTTCGCCGCCAGCGACGGCGCCGTAGGCCTGCCCCTTGTAGTCGTTTTGCATCGCGGATGCGCTCGAGCCGTAAAGCTTGTCGGTTTTGAGCCAGAAGTCGGTGTCGCTGTACGCGCGCATGGTGCTGTCGTTGGTGTCGAGGTTGAACACCAGCGTCCAGCCGCCGCCGGCCGTGGTCATGTCGCAGTAGGCCTCGAACGGCGGGTTGGCGCCCAAACCGTCCGGGTCGAGCCAAAACACGCCGGTCTTGCTGAACGGCGCCTGCGTCAGGATCTGTTTGCAGCTGGTGCCGGGGCTCTCTTTGTTGCCGGGCACCGACAGCGCCAGCGCAAAGAATGCTGCGCCGTTGCAGACATACATGACGTTGTCTTTCTTGTTGGCGTACATGTAGCCAAAGCGGCTGGGATCACAGGTGATCGGGTGCTTGTCGAACACGCCGAGCTGTAGGCCGCCGTCGAGCAGCAGGTCGCCCTTGACCTGCACCTTCTTGCTCGACAGGGTCTGAATGCCGATGGCCCAGTTGAAGCTGCCGTCGTTGACAAACGGCGGTTTGCCGGGCGGCACCGCGATGGCGGCAGTGTCCTTGACGACAATCGACCAGGTGCCCTTGATGTTCTTGCCCAGCCAGTCGGCGTCGAGGTTGCCCGTATCCAGCTTGTCGGTGTCGTTGTACTTGGCCGAAAAGGTGTTTCCGACCTTGCTGCCTTTGTACAGGATGTACGGGTTGGACTGGCCAGGGCCGAACAGCTCAATGATGATTTTGCTGACGTCTGAATTGCTGACCGCCACTTCGATCCAGATTTTCTGGGTGACGCCGATATCTGGAAAATCGATGGTGTTGGGCGAACCGGCGGAGAGGCCGTCTTTGATGGCGACATCTTGGGTGCCTGAGACCTTGTCGACGAATTGGTTCCACAGCAAGTCGTTGGAGATCTCGTTGAGCAGGTCGGGGGCGATGCCGCCCTGGCCGCAATCCAGGCTGCCATCGGCCTTGATGCCTTTGACGAACAGGTTGGTGCCGCACGCCGCGCCGACCTTGGCCAGCACTGGCGTGTCTTTGAGGTCGCCGTAGGCGCCGGTCTTGGCCACGTCGGCAAGCGCCGAGGTCTTGGCGTACGCCCCAAGGTCCGCCGTCTTGGCGTACGGCGCGAGGTCCGGGGTGTCCTTGAGGTCGGCGTAGCTGCCTGACTGGGCGATTTTGGACAATTCCGAGGCCTTGACGAACGGCTGCAGCACTGATGGGTCAAGGTGTCCGACCTTGATGCACCCCGAGCAATCGACACCCTCGGCGATGGCCGCGCGCAGCGCAAATGGGATGCCCGACAGCGGACGGCGCGGCAGCTCCGCATCGCTGCCGACTTGCAAGCCGATCCAAGCGGCGGGCAGGTTCAGGGCCGTCGCCGACAGCGGCGTCTTGCTGCCCAGGATCTGACTGAACTGGCCGGCCTTGACTGCCAGCGTCACACCCGACTCGGTCCAAACGGCGGTCCCGCCGGTCTCGGCGGCGTAGATGGCGACGGTGACCGTGTAGTTGCCATCGGCGACCGGTCCGCCACCAGCCGAAAGCAGCACGCCCTCGATCGCTGTGGTCGCGGGTACGGCCGCAAAAGCGGGCGCGGCGAGGGCGAGCGGCGCCAAGGCGGCGGCGGCCGCGCGGAGCAAACGGGTTGGCACCATGGGGACCTCCGGAATGAAATACCTGGGTTGCGCGCTGGCTGGCGGCCAAATGGCGCCGTAAACAACGGCTGGCGGAGCGCGGTCGGACGTGAGCGGCGGCGGCTCGTGGCCGCAAGGTGAACTGAAATGGTGCGGGCGTCAAGAGCAAAACGCGCCGTAGGCACCCCTGCCTGCGATGCGGTGCAACCCGGTCCCGGGTGGCGGCAAACCGCACAGATAAACCACGTTACAGCGGTTTTGACCGATTGCCGCGGTTTGTTCGGCGAAAATTGGTGTCGCCTGCGTGGCGCTGGGTAGGCGGCTGGCACGTGTGCGGGTCAAGCGCCGTACACCGAACTGATGCCGCACAGGAGCGGCCTGGGTGAATTGCTAGTCAATGCGATTTGGGCGCGTCGGCGAAGCGCCGACCGGGCTGCGAGTCGCCGAAACGGCGACCGGCGTCGGACGCCGCCCTGCGGGTCTGCATCCCTCGCGCGCTGTCGCCCATGCGGATGGGCCAACGTGATGCCGAGGGCCTGTATCGCTTCATCGCCAACGACGAAGTGACGACCGAGCGAATTACGGCGCCGCACGCCGAACAGACGGTGGCACGGAGTCGCAAGCAGGGTGCGGTGCTCGTGCTGCATGACACGACGACGTTCGATTTCGGCAACGACTCTTGCCGGTCAGGTCTGGGCGACATGTCTCGCGGTGGCAAGGGCTTCTTGGCCCACGTTTCACTGGCGTTGGCGGAGGCCTCTTGGCGACCCCTTGGCGTGTGGGCACATCGTGAGCTTGTGCATGTTGGCAGGCCGATGGTGCAAGGCAAGGCCAGGGCTTCTCGCGTCAATCGCCGCCGTGCGACCGACCCGGACAACGAGTCGGCACGCTGGGCGGAGCAGGCGCTGCAGGCGGGCAAGATGCTTGCAGGCGTGGAGCGGGTGCATGTCGCCGACCGCGAAGCCGACGACTACAAGTTCTTCTCGGCACTGCTGGATGCCGGAGAGTCGTTCGTGACCCGCAGCAGTACCGATCGCAGACTCGGGGACGGCGGCAAGCTGCACACCCGGATGGCCGGCATGGTCGCGCAACTGTGCCGCGAAGTGTACCTGAGCCCGCGCAGTCCGGCGGCTGCAGACAAGAAGCGCAAGACCCATCCGCCGCGCCAGTCGCGGATGGCCAAGCTGGAGATGAGCGCTGGCACGATCGAGATTCGGCGGCCCGAGGACGCGCCGGCGATGACTCCGGCCACGCTGCGCTTGAACTTCGTGCTGGTGCAGGAAGTCGAAGTGCCCGAAGGCTGCCAGCCGGTGGTGTGGCGGCTGGTCACGACGCTGCCAGTGGACACGGCAGAGGAGATCGCGCGCGTGGTCGACATCTACCGCGCCCGCTGGGTCATCGAAGAGTTTTTCAAGGCTTTGAAGACTGGCTGCGCGTTCCCCAAGCACCAACTCGAAAGCGTCGAGGGCCTGTGCAAGCTGCTGGCATTGCTGCTGCCGGTCGCATGGAAATTGCTGGACCTTCGCACCGTCGCTCGGACCGACCCGGACGCTCCAGCCACCGTCGTACTGACCCCGCAACAAGTCCGCGTCCTGCGGGCCTTGCACGACAAGCAGCACCCGAAGTCGCCGCTGCCGGCCAAACCCACCGTCCGCGAGGCGACGTACGCTGTTGCCAAGCTCGGCGGGCACTTCAAGCAAAACGGCGACCCGGGCTGGCAAACGCTGGGCTACGCCATGCAACGCCTGCTCCAAGCCGAACAGGACGCATTGGCCTTGCGCAACGTGCGCCTCGCACCGCCGCAAGCCCGCAGCTGAACGCAACAGGAGGCACGCACCCAGACACCCTGACGCAAACTAATACCTGACAGAAACGGACGCTGATCCGCAGCAAACGCACGCCGCAATTCAGCCCAACGCGCACGCTGGCACCCGCGAGACCACTGCGGTCGCCGCAGGTCAGTTGCGGATGCGGAAAAATGCGATCAATCTTCAGCGCAGAGGCCTGTCCGCACCCAAAAACCTGGAACTTGCGATTGCCTTGGCAGCGCCGAGGCCGTGTGTGGCAACGCACACAGGCAGTGCGCCGTTGCCAGGACCACAGGGCGGGTGGCCAATTCTCACCCATACCTCGGCACCTCACCCGCCCGCACCCTTGCCCAAGCCTGTGCAAAAATCTGGTGCAACGGCCGCAACGCCAACACCCGCCCAAGCGGCGGCGCCTCGCCCTGCCAATACAGCGGCACCTTCCACGTCTCTAACGGCAGGTCGGGCGCTTTGCGTGCATCCCATCCGCCCGGCAGAAAGTCCTCGCGACCGGCGCGCGGGCGCTTGGCCTGCAAGACCAGCTTGCTGTCGCGCAGCACCTGCAAGTGTCCTTTCACTTGCGCAGCGGTCTGACCGTTCCAGGTCTGCAGGTTCTTGAGCGTAGGCTCGGCCAGCGACAGCAGCTGCAGGTACAAGGCCGCTGCGTCCCGCGGCAATCCAAGCTTGTGTGCAGCGGCGTCCACGACATCAGGTGCCGACTGCCGCGGGTCCATTTCCCAGCCACCGTCTGCGACAGGACCATGGGCAGCGCGCTCCGCCAAAGCCGCTGCATCGTCACTGAGCAAGAATGCCAGCGCAGCCGGCAGGTAGTCGGTACTGCAGTAGCAGTGCTCGGCCAGCTTGAACACCAGGTCGTCCGCTGCCAGCGTCTGCACGTGCGCCGGGCGCAGCGCGAAGTCGGCGTAGTCCTCGCCCAGTAGGTACACCAACCGCCCGGTGTCGAACGCCTTGGCCGGCTCGTCTTCGTCGTCGCCCGCCGGCAGCGCGTACGGTTGGCCGCCCAGCGACTTGACCAGGGCTTTGAGCGCTTTGGCGTCTTTGGGGCTCTCCGTATCCCAGCGGCCGATCGGCAGCAACAAATCCGGGTTGCGCAGCCGCTCACGCAATTTCGCCAGCGCCAGCGGCAGCACTTTGCGCGCACTGTGCCCAGCCGGCAGCTGAGTGGCCAACCACGCCAGCAGCCGCGCGCAATCGACGAGCAAGTCGGCGTCAAGGGTCGCGCCTTCGGCTTTGGTCATCGGGTCGCCATCGCGGTCGAGGTACCACTGGGCATGGGTGGTCAGGACGGGACTGCCTGCAGGATTGACCATCGCCGCCAGTGCACCGTCTGCGTCATTGAGGTCGGGCAGCGCGGTGTTGACTTGGGCGAGCAGTTCGGCGAGCGCCGCGTCGTGCGCGGTGTGGGTGGCCTTCCAGGCCGCAGCCATCCGGTCGACCGGTCCTGCGTCGCCTGCCAAGGGCGCCCAGAGCTCGGCTGGGTCGCCTGCCGCGGCGGCACCATAGAGTTGGCGCAAGCTGTCGTCGTCCTCGCGAGCCAGCGCTTCTTTGGCCTTGGCGGCTTCGGGCAGCTTGACGCCGAGCTTTTCGCGCAGCTCCTTGCCCAGGAAGTCGTGCGCCCATTCGTTGAACCTGGGCAGTCCTGCCCAAAGCAGCGCAGCCACGGCCGGGGCCATGCCGGCCCGTTCGGCCAATGCGGCAGGCACCGCGATGTCCCAAGTTGGCGCACCGTGATCGGCGAGCAGAGCCAAGAATGCCTGCAGCCAGCCACGTTCTCCGCCTGCCGTGTGCACGACGATGTCGCCGTCGCCTGCGAGCGTCGCCCCGACCGGTGTTTCCCAATCCAGGTCACCGCGCACTTCGAGCAGCTGCAGCTCGATGCCGTCGTCCTCGTCCCACCAGTTGTCGTTGCGCACGAGGTATCGATGACCGCCGACCGCAAACGTCCAAGCATTGGCAAAGCTGGGTTCGTCGTCGTCGTCGTCGTCGTCGTCGT
>SXRM01000080.1 GCA_005792545.1 Pseudomonadota bacterium | reverse complement strand
TTTAATATCAACGCCATCTCTCAGCAACCCGACGACCCTCTGCCGCACCTGCTCTCCCAGAACCATGACCGCCTCCTCGCCCAGACGGGGTTCTCGCACGGATTGGTTGCTGGTCAAGTTTTTGCATACACCCTTTAAGTGGCGCATGCTGGCTCGGGCCCAAGGCGGCCGACCCAAGCGCGGCGCAGATCAACTCGAGCGCGCCAAGTGCGCCGCCGCCCAACACCCTGCCCCCAAACCGCCCGTCATGCTACCCTCGGCCCGCGCGCCGCCGACCGCCGCGGCGCCGGAGCGCCCGATGCCGCCCCCCAAACTGCGCCTGCCACTGGGCACCAGCGACTTTCGCGAGATCCGCCGCGAGCGCTGGTACTATGTGGACAAGACCGCGTTGATCGCCGACGTGCTCGACAACAGCAACAAAGTGCTGCTGTTGCCGCGACCGCGCCGCTTCGGCAAGACGCTCAACCTGTCGACGCTGCGGTACTTTCTGGAGATGCCGCAGCCCGACGAGGGCGAGGCGGTTGTGGCGCGGGCAGCGCGGGCGGCGCTTTTCGAGGGACTGCACATCGCAGAGCGCACGGACCTGTGCGACACGCACCTGGCCGCGCACCCGGTGCTTTTCTTGACGTTCAAGGACGTCAAGGCGGCGAACTGGGCGGATTGCCGGGCTGGGATCGCGGCGACGATCGCTGGCGAAGCGGGCCGCCTTTGGTCCGCCATTGAGCCCATCCTCGACGCAGACGACCGCGAACGCCTGCATGCGCTGCGGGCCGCCACCGCAGCCACCGCGGACCTGGGCAAGGCCTTTCTGCGCCTTTCCCAGTGGCTGCACCGCGCCACCGGTCAGCAAGTCGCGATCCTTATCGACGAATACGACACCCCGTTGCACAGCGCGTTTGAACACGGCTACCACGACGAGGCGATTGATCTCATCCGCAACCTGCTGTCGGGCGGGCTCAAAGACAATACGGCACTGTACAAAGGCGTGTTGACTGGGATTTTGCGCGTCGCCAAGGAATCGGTGTTCTCGGGCCTGAACAACCCGGGGGTGTTCACGCTGCTGCACACGCCTTTTTGCACCGCGTTTGGTTTTACGCAGGCCGAGGTCGAGGCGCTGCTGCACGCCGCCGACCGCGACGCCGACCTGCCGGAGCTGGAGCGCTGGTACAACGGCTACCGCTTTGGCGGCCAGGTCATCTACAACCCGTGGTCGGTGTTGTCGTACTTGAACAACCCGGTGGATGGCTTCGCGCCGTACTGGGTCAACACGGCATCGGATGCGCTGCTGCGGCAGTTGCTGGTGCAGCGGGCCAGCGCGGAGTTGTCGGACCTGGAAGCGCTACTGCGCGGCGAAGCCGTCGAAAAACCAGTGGACGAAGCGGTATCGCTGCGCAGCGTACACGCCGATCCCGGCGCGGTGTGGGCGTTTCTGCTGCACTGTGGGTACTTACGAGCCGAGAAGGCAGTGCGCGATCCAGACGACCAGACGCAATGGCACTGCACGCTGCGGGTGCCGAACACCGAAGTGGCGGGGGCGTGGCGGCGGCTTTTCCGTGACGCGCTGCAGCAATCAGGCGGCGGCCAATCGGGCGTGGAGCGGCTGTGCAAGGCGTTGCTCGGCGGCGATGCCCGCACCGTCCAGCACACACTGGGCGAGCTGCTTGCGCTCACGTTGTCGTATCACGATCTCGGTCGCGGTCGCAAACCGGAAGTGGTGTACCAGGCTTTCGTGGCTGGGCTGCTGGTGGCGATGGACCGCACCCATGAGGTGCGCAGCAACCGCGAGTCGGGATTTGGCCGGGTCGACGTGCTGGTGCGGCCGAGGCAGGTCGGGGCCAACGGCGTGGTGATGGAGCTCAAGGTCGTGGACACCGAGATGGAAGAGACGGCGGAGCAGGCGATGGCGGCGGCGAAGGCCCAGTTGCTGGACCGCGACTATGCGGCGGAAGTGCGCGCAGCCGGAGCGGCGATGGTGCGGCAGTACGCGGTGGTGTTTGATGGCAAGCGGTGTCGGGTTGAGGTGGTGGTGGGGTGAGGCGGAGCTGCTGTTGCTGTGCATGCTAGGCTGGCTCCTTGGTTGATCTATACAGAATCGCCTTGAGGTGAGATCAAACCTGCCGCAAGGAAGGAGCGACGAGTCGGCTTGCAAAGCCGCGAGTTTGCGACCCACTGAGCATGCAAGAACAGCGATCGCAGATGACCTCGGGTCATCGCGATCCTGTATACTTTGGCGTCGGCCGTGTTGTGGGCGGGTCCCTGCCTTCCTGATTGGTTACTATGCCGCCCAGTTCGGTCGGGCGCGGACAGCCGCCCAAAGCGACCCCCTGGCTATCCGACGGAAAGTCAACGATTTTCCGGACAGGCACGGAGGCCTGTCCGCACCCAGCCCCCTGGTCTTGGTCGTACAGTAGGCAACCGGGAAGGCAGGGACGGGTCGGTTGGACCCGCTCTGGCGCCGACATGGCCGGCTGAATGCGTTTTTGCGGACCCATGGCTGCATGTGGTGGCAAGCCGGTCGGGCATCGGGCGTGTCTGGGGGATTGGGGTGTAGCAGGGTCAACTGGTCGAAATCCCCGTAACGAGGTACTTGCCGTTCCGGAGCAGGCCAGCGATTCGGAGGACTTCTTCTTCAGCTTGCGCAACGGCAACAGACTTCTTGTAGCGACCTTCTTTAACTTGCTTCCACCCCGAGAGCCATTCCATGCCGCCGGCAGGTGGGGGCTAGAACTTGACCTCGACCGCGATGGCCGAATATTCCTTCCGAAGTGTGAGCGTCACCCCGGGTACTTTTGGCTTTCGGACCTTTAACGTCACCTTTGAAGCGACTTCCAAGTCGAACCCTGCTACATATTCTGGACTCCCAAAGGGAGCCAAGTCGGACTTGCAAGCGTCCAAACGAAAAAAGAGGTCCCACACGAAAGCGTCGTGATGCTCGCCCCGTCGTCGTGCGCCGCGAAGCAAGTACGTTGTGCCGTCTTCCAATCTCACCTTGCGCCCCTCGCAATAGTCAATCTACCTCGCATGGCGAACCAAGACGTCGCGGAGTCCGGGCGCTGCGTGGTCGAGACCCTGCACGCCCCGCTCAACAATCGCACGCAGCGACGCTTCCGGATCTTCGACCCTCAACTCGCTCAACACGCGGCGGACGACTTCGCGACGGTCGCGACCATCAGGGAGACTGGTATCTGCCCGCAGGAGCCGCCGCCAACTCGCGATATCGTCACTTTCCTTGAGAAAACTCCAGTTCGGCCCACTTCTCGGTAAGCAGTCTCCCTTCGCAAGCCGTGCTCGCTCCCACAGGCTATCCTGAAACGGCCTGGGCCCCTGGCCCGATTCTTCTGGAAAAATCGCCACAAATCGCCCGTACCAGGTTGCCAGCGACCGGCGCAACTCATCGTCGTCTACATCACTCCAGGTAGTGGAGCCTGCCGCAACGATTTTTTGGGTAACCCCGGAGAATTCGAGGCCTGGTACGTCGCGGGGTTTGTTGGCAACGACCCCGGGGACGCACGCCGCCTTGCCGAGGTCGAGGGCGACGTCGGGCTGCATCTGGCGGCCGAATCTGAACGGCTCAAGTTCACGGTAGAGGGCGGTCGGCGTGATGCCAAAGCCGTGTATGGAAAGCTGTTTGGCGAAGGCGCAGGCGCAGGCGATGCGGATGCGGCGCTCGGGATGGCCTTGCGCGAGGCGCACGCCGGGCGTGGGCCGGCGGCGTTGGCGGCGTTTGGGGCGAGTTGGTGGGGGCGGTGGGGTAGGCGCGTGTCGGGCTTGCTCTGCTTGGATTTCTCGTGCGAGGTGCGCGGCGCTGCGGCGAGCTTCTAAAACCGCTCAGGTTGACTGACATAGCGCCGCAAAAAACGCGGTTTGCTCCGCAGTTCGCTCTGCAATCGTTTTGCAAATCTGCCACGCCACAAGCTCTGCGCGCGCCGCGTACTGGTCGCACAGCGTTTCAAACGCCCGCTCGCACGAGGTGGCCGCAGACCAGACGCGGGCCACAGCCGCCTTGGGCACCAGGAACTCTGCAGCGAACGCGCGCCCTGCGTTCGACCCCGGGTGGCGCAGCCCCGCCCAGCACTTCCGCAAGGGGCAACGCGCCCTCACGATCCAGCAGCAGGTGGCACAGTTCATGCGCTAGGGTCGTGCGCCGGCCCTTGTCGTCTTTGGCATGGG
>SXRM01000079.1 GCA_005792545.1 Pseudomonadota bacterium | reverse complement strand
GGCGACCTGGGCCTGGGGCTGCAGCCCAAGCTGCTGCGGGTGCTGCAAGACGGCGAGTTCTACCGGGTCGGCAGTCGGCGGCTACAGCACACCGATGTGCGCCTGGTGTGCGCTTCGAACCGCGCACTTGAGAAGCTCGTCGAAGACGGCTCGTTTCGCCAGGATCTCTACTACCGCATCAACACCGTCCGCATCGAACTGCCGCCGTTGCGCCAGCGCCCGCAGGACATCGCACCGCTGTGCGAGCTGTTCTTGGGCCGGCTGCGGGCGCGCGACCCGCGGGCGCCGCTGCGACTGACGGCGGCGGCCCTGCAGGCACTGCAAGGCTACCCCTGGCCGGGCAACGTGCGCGAACTGCAACACGCCATCGAGCGGGCGGCACTGGTGGCGGAGGGCGACGCCATCACGCCCGAGTGCTTGCCAGGCGAGTTGCTCGGCCGACCCGGGCCACTGCGTCAGGCAGACGACGCACCCTACAAGGACGCGCGGCGCACTTTTGAGACCGACTATTTCAGCCGGTTGCTGACGCGCGCCCACCACAACGTGCACAGGGCTGCGGACCTCGCGGGGCTGCACCGCAGTACGCTTTACGAGAAACTCGCGGCGCTCGGCTTGCCATTTGACGGTGACCACGGCGGACCACGTGAAAAAAGGTTTGAACGCGCGTAGCCCATGCGCGTTTGCCAGGTGGCGGGCATACGACAGGGCACACACACGGCAAGGCGCCGGGTGCGCTGCTCCTACTGGAGGACAACATGAAACGTCTTGCGATGGCGCTGGTTGCGGCCCTGTTGGTTGCGGCTGGCCTGGCGGCAGTCGGCGCGCGCGACTCGGTAGCGGAGGGCAAGGCCTGCGTGCGGACCAAGTTCGACACCAAGTTGACCGAAGAGGCCTGCAAGAAGGGCGGGCAGGACGAGGCCAAGAAAGCCTGGAAGGCCTGGACGGCCGAGGCCAAGAAGACCGAACCCAAGATGGCGTGCAAGACCTGTCACGAGAAGCAGGCGCCCAACTACGAAGTCAACGCGACCGGGCTGGAGACGTACCGCAAGTTGGGCGGCAAGTAGCGGTTCAGGGCAGGCCCGACCGAACCGCAACGCCTGCGGTCGCGTGTTGAAATCCCGGCTGCAAGCGCAGGCTGACCGTTTGCAACGCGCAACATGGGCTGTGTTCCTGCTTGCGCTCGGGAGCCAGGCGTCTGGCGGGCGCCACTGGCTCAGCCCGAGACCTGCGCCCGGTGATCCCAACCGTCGTCGAGGTTAGGCCAACTGCCATCACCGCTGCTAACTGGGTATTCGCTTGGCGCAATTGGATCTTGCGCGCTAGCCTGTTGTCGACGGCAACGACCTGCACGACCACCGTCGAACATCGCCATTGCCAAGAAATGTGGGCCATGCCGCCGCTCGCCGCCAATCCAGTCGTCGGCCAGGACAAGCCCCTGCTGCTCGCGAACGCGGTCGATGGAACCGTCGAGCCGATGGTACTGTCGGCGCCGCCACTCGGCCGCTCGGGAATTCTAGTTGTCGTCGGTCGGGAATTCTAGTTGTCGCTTGACACACGGATCTTCATGTGATTCGCTTGGTGGCCTCGCTCAGGCATGGTGGCAACGGTCGCCACGCCGTGTCATTGCGACTTGACCTAGCTGAGGAATTCCCGCCGCTGACTGCGGAGACCCCGCCCGAGCGGCTGCTTGCGCTGCAACGGGCCGGGTCGGCGCGCTGCGCCGCGGTCCTGCGCGCCGATTTCAAGGTGTTGAGCGTCTACTTTGGCGGCAAGAAGCTGCGGTGAGGGGGCGAAGGCTCGCCACCGCAGCCACAATCCACGGCCAGAGGCCGTAATCCTCGCGCGTGATGCCCTCTTCATCGACCAGTCGCATGGCACGCTTGGGCGGCTGGACGCTGCTTGTTGTCGCGGCGTTGATGGCGACTGCCGGCACGCGGGCGCTGCTGGCTCACGCCTACACGGTGCCAGCGGGTGACGACGTTGTCGTGCTGCCACAGGCTACTTCGACGGTGGCGCTCGGCGAGCCTGCCGCGTGGGCGCGGGCCACTTTCAGCCGCATCGTCCGCTACAACCGCCAATCGACCCGCGACGAGTCGTGCGGCAGCCGGCTATTTGCCAATTCAAGCGTGCTGCTTGGTGGCTCTGCTGGCGAACAGCGCTTCGACCTGACGCGTGCCGATGCCCTGCAGGGCTTTGATCCGGAAACGGTTGTGCTTACCGCCAATGAAGTCGACCGCGCCGACGTGCCAGCGCCGTGTCGCCTGCAGGGCAAGGCCGTCCGGGTCGTGCAGCTTGCGATCCGTCCAGGCGACAGGGCGTTACTGGTGCCAGGGCCGCGGCCCCAGCTCTGGCAAGGTGGGCGAGCCGCACAGCTGGCGCGCGCAGACGCCATGCACGGCGACCGGCGCTGGCGGGCGTTGGGAGGCCTACTGGTCGGCGCGCTCACCGGCCTTGTCGGCGTGGCATTGTTGCGCGGCTGGCGGATTGGCGGTACTCGCCGCACCGCACCTTCGACAGGCAGCGGGTAGACGGCCCCTCATGCCGAGGCCGTTCCCAGTTGCCAAACGCCAACCTCGCGGCCACCATCGCGTCTACGGCAGTCAAGCCGCACGCTCGGTCGCGCCGATGTCCCACTTGCTGCGCAGCCTTGTGGTCGCGTTTGTCGTTTCGGCATCCGTGGCGGCTCCCGCTGCCGCCAGTGAGCCACCACTGCAGCAGCAGCCAGTGCCGGCAGGGGCCTTGGAACCCAAGCTCGTAGCTTCGCTCAACAAGCTTCTCACGCGATGCATCCTGGTCTACCGATGGCGCTCCGCAGACCGCGAGAGCTGGCGCGATGCCATCGTCGCTGAACCCGAGTGGTGTGACGCCGCCGCCGAAGAGGCCACCACCCGCATTGTGGCCGCCGGGTCCAAAGTCGCGGCGCAATACTGGTGGTGGCTGCGCGGCTCCATCCACGGCGCGGTTGCGCCCGGCGAAATTGCGGCTGCTGGCCTCGGCGACTGGCAAAAGCGGCCGCCTGGGTGCCGCAAGCAGCTGTGCGCTACCCGGCACGAAGCCATCGCGGACAAGCTCGCGGACGGCCTGAGCGATGGGGCAGTCGTCAGCCGCGCCGCGTTTGCGCTGCAAGAGATCGCAGCCGGCCGACTGGCACCATCCGCTCCGTTCAGCCCGACCGAGATGGGGCCGTTTGAGCCGGCGTACGCGTGGCTCACGACGATGCTGTGGGAGCGCACGGGTCGCGTCGGATGTCGTCAGGCGCCCTGGGACAAGTCGAAGGCGACGCCTTGCGCCACGTGGTGGGTCGACTGGTACCGCAAGCACGGCGCGGCGCCGGCAAGCTGGTCGACGGTCGCCGCCAAGCTGCGCGCTGAGCACCTAGGCTCCGCTGATCTGGCGCTGCGCTGGGCGGCGTTGTCGCCAGCCCAGGACGACGCGGAAGCGTGGAGAGGTCGCACCTATGCCGCGGCACGGCCGGTCTGGCTCGACGCGCGCACGCCGCGGCCGATCGCCGACGCGTACTACGAGGCGCTTGGGCTGGCTGCCGATGACTGGTGGACCATGGTCTACCCCCCAAACGCGACTGGCTTCGACCTGTCGTGGGCTGTCGTTCCCCAAGCTGCACCAGCAGGGCCGCCGCCAGATCCCACCGCCACCTCGCCACCCCAACCCGTGACGTTGACCGCCGCCCAAAGCGCGCAAGTCGGCCCTATCGCCGAGTGGATCGCCAAATCGCTGGACGAGTGTGAACCGGACGGCCTTGGCTGGACCGTCGACGAGCGGCCTGCGATTTGCGCCCAGTATCGGGCCAACGTGCAGCGTGTGCGGGAGCCAGCGTTGGCGGCGGTGGCGCTGGTGCGGGCGGCGGCTGGCCAGGTCGCCGACCAGGTGGACGGTCGCAACGGGTTCGACCATCAGGCTCAGACGCCAGGCATGCTCGCGGCCCTGCGCAAGCGCGCCGGCGATGCCTTGTTGCTGCAAGCGCTCGCTGCCGAGCTGCAGCGCGCGACCACCGGCCGTGAAGTCGCGCGGGCGGCGGAGGTCATGCGGCTGTTGGCACACTGGACCGGCGCGGCGTTGTGCGCCATCCCCAACGACACCGATGCCGTGCCGCAGTGCACCCAGACTTGGCTCGACTTTTGTGCTGGGCATGCCCGTGAAACCGCGGCTCAGTGGCGCGCCTGGGGGACGCGGCAGGCCCAGGCGGACATCGCGCATCCCGATCCGTATCGGCTCCTAGCTGTTGCAGAGTGGTATGTCGCACGCGGCAAGAAGGGCGATCGGCCGCTAGTTCGCTGGCTGGTGCGCAATACCGTCCTCTTGCCCACAACGCCACCCGCCGTGCGGGCGCGCCTTGCCGAGATCCGCTTCGGCGTCGCCGGACTGGACGTACTGTACCCCAAGGACTGCAAGCAAGCTTTGCCCAACCTGGCGTTGCCGCGGCCGTGAAGGCGCCACGCCTTTTCAAATTGGCGCTGTCGGTGCTTGGCGTCTGCGCGTTTGTGGGCAGTGTCGGCGGCGACCCGTCCTCGCTCAAGTTTGCTCGGCAGACCGTCCCTGTTGGCCGCGCCCTGTTTACAGGCCCTGGTGGCCCGGTGCATGTCGCCAACAAGCTGTGCAGTGCGCGTCAAACGGATGCGGATTGCGCGGCGTGCCATGCTGAGGTCGCGCGCGAAGCGGGCCAGTCCAGTCACGCATCTGCGTGGTCGGGCGCGTTCTTTCAGGCCCAGTGGCAGAAGGAGCCGCTGGCGGCTTGCGTCCACTGTCATGCGCCGCAAGGTGTGCCGGTCGCTAGCGCCGGGGCCGGCCCTGTGGGGCTTGGCTGCGCGACGTGCCATGTGCGCGTTGATGGCATCGTGGCAGGAGCCGCGGTAGCAGCGCCAACGCCGGCGCCCCACGCCGTGGTCCGCGATCCGCGGCTGTCGGCAACCGAGGGCTGTGCGGGTTGTCACCAGTTCGGTTTCTTTGGCCTGGGGTCGGCGGGGTCGGACCGCCATGAGACGCCATCGCTGCAACAAGCGACCTACGCCGAGTGGTTGCTGTCGCCGGCCGGGCGCACCGGCACAACCTGCCAAGCCTGCCACATGCCAGTTGTTGCCCGCAGCAACGGCCAGCCGGGCAGGTCGCACGCTTTTGCGGGCCGCACGGTGGGCCTGCTCGCAGCCAGCTTGAAAGTGCAGGCCGCATGGTCCCGCAAAAACGATGTCACGGAGCTCAGCCTGCGGCTGGACCTGGCAGCGGCGGGCCACGCAGTGCCGACGGGCGACCAGTTTCGCCGCATCGACGTGCGCCTGCTGGATCCAACCGGCCGGGCGCGCGCAGTGGCCCACTTGGGTCGCACGTGGCGGCGCCTGACGGAGCAGGCCCTGGACGGAGCACGGGTGGTGGGCAAGACGCTCGCATCCGACCGGCGCGTGCTGCCCGGGTCGCCCCGCCTGGTGCTGCTGCGGGCCAAAGGACCGCCGGGACAGTGGCACTACACGTTGGAGCATGTGCGGGCAGCGCGGGACCCGGTCGCGGGCGTGCTCGAGTGCGAGCCGGGTGCCCAATGTACGGTGTTTGGTGGGGGATGAACTGGCGCTGGCGAACGGCACCGGATTTTACGAGTGCACTGGGTGTATCGGCACGGACGCTTGCGGTCCGGGGACGTGGCCGGCGGATCCGTCGTTGCGGCGGCGGAGACCTGCTGCACGAGCGGTGCGTTCAGTTTCAGCCTGCCGAGCGTGCGGTCGCGACCAACCCCGGGACGCAGGAATGCGACCTGCAGCGCGGCGGCGTCATCGGCAACCCGCGTTGACGTCAGGCAGATGCCGCTGGTGTGGACGACATGACTCACCGGGTGCCCGGCAGCCCGCGCGACGTCCAGCACTGGACCGGTGGCATCCGCGGCAGCGTGGACTACGGCGACTAGGCTTGGGTTGGTCGTCAAAGGGCCGAGCGCAAGAGCGTGCCACAGGCGGACGGCGCGGCCATGTGCGCTTGCTGGGCGTGCGCCGCGCGCAAAGCCACCTGAGCAGAGCGCGCCCTGACCAGCGGCATCGAGTCGGGTTCTGTGGGCGCGGCCAGAGGCTGGCAGTGCGATTCGGGACTGAAAAACATAAGACTTGAACGCTCTCGGCAACGAGCGGGGCCGCGAGTCGGCCTCCGAGGCCGCGAGTTGGCGACCCACGCAACAAGCAATCGGGCTAAAGAAATGATTGAGTAAATCATTTCCAGGCGCTTACGCTGCCGGCTCACCAAACACGGTCCGCGCAAATCCCATCCGCAACAAGTCTTCGCGCTGTAAGGTTTTGCCGTTGGCTGGCACCACACGCTGCACGCGCGCTGCCACCCTGCCCGCCAGATCGCCGTCGTCGACGACCGCACGCGCCAGCATCCGCACCAGGCGGCGCGCGAGGATGCCGCTGTTCGCCGTCAGCCGCCGGTAGCTGTCGGGCGTCAACAGCCACGCCTGGACTTCGGTCGTCGCAATCGCTGTCCAGCCTGCTGGACCACCGTCAATGGCGCACGATGGGTTGACCCAGCGACCAGCAGCCAGTTGGTCCACCGACAGCCCAAGTTCGCCCACCTCTGCCAGCAGTTCGACCTCGCCCCCGACCAGCAGCCACGTTCCCGCGGTAGGCTGACCCGCCCGCGCCAGACAGGAACCCGAACGCAGCCGGCGGTCAAAGGCAATGCGGCGAAAGGCCTGCAGGTCTTCGACCGTGACGTCGTTCAGCGACGGCAGCGCAGCAAGGCCGCGGGTGAAGGTGCCAATGCTCATCGCCTGTCTCCTAGGCCAAGCTTGGCGGCAAGAAAGGCCAGTGCACCGCCCCGGGCCGGGTCAGGCGGTGAGTTGCTCGGTTGGCAGTTCCCGATGATGCGGTCAATGCGGCCAAAGTAGCCGCGTGCACGCCTGGCCATGGCGGCGTTGATGGCCTCAAACAGGTATTGGGCAGCATCCGGTACGATGCGGTCGAGCAGCGCAAGCCGCGTCTGGTCCAACTCGTAGACGACAGCGAGCGATGCGGCGACCACCGTGCTGGCGTGGCGATCGGCGCCAAGCAGGGCTTCGATGCCGACAAAGGTGCCGGGCTTGGCGGCCATCACGGTACGGCTGCATCCGGTGTCATCCAAGAACTCCACGCGCAGGCTGCCCTCGGTGATGAGCCAGGCCGCGCTGGCCGCGCTGTCTGCGGAGAACACCGGTTCATCGGCTTGCAGTTCGCGGCGAAACATCACCGCGGCGATTTGCGCGACG
Organism: Pseudomonadota bacterium; assembly: GCA_005792545.1. GTDB lineage: Bacteria > Myxococcota_A > UBA9042 > UBA9042 > UBA9042 > SXRM01. The sequence goes on along the minus strand of SXRM01000079.1, from coordinate 22,058 downwards.
TGCTGTTTGGGCATCTGCGGGGCCAGGCGCATCAGGGCCTCGGCAAACGCCTTATCGCCAAGGCCGGTCGACCGGTCGCGCTGGGCGCTCGCGGCACCGATCTGCTGACTGTTCTCGTGAGCTGGCGGACCCGGCCTGGCAAACTGCAGCTGCCAGGGCGTCAGCCGCGCGGGATCGATGTGGTCGGTCTGGACGGGCGGCCTGGGCGCGCGCGGCGGCGCGTCTGGGGGCGGCTGTGGCACGTAGGACTGCACCTGCGGCAGCACCACCGGCCCGGACTGTGGCCTGACTCGCGTCCGCCAGGCGCCAAAGGGCAGCACGGACTCGGCGCTGACGCTACTCGGCCCCGCTCCGCGCCGCGTCGTCGAACTCGCCGTTGCCGGGTCGTGCATGCTGTCTCGTTCGGTCATTTCGATGGTGCTGTCGCCGTTGCAGAGGATCGACCGCCGCGCCAGGGCAGCGGGCCTGTGGCCCAAGAGTAGCCGGCAGGCAGAAAATGGTCGCTGCATTTCACAGAATCAAACAGACCCTCGCGAAGGTTCATCACCGGCCATGCAACACCGAAGCCGCCGCGCAGGTGTCCGACCGGACGGAGGTCATGCGCCGGACACGGACGCTTCTCAACGAACCCGGTCTATTCAGTTCGTTGACTTCATAGACTTTGTCGGCTCGATGTGCGTGGCACGCCGCGTGCATAGGGGCTCTGCGCCCGCCATTTCGGTCGGCACTCGACCAAGGAGGACCCCATGCTCGACCGAGCAGTCAAATTCGCCAAAAAGGCCGACAGCTACAACAAGTTCTTCAAGTCCGGCGCCCACGCGTCCGAAAAGGCCGAATTCGCCGCGAGCGCCGGCAAGCATGTGGTCACCGTGCCCGGAGCCGCCAAACACATGGCAGATGCCACCTCGCATGGTCCACATGGGGGCACGATCCCCGGCAAACTGGAAAGAACCGAACACATGGTGGCGGCAGCCCAAGGCGCTGGCGAGGCTGCCGAGTTTTCTGCCGAGGCCGCCGCCGCGACGGCCAAGCAGATGACTGGCAGCGCAAAGGTCCTGGGCGCCGCCAGCAACGGTCTGGGCGTGGCCAACGCTGCCACCGCTGCAGTCCGGGGCGGCATTGGAGGCTACCGCACCTCGTCGGCGCAGTCCGAGCACGGCAAGGTCGCCAACGGTGTCGCAGCCGGCGCTGTCGACGGTGCGATTGCCCTCAATCCCATCTTGGGCGCCGTGGACACCATCGCCGGCGTCGTCGCGCCCGGCCACAAGCCGTCCGATGCCATCAAGGAGGGCCTCGAAGGCGCCGTCACGTCGGTCGACGCCGTTGCCACCGGCAGCTTGGCCGGGCTGAACCGCTACCGCGACAAAATGCTGAGCGGCAACGGCGTGATGAACTGGCTGTACAGCGGCAGCGACTACCTCGCTGAGCAAGGCTGGGGCAGCGTGTACGGCGACGCGGGTCGCAACTGCCGCCAGGTCGCAAGCGCCACCAAGTCTCGGGTGGGGCAAGAGACTGGCGACGTCAAACGGGCTGTCAAGCAGAAGGCGGCCGACGTCAAGGCCTGGGGCAGCGAGCAGGGTGGCGACATCAAGCGGGCCGCCAAGCAGACCTACGCGGACGGCAAGCAACGTGTCACCGATGAAACGGCCGAAGCCTGGCGCACGACCAAGCAAAAGGCTGGCGACGTCAAGCAGGCCGGCGGCGACATCTTCGGCGACTTGGACCGGACGGTGCGCCAGAAGGCCGCGGACTGGCGCCGCTAGCCAGCGTCAACGAGCCCCACGGGCAGGCGTCGAGCGGCAACGTCGCAAGGTGCGGCGAGGCAAGCGACGCGGCAACAAAGGCTGCCCCTTTCGCGCATTGCGCACTAGGAGATTACCATGGACCGGGACCACGCAGTTCGGACAATTCGCATGTACTTTGGCGGGGCGTACGCCGCACTTGGCCTTTTCGCGTTGGCCACCTACCGCGGCATCAGCGCCTCGGCACAGCCGGCGGCCGAGTGGCAGTTCGCGCCCGAACCGCTGACGATTGCGGCGTGCGCGTTCGCTGCTGCGGGTGTGGCCGCCTCGCTGTGGTTGCCGCGGTGGCTCCTGGCGATGGGAGCACAAGCGCGCAAGCAAGGGACGGTGCCGCTTGAGCCGTTGGACGCGTCAGGGAAGGCCAGCCTGGCGGCACTGACGCCGCTGGTCGCGCTCTGCCTTGCCCTGGCCGAGGCTCCGGCCATCGCCGGCATGGTGCTTGCGCACGCACACCACACGATGAGCCCGCTGTGGCCTTTCTTGGCGGTTTCGGCGGTGGCATTTGCGGTGCACTGGCCTACGTTGGACCGGCTCGACGCGATGGCCCGCAGCTTGCGCGGCGACCTGTGACGTTGGCAACCTGGGCGGCCCATCTCAGCGCGACCCCGCCCTAGGCGACTGGATGAGGGCCCGCCCCATGGCTCTCGCCTGACAACTGCGCTACCGTGCGCGCCGATTCGGCCACCGCCGAGCGAGTCGCCCAATGCGCGCCATGCAGTACAAGTCCTATGCCGGAGCACTCGACCTGGTCGACGTGCCCAAGCCCACGCCAAGTGCCAACCAGGTGCTGGTGCAGGTGCACGTCGCCAGCGTCAACCCGGTCGACTGGAAGCAGGCCAGCGGCAAGCTGCGGCTGGTGATGCCGGTCAAGCTGCCGTGCGTGCCGGGCTACGACCTTGCCGGCGTAGTCGTCGCCGCCGGGCCAGGTGCCCAGCACTTCACGCCTGGCATGCGCGTCCATACCCGCCTGGGTGGCCTCAACGGCGGTGCAAGCGCCGAGTTCGCGCTGTGCGGCACGGACACACTGACGCCCATGCCTGAAAGCATGGACTATGAGACTGCCGCCGGCCTGCCGCTGGCCGGGATGACGGCCCTGCAAGGCCTGCGCGACCAGTGCGGTATGCCCATGCTGGGGGCGACCGAGCGCGTGCTCATCGTCGGCGGTTCGGGCGGCGTCGGCCACCTTGCGGTGCAAATCGCCCGCTCGGCCGGGGCCCACGTCACCGCCGTGTGCAGCGCTGGCAATGCACAACTGGTCAGCGACCTCGGCGCCCAGCAGACCGTGGACTACCGCGCGCCAAGTCCTTACGCCGGCTTGCCACCGTTCGACATCGTGCTCGACTGCGTGGGTGGCGACCCGGGTCCGTGGCTGCCGCTGCTGACTCCGAATGGGCGCTACGCCAGCACGGTTCCGGGGCCTCTGGTGATGGCGCGGATGTTGCTCAATGCGGTGACCGCACGCAAAGTCCGGCCGGTTTTGCTCAAGTCCAATGCCGCAGATCTCGCCGTCTTGGACGGCCTCGCGCAAGCGGGCAAGCTGCGGGTCGTCGTCGACAGCCGGTTTACGCTCGACAAGCTGGCGGACGCGTGGGTTCGCTCGCGAAGCGGGCGTGCGGTGGGTAAGATCCTGGTTTCCGTTCTCTGAACCTGCGTTTCACCATACCTTGCAGTTGGTCACGGACGAGGCCGAAAAGTCTCATGGCGAACCACGGAGCCCAGTGTCATCGCCTTGTTCGAGCCTGCTGGGTTGGGTTTGGCCTTGTCGTCGGCCCTGCGGGCTGCGATACCGGGGCAGAGTCCGAGGGGGTTGGCGTCAAGTGCGCCCTTGCGCCGCTGGTTGCCGCTGCGGCGGGCACGGGCGCCAAAGATTGTGGTGATGTCGCTGCTGGTGGCAATCCAGCGGCTGCGTATGCTTGTGCACGCGACGCGGCGGTAGCCGGCAAGGCCTTTCGCGCGACTTTCTCGGAGTGGGGGACCGATTCCCTTATCGCGGTGGGCCTGGCTGGCAGTAGTAGTGGCGTGGTGTCCTGGTTTACCTACGACGGTTGCCCGAAGGGCTGCGGCGACGAGCACCCGAGCATCTATCGCGTGCGCTGCTGGAAGCCTGCGATTGCTGCCAACTTTGCGGTACCCGCGCTCGCCTGTGGCGCAACCGGTGCCTGGAACAAGGTGTGCTCGGACACCACGGGCGCCGCTGTGCCAGCAGCCGGCGATGCGGCGACCGGGCCGGCAACCGTGATTCGTGTGTACCACACGCCGCCCGGCGGTGCCTTTGCCACTCAGTATCCGGCTGAGCTGACGCCAACGTCGCCATAGGGTCCCGGTGTCGCGCTCGTGGTAGGCCCCAAATGCAGGCGGCAGTTGTTGCTGAGGTCCAAGGCTGATTCAGGGTCAGACTGTGGGCCAGGAGCAGGGTCAGGCTTCTCTGTGCCATCGTGCTTACCGGCGACGGGAATTGCGCCGACCACTAAGCAGTACTCCCGTCGCCCGCATCGCCCACTTGCCCGTCCTCACCGCGGCCCAAACGCTGCAACACCGCCGGAGCTTGCAGCGCCTCTGCTCGGCCCACCCGCAGCACTGTAGCGCCAGGATTAGGCTGACCGCGAGGATCCTTCGGGTGGCTCTGGGCCACGCGCCGTCGGTTAGCGGCCAGCAACTGGTGGACGGCAAAGTAGATCTCGCCGCCTTTGCCGCTTTTGCCGTAGCCGTGCACGACTTGCAGGGCCATGGTGCCGCCAGCGGCCAGCATCAGGTCCCACGCGGCGCATAGCTCAGACACCGCCTCGGCTGCCGCCAGCCCATGGTGCACGTCGAGGTGCCACAGGTGCGGGTCGCTGCGGTCGAGGCGCTGTCTTGGCATTGGACCCTCTGCGCGCTGGTTCGGCATCGGCGCGGCTGTCGCGCATGGTATGCCAAGGCGCACTGCGAAGGCACGCTTGTTTTGGCCGAAACGCCTGTGGGCCCTGCCGCGAAGGTCGCAGCTACTTGGTGGTCACCAGTTTTGGCGGCGGCGGAATCGCCAACCCTGCGTCACCGGAGCGGTTTTGTTGCGACGCGCCATAGGCCGCCACATCCACTTTCTGCAAAGTGGTGCCCTGCTGTGTCACCACGCCGAACGACCCGCCGCTGACTACTGAGCGCTGCAGCGACCCTGACGGCGTCGCGTTGACCAGGACGCCAGCCCGGGCGTTGTTGGCTACGATGAGGCGCTGCAGGGTCAGATGGGTCGCGCTGGCCGCGACTACGCCATCCGCCAACTGCTGGCCCAGCGTCAGGTCGGGGTTGACCAGCGGCGCAAACTGGGTGTCGATGACCACGGCCCGGTCCATGGTCAACGCGGCGTGGTCGGCCGCGACACCGGTCGAGCGATTGCCGGCCAGCAGTGCGCCGAAAAGCAGTAGTTCGGCGCCTTGCGCCGCGTAGATGCCGTGGCCACCGCCACCGTCGGCCAGTCGCACCAGGGTGTCGGTCACGGCCAAGCCGTGTGCGGCAACCGATGTGCCTGCGTCGCTTGCGGCCACGCCAGCGCCGTGCGCCGCGTGGATGCGACCGCCCATCAAACGCACCCGAGCGCCTTGGAGGACGACCAGCCCGAGGCCGTAGTCCTTGCTGGCTGGCTCCTCGAGCGTGTCCTCGATGAGCAGGGACGCCAGTTGGACATCCGCAGCGCCGGCCGCGACCGCGCCAAACGTGGTGCTGTGGCTCATGCGCACGCCGCGCATCCGCACCGTCGCCTCACCCTGGACGTAGAGCCCCGCGCCGCTCGGCAGCGGCAACTGGTCCGGCCCGGTCCGGTCGCAAACGAGGTCAAAGCCGACCAGCCGCGAACTTTTGTCCGCGACGAAAACACCGGAACCGCGGTTTGCGCTAAAGCGCACGCGCCGGAAATCCGCGTGGGCTCCGGTGATCACGGAAGCGCCATAACCCTGCCCTTTGTGCAGGTCGTGCGCACCTGTGCCATGCACGACGCAATCGATGGCGGTCAAACTGGTCCCCGCGCTGGTCACCGCGATGCCGACAGCGCGGTTGTCAGAGAGCCACACTGAGCTGATTTGGGCCTTGGCGCCCCCGGCCACCACCAGCCCGCCGCCGTCGCTGCTGGCCGGGATGTGACTGCGCGTGCCCGTCAGTGCCGATGCGGTCAGCTGCAGGGTGGTGCCTGGGCCATAGACGTTGACAGCAGCGCTGCGGCAACCACTGGTCCGCAAGCCTGCAAGCGCGGCGCTGGCCCCTTTGGACACCAGCAGACCGTAGCCACCAGGCGCACCGGTCTGCTTGGCCGCGCAGCGGTCGGCCCACACCCGGCTGCCGGTCAGGCTGCTCGACTCCTCTTCGGCAGACAGCGCATGGCCTATGGTCAGGCTGACGCGGACGCGATAAACGACAATCTGCCCGCCCTTGAAGGCGTTGATTCCGGTGCCCAAGCCGTTGACCTGCGCGGTCGGATTGCCGTCGTCGATGACCACATCCGTCACGCTCGCAGTGGCGCCGTAGCGCGCCATCAAGGCCGAGCCGGCCGCCCGGCTGATGCGGACGCGCAGCAGTGCGACGTGGCTGCCGTCGTCCTCGGCGGTGACCGCATTGCCGGCGGTCGAAAGATTGCTGGCGCCCAAAACGTCTGTCACCACGCCGTCGCTGAACGCGATGGAGCCGCCGGCGCTGGCCAGCAGCGCCCTGCTGGTCGTGTTGGCGATGCGCACGCCATGCACGAGCAGTTTGGCGCCGTCGCTGGCCCGCAGCACGCTTTCGCCGCCGGTGATGGTAACGCCGCTCAAGCGAGTGCCGTTGGCGGCTGTGGTGCTCACAGACAGCGCCGGTTGCTTGGTCGCTGGTGCCAGGGTCACCAACGCTGCGCAGCGGCCGCGCACGTCCAACGGTACCTTGGGCAGCAAACTGTCCGAGTAGGAACCGGCGGCCACAGCGATGGTCCCGCCATCGGGCAACGCGGCGGCGGCGGCTGCGAGGTCGGCGAAGGGCGATGCGCGCGTGCCCTTGGGCTTACCGCCAAAGCTGGCGTCGACAAAGACGGTGCCCTTGACCTGGGCGATTCCGCCGTACTGGTCGGAGCCGCAAGCGGCCGGGTCAGGAGCGCAAGCCGGCAGCCCGCCAGCCGACAAGGGTGCTCCCGGCAAGAAGCCAGCGGGGCACACCAAATCGGTACCGACGTTGAGCACGCAATTGCCCTTGGCATCGAGCACTTCGTCCGCACGGCAGCCCATTTCGCCGGACGCGCACGGCCGCGGCTCGTCGCCGCCAGGGTCGTAGCAGACGCGAGGCGGTTGCGCGGGCGGCAATGCTGGCACGGCATCCGACGCGGCGGTGGCGGCAGCCGACAGCGCGGCACCGGCAGCAACGCAGCCGAAACCCAGGCCAGGCGCAGTGCCGACCGGGCAGCCCGCCTTGGCGGCCAACTCCGCATCGGTACAGGTGTGCGGGACGGGCAGGCAGTCAGGCGCGGTCAGGGCGCAGTCGGCCCCGTCGGCCGATTGCCCGCCAAAGCACCAGCGCGGGGCGCAGTCCGTGGCCGTCGCGGCGCACTCCGGCGGCCCAACCGCGGCGCAGTGGTCTTGGGCCCACGCTGCGCCGGTCGGGCAGCACGTGCCGCCAGGCATCGCCGCCCACGGTTTGCAGTCGGCGGCGTCGGTCGCACCGCCATCCGCCCCAGATGATGAGTCCGGCGGCGCAGGCTTACCCGCCGGCGCAGCGCACGCCATGCACAGCACCGCGACAGTTGCCGCAGCGCGCCGGCGAGGCGCGAACTGTTTGGCCATCGATGTACACCAGTCTGCGCGTCCCGCTTCGCGCGCAGCGATCTTGGGGGAGCGGGCCTTGTGCGTCAATTTGGCGACGGCCAACTGTCCTGCCGTGCCAGAATCAGCCGGGCAAGCTGGGCAACGGCCGGCGCAGCCGATACAGTAACCGCCGCTCGTGTGGGTTCGGGCGAGGCGGCAATGGCAATCTTGCGGTCCGTGCTTTGGGTGACAGTCACATGGTTGGCGATGGGTTGCGGCCATCCAGCCCCGTCTCCATCCGAGCAAGTGGACGCAGCGGACGCAGCGGACCAAGCGGCAGAGGGTGCCGCCAGCGACGCCGCGCCCCATGTGGCTGCGGTCGACGCGGAGTCTGCCGAGTCGCGGACGGCCGACACCGCCGATGCGCAAGCCGATGGCGTCGCTGACGTGGCGGTGGATGCCACGGCCACCGTGTACAATGCGCTGTTTCTGGGCAACAGCTACACCTACTTCAATGACCTGCCGGGCATGGTATCGACCTTTGCTGCCCATGCCGGCATCACCGTTCAGGTCGATTCGGCGACTGGCGGTGGGGCGACGCTGGCCGCCCTGTACCAGTTCGCACCCGCCAAGACCAAGCTCGCGCACGGCGGCTGGACCCATGTGGTCTTGCAGGGCCAGTCGATGGAAACTGCCTATGGGCCCACTTACTTTCTGGAGTACTGCCAGAAATTCGCCGTGCAACTCAAAGCCGCCGGCGCCATACCCGTCTGGTACGCGACATGGCCGCGAAAACCCGGGGACGCCATCTACCTGGACAACAAAGCGGGTGGCTCCGCTGCGGCGTATGCCAAAATCATCGCCAAGGTCTATCAGCAGGCAGCGGACAGCTACGGGGGCGTGCGCATTGCCGTTCCAGAAGCGTGGGCTCAGGTGCTTGCCGAGCATCCCACGCTCAACCTCTATCACGATGACGGCTCGCATCCGCTGGCGGCCGGTACCTACCTCGTGGCTTGCCTGTTTGCGGCGACCGTCTTCGGCGCGGACCCCGCAAAAGTCGACTGGCACCCACCGGAGGTGAGCGACGCCGACGCCGCCACGCTGCGCAAGGCCTGTGCTGCGCACGCCGGCAAGCGTCGGAAATAGGCTGCCGCGAGACTTCGCATTGGCGGTGTCGCCAACTGGCGACAGGGTGACAAGGCGACCCCCGCCACAGCTTGAAATTTGCGCCGCGCGCTCGCACTCTATGTCGCCATGGCGCACTGGTCCCTCGCGCGCAATCGCTGGCTTGTCTGGGTCGTGGCCGCGCTAGCCAGCGCTGCCGCCGTCGATGCCACAGCGGACAGCGACGTCAGCGCCGCGCCGCGCGCCTGCGAACTAGCCCGCTGTGCGAGCGAAATCGCCGACGGCCAGCTCGTGGTCCTGGGCAAAGCCGACTACAAGCACCAGGTGACGCTCGGGGCCAACGCCCTGCCACTCAAAGGCAGCGTCGGCCTGATGGGGCTGTACCGCCTCAAGCGCACGACGCTGGTGACGTTCATGGATTTGTGGCTCGAGGGCTACATCGTCCCGGCTCTGCGCGACCACGAAAAGACCTGGACGTACGGCCGCGCCCGCTTCAAGCGCAGCAACCGCTGGCTCAGCGCGACCTGGCTCTACGACTGGTCGACCTACGAGCTCAAGACCGCAACAGACGAGGGCATTTCGCTGCGTGCCATTCTGGCCAGCGGCTTCGGCACGTTTCTATTGCACAGCGAAGCAGCCGCGCGGCTCGTCAACCTCCACCTCGAGGTGGGCTTTGTCGTCGACTACGCCAACCTGCGCGCCTATGCCGACCAGGTGTTCAACGGCTATGCGCGAAGTGCCCTTGAGCTCGATGTGCGCTACGGCGACTGGGTCGGCAAGTCGGTTTCGACCGTGAGCTATCAGGTGACGACCGCCGCGCCGGACCACTACACCCCCGACCAGACGCGCCACGAATTCGACCTGCTGCTCGGCTACAACGCCACCAGGACCCTGCGCCTGGCACTGGGCGCCACCGTCAATCACTATTTCTTGCGGCCGCCCGACGACCCGAAAGCGCCGCGGCTGTCGTATACGCTGTTTGTGGGCGCGTCGTTTCGGCCGTAGGCTGTCGGTGGTCGCTGGCGGGTGATGTGCATGATCGCCGAAGTCCGGCACCAAATGCCGGACCGGCGATCATGTGCTTGTTAGGTGGGTCGCCAAGCTCGCGTCCGCTCCGCTACCGAGTCGCGGCTCCGTCCAAGGTTTGATGTCAAATTTTGGTGACTGTGTAGAGCAGCAAGGCGCCGCCGACCCGCGTCATGCCCATCGAGCGGTGCGGGCCACGACACGCTCTTTGACGCTTCGTGGTGCTGGTCGATCGCCAGGCCTGTGGGGATGGTGAACAACCAGCAGTCCGCGCGCGCCACCGGGCTGCCTTGCACGGTTTCCTTGCCGGTCGCGATGTCGTACCACCGGTAGCCCAATCGCTTGGTGCCCGCCAACACGTCAACCTCTGCGCCGTCTTTGCGGACCGCCAAAACGAAGTCGACGCGCGGACAAGACTCCGGCTCACGCCTAGGCCGTCACTTTGCCCGGTTTGCCCTTGGACTCGTGGCGGTTGTACGCCGTGCCCTGGCTCTTGCCGCCAAAGGTCTTGCCGATCTTGTTGTTGCTGATGACGGTGCCGGTCGAGTCGCGGTCCGGCTTGTGCTTGGCGGTGTTGAACCAGTTCGAGACCAGGCCGTGCACGCCCGAGTCGCGCGCGGTGTTGCCATCGACGATGTTGCGGTTGGAGCCGTTGCTGACTCGCACCGCGTCGCCGCCAACCCGATTGAATTCGTTGCCGGCAATGGTGTTGCCGCTGGATCCATCGCGGGCGTAGATGGCGTGGAACAAGTGGTTGGCGTCGGCTTGGCGCTCCGTCGGCTTGCCGTGCTCGTCGGTGCCGCGAAAGGTCGTCTCGCCGTTGGTCAGGTTTTTGAACTGGTTGCGCTCGAACGTCGAATTCTGCACGCCGCGCATCATGATGCCACCGGCGCCAAAGCGCAGGTCGTTCCAAACGCGCTGCTGGGCGGGCGTGCCCTTGGTCCCGAGGTCGCGAAAGTCGCAGTCGCGCACCGCGGCCCCGCCGACGAAGGCCGACAGACCGCCCGCCCATTTGTCCTGCGCGCCCGCCACGGTTTGCGGCGATATTTCGATGCCACCCGCCTCAAAGCCGGCGATGCTCAGGTTCTTGACTTCGAGGTTGGCGGCCGCCGGGCGCTCGGCCGTCGTGCCCTGCCCCACTGCCGGTCGGTACGACAAGTAGTAGCCCTGGGTCGGGCGCGGTCCGTCAAAACCGGTCACCGCCGCCCCACTGCCGTCGAGCACGATTTTTTGCGCCGGGTTGTAATAGTGCCAGGTTGTCTGGGTTTGCTCGCGGATGCCGCTGGCGGCGGTGCACTGGATGACGACCTCCGAATCCTTGGGCTGGGTCGCGGCCAGCCAGTCGTGGACGGCTTGCAGCGTGGGCAGGGTTTGGCCAAGGCAGTGGTACTGACCCGGCTCGCGCTGGTGGGCGGGCACGTGCTTCTGCGCACCAGGCTTGCCCTGCTCGCGCAGCGGCTGGTTGTTGACCAGGGTGGCGCCCTGCGCAGCTGTCGCGCCTTGGGGCTTTGGCGCAGCGCCTGCGCGCTGGGCAGCGTAGTTCGATGCAGCGCCGGCACCTGCCCCGACCGGTGGCTTGGCTTTGGCCTGCGCCGGGTCTGGCTTTTTCGCGGACGCCTGTGGCTTGGGCGCATTGAGTTCGGACTTGTGTTGGTGGTCCATGTCGCGGTCAGGCGCGGCGTTGCGCGCGAGCTGCAGGGTACTCTGTTGCGTGGTGCGGGCAAGGGGACGGTAAGGCATTCAACCAACCGCGCGAGTATTGGCCCCTTCACCGCCGCGCGATGCGCCGCGCCATTGCCCCGTCCCATCATTGCCGCTACGCTTGCGCAATTGGGCGCACGTCGCGCCACGCCGTATAAAGAAGCGCCATGACACCCGTTCGCCTGGCAATAACCCTCGCCACTTTCGCGTCTGCGGCCCTGGTCGCGGCACCCGCTCAGGCGATTCCCGTTCAAATCGCGGCGCAAGGTCGCCTGTCGGCCGTAGGCGGCGGCCCGGTCGCAGACGGCGGCTACGCAATGGCCATCGCGCTCTACGACGAAGCCAAGGGCGGTAAGCCCTTGTTCACCGAGTCCTTTCTTTCGGTGCAGGCTGCGGGTGGCGTGTTTGCCGTGTCGGTTGGCGCGGCGGCCGTGCCGCTCGACTCGGGCCTGTTCGCAACCAACAAGCCACTTTTCGTCGGCGTGACCGTCGGTGGCGACCCGGAACTGCCGCTGGTGCCGCTGCGGCCGGTGCCATTGGCCGTGCGTGCGGCGAGTTCCGCGGTGGCAGACCTGGCCAGCGACGTGCAGTGCAGCGGCTGCGTTGGCGAGGCGGACCTCGGCAAAGGCGCCGTGACCAGCGACAAGCTTGCGGCCGGCGCCGTCAAGGACATCCACGCCAACTTCAACTGGGCAGTAGCCAACGAGCCTGGCGGTATCGCCAACTACGCGCTCGGCAGCAACGTCGCCAAGCAAGCTGAACTGGCCAAGCTCGCCGATTTCGCAGAAGAAGCCGGCTCTGCCAAGAAGCTCGGTTGCACAGGTTGCATCACCGCTGGCCACCTGGAGGCCGCGGTGCTGGCGCCATACGCCAAAACCGCGTCGCTGGCCAAGGTCGCGTTGTCGAACAAGTTTGGCGACCTCGACGGCGGGCCGGATCTCAGCGGTTACGCGGCGTTTGCCAAAGACGCCAACTGGGCGGGCATTCACCAGTTCAAGCAGGGCCTGGACGCGGGCAACGCCCAGGTCATCGGGATGCGCCTGCAAAATGCCGACAAAGACCCTGTCCCCTGCACGCCAGAGATGCTGGGCTTGGTGTACTTCCACACCGCCAAAAAGACGCTCGCCATCTGCACTGGCGCCGAGTTCGTGCACCTCGCGGTCGAAGCCGCGTACGGCACCGAGGCCAAACCGGGCACGTCGTGCAAGGACATCCTGACCAAAGTCCCCGGCGACTCCGGCAAGAACGCCGCCTACTGGATCAAGACCGCGACCAGCGCAAAGCCCTATCAGGTCTACTGCGACATGACGGCGGCAGGTGGCGGCTGGACGCTCATCCTGAACAACACGGACAGCAAGTTGCGGACCCTGCTGAACCAGGATACCGAACTGACGTCGCCCACGGTTCCAGGCGGCCAGAAGTACGTGTTTGACCTGCTGAGCGGCGCGGGCGAGATTCGCTACACCGACGTCAACGACAAGGTGTTTCTCGAGGCGAGCTTTGACGGCCCGGCCTACACCGCCGCCATTCAGCAAGGCGCATCCAAGGCAGTCGCCGTCACCTACAAGGGGGGACCGCTCGCCGGCAAGCCGCGCTTCGTCGAAATCAACGCCTCGTTTCACTGGGGTCACCGCCACAACGTGCCGACCACCGAAGGCAAGGCCACCAACGTGCAAGACGTCTACAACGACGGCTGCCGGCATACGTGCTGGGAAGACGTGGCGGCCAACGACCGCGCGTTTTCGGGCGACCACTGCCCGTCGGGCACCACGCCGTCGTTCTGCCCGGCGACCAACCCGCCTTATGCGTTCCCCGCAGAGTCGACGCGCGGCGGGTCGTTCAAGTTCCGCAAGTGGGTGCGGTAGGCTGGCTCGAGCAAGGCGCAGCCTGAGCCTGAGCGACGCCCGCAGCGCCATCGCCAGCTGGCTGTGGTCGCAGGCGGCCGAACTGTGGAGCCTGCCGGTCACCAGATCCAAGGACGCACGCACGCGCGCAGGCCTTGCAACTGCCCGATGGCAAGGTCATGATCCGGGCACGGCGACCAGCCCCACTGAGCGAACGATGGCGACCCAATCAGACGAGCACGCAAGGTCAGCACTCAAGGTCCTCACAGCCGTCGTCCGTCGAGTTGAACGCCGCCTGCCCGTATCCGTCGAGGCGGTCCACGGGCCAGTACAGAGCGCGCGGCAATGGCTGGAAGACCGCGACCGCGCGCAGCGCTCTGAGCAGTTGGCGGCCCGCCGTGCCCACAGCGATGGTCAGGCGCTGATGGCGGACCTGCGCGCCCTCGGCACACCACCGGACCGCATCGTCTTCGTGCACAGTTCGCTCAAGTCATTGGGGTTTGTTCAAGGAGGCACCGAGGCAGTCCTTGACGCGCTGATCCAGGTCTTTGTCACAGAGCTCGGAGGCACGCTCGCCCTGCCCACGTTCTCACTGCCGCAGTCCATGCAGGCCGTGCTGCGCTCAGGGCAGGTATTTGACGCGCGCGAATCGCCCTCCAACGTTGGATCGTTGACGGAGGCTTTCCGCAAGCGCCCCGGTGTCTTGCGCAGTCTGCACCCCACGCACTCCGTCGCGGCGTTAGGGCCTGACGCAGACTGGCTGGTGCGCGACCACCACACTTGTGGCACGACCTTTGGCGTAGGCAGCCCATTGGGTCGGTTGCTGGAAAAGCGAGGTTTGCTAGTCGGCCTCGGCACTTCGCTCGGACCCGTGACGTTCTACCATGTGCTGGAAGATCTCCGCTCAGACTTTCCGGTGCCGGTCTACACTGCGGATTCGCCAATCAACGTAACAGTGCGCGACGCGGCTGGCGTGGAGCACCGCATGGCGGTCAGTGCGCACGACTCAGAGGTTGCGCGCGTGCGCATCGACAAGGACACGGGCCTCGGCGTGCGCGCCCACATGACCGACTACCTGCGCCGCACCGATCGCCTGCGCACCGGCGTCGTCGGCACGGGCGAGGTGTGGTGGCTGCCAGCGGAGGAGATGATGGCAGCCTTGGAAGAATTGCTTGCGCAGGGAGTGACGATCTACTCGGATATGCGCCAGACTGAGGGGGCACCAACGCCGACGCCACAGGGTACCGGTGCAATTGCCCGCCGCACGGCGCGCAGTGTGTACAACCTGGGGCGTGCGATGACGCTGGAATTCGCACTACCGCCCCGCGCGCGCTTGCGTAGGCGCCGCGACGCCGCCTTGCGGGAGGATCCGGGAGTGGAATCAACGATCCGGGCGGCTTTTCTATGGCTAGCTTCGGCCCAGGATCGCTCCGCCACACGCGACGGCGGGTTTGCGCGCGACTGGGGGTACCGCACGGGCTGGGCCGCATCTTACCCAGAGACGACCGGATACATCGTGCCGACGCTGCTGGACAGTGACGCGCAACGATACCTGCCGGATGCGCGAGACCGAGCGCTGCGGGCGCTCAACTGGTTGCGAGCGATTCAGCAACCGTCGGGTGGCTTCCAAGGTGGCGTTATCGGGGTCGCGGCCAAGCAGCCGGTCACCTTCAACACGGGGCAGATTCTGAACGGCTTGTCGTACGGCATGCGCGAATTTGGCCCTAGCTGGGAAGGACCGACGCGCGCCGCAGCAGACTGGCTGGTGTCGATTCAAGATGCCGACGGTGCCTGGCGCAAGCACCTGACGACGTTTGCCGCGCCGGGTCCGAAGGCTTACGAAACGCACACAGCTTGGGGCCTGATCGAAGCGCACCGCGCCACCGGCGACGAACGGTATGCAGCAGCAGCGCTGCGCAACGTCGCGTGGGCACTGTCGCATCAGCGCGGCAATGGCTGGTTTGAGCGGTGTTGCCTGAGCGACCAATCCAGGCCGCTGACCCACACCATCGGCTACGCTGTGCGCGGCATCGTCGAAGCCTGGCGTCTGACCGGCGACGACCGGCTGCTGCAGGCCGCTCTTCGCAGTGCGCGCGTCCTGCAAAAGTGCCTGGATAGTCGCGGGTTCCTCTCAGGTCGCTTGGACAGCTCCTGGAGCGCCTGTGTGCCCTGGGCTTGTCTGACCGGCACTAGTCAGATGGCCTGGAATTGGGGAACGCTTGGGGTCGCCGCGGGCGATGACAAGCTGATAGCGGCGATGCAGCGGGCCAATGCTTTCGTGCGGCGCACCGTCCAATTGAGCGGCGGGGCGGGCGAGAAGGGCGGCATCGCTGGATCGTGGCCGATTGACGGTGACTATGGTCACTGGCAATACCTGAATTGGGCGGCGAAGTTCACCATCGACGCACAGTTGCTTGAGCTGAGAATGGCAAGCTATACAGGATCGCGATGACCCGAGGTCATCTGCGATCGCTGTTCTTGCTTGCTCAGGGGGTCGCAAACTCGCGGCTTTGCAAGCCGACTCGTCGCTCCTTCCTTGCGGCAGGTTTGATCTCACCTCAAGGCGATTCTGTATAGGTAAGGGACTGGAAAACAATGACTTGAGCACTCTCGGCACAAGGCGGAGCCGCGAGTCGGCCTTCGAGGCCGCGAGTTGGCGACCCACAAAACAAGCAAGCGGGCGAGCGAAATGATTGAGTAAATCATTTCCAGGCCCTGAGAGGGTGTGGCCAAAATCCCACCCAGCTACGGCCAAAGATCCTGGACATCTCGCGGCTTACGTCCTCACTCCCTCGGTCGGCGCACTTCAAGTGCGCCTCGGTCGGTCGCTCCGGGCGCGCTCGCGAACTGCCTGCAGGCTCTTCGACCTCGCCGCGGGCGTGATTTAGCCACACCCCTTGACTGCGCTGCGACGACATCAGCGCCGCGGTCGAACCTCGACTCGCTGCCTATTTCCACGTCGCCTGTAACGTCTGACCGGCCTGCGCCTGGCCGAGCGAGGTCTTGGTGCCGTCCGGCCACGTCACCGTCACGTTGTCCGCGACCTGCGCGCTGCCCAGGCCGAAGTGCGCAATGCGCGCCCGCGTGCCGCCAAATGCACCGCTGCCGTTGAGCCAGCGGGTGCGCTTCAGGCCGGCGATGGTCGCGGTCACGGTGCTGCCGAGCGCGTCTTTGTTCATGCCCTTGCCCTTGAGGACTACCTTGAAGCTGCCACCCTGTTTGGCCACGTCGTTGCGCAGGATGCGCACCAGCGACGTCATCATGTTGGGACCGGGCCGCGTCTGCACCATGTCGAGGTCGCCGTCGTCGTCCAAGTCGATTGGCCGCTGCTCGACGATGATGATGTGAGCGTGCTTGCCGACGACGACTTGGTGCGCCTTGCTGCCGCCGCCGGGCTGCGCGAGAAACAGCACGTCGGTGCTCGGCAGGTCGACGAACATCGTCGAGAAGTCCTTTTCTTTGCTGACCGCGCACAGAGTCTTAGGGTTGGCCGCCATGTCATTGGTCACGTGGACACCGTTGGCGATCCATAGATCGTCGTAACCGTTATGGTCGAAGTCGTCGATGACCGGCGACCATGAACTCGCCGTCCAGTTGGCGGCCCAGGTGCCGTAGGTGCCGCCCTTGTCGACAAAGGCGAATGGCGCCGTGCCCTTCCATTGCGGTGAGTTGATGTACACCGGCGTCGGACCGGACTCGGCAATGACCAGATCCGGCAGACCGTCGCTGTTGAAGTCGCCGATGGTCCAGCCCATTGCCCCCGCGTACGGAGCGAGGCCGACATTGGTGTCGAAGCTGTCGAAGGCCTTGCCGGTGTTGCGCAAGATCCGCGAGCTGCCAAAGTCGTCTGCGACCAGCATGTCCATCTTGCCATCAACATCGACGTCGGCCGCCATCGCCACGGTCTGCGTGCCACCAGGCGGTGGTTGCCATTGCTTGGTGGCATCGACCATCGGCAATACTGGGCCTTGAATGAGCACGCGATCCTGCAGCTTGTCCAGGTTGGGAATCGGCGGATTGACCGTGCACAGCAAGTCCGACTCGGTGTACTGGCAAGCCAGCGCATCGCAACTGGGCGGCGCAAAGCCAGCCCCAACGAACAGGTCGAGGTCGCCATCGCCGTCCAGATCGGCAGGCACGATGCTAAAGGCCTCGAAGTCCAGCAAGTAAGGCAGCCAGTCGTTGCTAAAGTCCTCGAAGCCACCCGCGCCGTCGCCCAGATACAGCGCGGCGCCCGAGAATCCTCCGGTCAACAGGTCTGGCTTGTCGTCACCATTCATGTCGACCGCTGTGCAGCCGAAATTGGCCTGGGCGCTCGACCCGGAGATCGGCGTCTTGACGTGTTTGGGCACGCCATTGCTCAAGAGCACTGCGTGCAGCGTGCTCGTCCAGCCCTTGGCCTCGACAACCACGAAGTCCTCGCGGCCATTGCCGTCAAAGTCCGCGACCGCCACGCAGGCCTGATGGGTGCTCGTGGGGCTGATACCGTACGCCACAGTGTCCTCGACAAACGCAGCGACCGGCAGGGTGGCCGGATTGACTGGCACGGTCTGCGGCGGCGGCGGTCCTGCAGGAATGGCCGCGACGGGCGTCACGTCGCCAAGCGAAGCGGCGTCGGCCGGTGCAGCATCAGAGGGTC
The DNA here is from genome assembly GCA_005792545.1 of Pseudomonadota bacterium. Lineage (GTDB taxonomy): Bacteria > Myxococcota_A > UBA9042 > UBA9042 > UBA9042 > SXRM01. The sequence goes on along the minus strand of SXRM01000079.1, from coordinate 4,189 downwards.
CGGACTCAACGACGTCCACATCCGCCAAAGCGGTAGCGTCCTGCGGCCCAGGCACCGCCACATCCTGCGCGACTTCGCTGGTCAACAGCGCGTCAACGACTGCACTCGCGTCGGCATCGGCAAGCGGCGTGACCTCCGCTGCGACGTCTTGGACTGCAAGCACATCCGCGTCCTGCGCATCCTCAGCGAGCCCGTCTGCTGCCGCGGGAACGTCTTGAACCGGCGAAACGTCCTGCGCATCGACCGCGGCGTCGGGGCCGTCGTCTTGGGCTGCGCTGGTATCCGGCGCTGCATCCGGGCCGACGCTGTCAGACGACGCAGCCGTCTCGGCAAGTTGCTGCTTGTCTGACGCAACGTCCTGTGCGCCAACGTCGGCAAGGGTCGGCGCTGCATCGCGGGCGCCGCCGCCCGGCGGAGCGGGGTCGCCACTGCACGCAACGGCGACGCCGAGGATCCAGGTCCCTGCGAGCGCACGCCAAACTCGTCGCCACTGGACGCCCGCCCCTGTCATCTACCCTCCGCCAGCTAGACAGAATCGCCTTGACGTGAGATCAAGCCCACCCCAAGAAAGGAGCGGCGAGTCGGCTTGCAAAGCCGCGAGCTTGCGACCCGCCGTGCAAGCAAGAACGGCAATCGCAGATGACCTCGGGTCATTGCGATCCTGTATAGAGCTACGCGGCGCAGCAAGCGCCTCTACCCTGGCCGGCTGGCTGCCGCGTGTCACGGCGCACCGACGACGCCACGTCAAGGCCACGACGGATGCGTCGTTCGTCATCGTGCGCCACGCCCATGACCCTGTCAATTGCGCAAATGCCAGGCATTGCCGGCCGATTGCCGTGTCGGCGACGGCCAGTGCCCGCGCAGGCTACTTGCAGCGGATGACCACTTCGTCGATCCGCACACCCACGGAGGTCGCGCCCATCGGCTTCTTGAGCACGAACAGGGGCACGAATTTGCGTCCGCGGATCGGGTCGCCGACGTCAACCTCATGCTGCACAAAGCCGGTCGAGGGCTGGCAGGTTTCCATGACGTCGAGCATGAGCGGACTGGTGGTCGCCAGCTTCGGGTCGGTCGGTGGAATCCCCTGATTGACGTACGGAAACCGAACCCGCAACATCGGCAGCGGACACGTCGCGCTGTCAGACGTCACTTTGGCTTGCATCTCGAACGTCGCCCCAGCCACAGGCATGACCCAGCGCCACTGGGCAGCAGGGACCAGCGTGCTGACGGCTGCGGGCCCTGATTCAGGTCCAAGATCCACGCCCATGGAGCCCTCGCCTGCACTGGCCGCGTCGGTTTGCATTTCCCAGGGCGGGGCGGCCGGCGTGCCGCCTTTCCACCAGCCGGCGACGTCGGTCGCGGATTCAAACTGGGCGAGCATGCAGGCGTAGGAGCACGATCCGGTGGCTGTCAAGCCGTCGATCTGGAACACAGCGCTCGACGCCGCGGTCGTTCCGGACACCGCGGCGAACGTGACATCGACCGTCTTGCCAGCCCACGCCGATAGATCGACTTTGATGTTCTTCCAAACCGGCTGAGCGCCGCAAATCTGCACGACCGGAGTTCCGGCTACGGAAACGACAAGGTCGTCGGCGCCGCAACTGGTGTTGCCAACTAGCATCGCGCGGACCCAGAACTGCAGCACCGACCCTGCCTGCGGCCGTACTTGCGGCACGCGCCAGGTTGCCGTGGCGGCCACCTGTCCGGGCGGCGCGCCGGCGTACTTGACGGTCATGGCGCCGGGCCCAACCTGACCTCCCGTGCTGGTCGGCGCCCAAGTGATGTAGGCCGGCGCGCTGCTGGTCAGCTTAAAGCCGTGCGGAATCGGCGACGACGGCACGTCGCGCGCATCGCTGAGCGGGTCCAAGTGGGCCGAGAGGCACGCAGTGTCGCAGGCACCGGAAACCCGCACCTTGTCCAGTTCGATGGCGCCCAAGCCCTGCTTGCTCGCGGCGGCTATCGCCCGGAACTCAATGTCAAAACCGCCACCGGCGACGAGGCCGAGGTCAATCTTGACGTGCTGCCACGCGCCGCTCATGCCACCCGGCGTGGATTCGCAGCTGCGCCACACGACCTGACCGTTGACGATAACCTCGAGGTCGTCGATGCCGCACTTGCCGTACCCAAACACGGCGCGGTACTTGAAGTCCAGGATCGCAGGTGTGCCATTGTCGGCGTACAAGCGCCGCAGAAACAGGTATCCAGCCACACTGCCGTCCTCGTTGCCGGTGTCGCCTCCGGTCCACGCGATGGTGGCACGCCCATTGCCCGCGGGACTCTTGCCCACGGTCCAGGCCATCTGTTCAGGAAACTCGGACCACATCGACCACTGGGGCTTCCAGCTGTCGGTCTCAAAACCCTGATCTACGCATACCTTGCAGTTCGGGATAGGGGTCGATGTACAGCCTTTGGCGCCGCAGACATCGGCGGTGCACGGATTGTCGTCGTCGCAGTCCGGGGCTGGCCCGGCGCGGCATGCGCCCTTGTCGCAGATGTCGCCCACCGTACAGGCCAGGCCGTCTTCGCAGGCAACCTGGGCTACCGGAGCGCACCAGCCGACTACCGGGTTGTCGACGACTGGCTCGCAGACATAGCCGGCGTCGCAGCCCTGCACCACCGCAAAAGGCGAGCACGGTTGGAGCGACAATAGCGGCGCGGCGCTCGCAACGGCCATCGCCTCGCAGGTATAGCCGCCGGTTGACGTCGCCTTACAGGCGCTGACCAGGCACGGCCCGAGCGAAGGACACTGCAGCGGCTTGTGCGTGCACGCTGATCCGTTGCACTCGTCGATAGTGCACGGGTCGCCGTCGTCACAGTTGGCGCAACCACAGCCGGGCGTCGCCGCGCAACCAGCGATGTCGTCGCACGCTTTGGCAGCACAGCCGCTGGACGCCGCGCACTGCAGCGCCACAGCAGCTTTGCACACACCGGCCACGCAGGTGGAGTGCGCCGAGCAGGTATCGCCGTCGTCGCACCACGCGCCCTCGCCCATGGGGATCGCCAGACACTGGCCGGTGCCCGGCTCACACTTGGCGACCTTGCAACTGGACGCCGGCAGGGCCGCGCAGACCACCGCAGACGCCGGCTTTGGCTGGCAGCGCAGGGACCCGTCGGCAGCGGGCAGGCAGGCAGAGATGCCGTTGCACAGGTCGCCGTCGTCCATCTGCACGCAGTCGGAGTCGACGCTGCAGGCGCACACGTTCTTGATGTTGGTGCACTTGCCGGACTTGCACTTGTCGGTCGGCATCGGGGTGCACGGGTCACCGTCGTCGCAGTGGTCGTTGTCATCGGCGGGCATGTGCATGCAGCCGGCAAAGCTCTCGCAGAAATCGATGGTGCACGGCTCGTTGTCGTCGCACACTGCGGGCAGGCCCATGCAGGGGATCTTGAGCGTGCAAGCGCCGTTGGACAGGCACCAGGAATTTGCGCCGCATGCGCTGCCCGTCTCAGCAAGCTTGTGCAGGCAGCCCAACTTCGGTTGGCAAGTGTCGACGCTGCACGGCAAGCCGTCGTCGCAATCGACCGGCTTGCCAGCGGTGCAGGTGCCGGCCTTGGTGCAGGTGTCGCCGATGGTGCAGGCGTTGCCGTCGTCGCACGTCCCGGTGGACGGCGCAAACGAGCAGTTGCCGGTCGCAGGCACGCAAGTGTCAACGGTGCACGGCTTGCCGTCCGAGCAGAGCTTCCACACGCCGGCGCAGGTGCCGGCCACCAGGCGGTCTTCGACTGTGCAGGCGTTGTTGTCGTCGCAGGCGACAAAGCCGGAGCCGGCAACGACTACGACTTGGGGCGGTGCCGGCAATTCGGTAGCTGCGGAGTCTGTCGGCGGCGTGGCGTCAGCCGTCGTGTCTGCCGACGCGTCGGGGGCGGTGCTGGTCTCAGGGGCGGCGACGTCACCGGAGTTTTGGGCGACATCCGAGGCCGGCTCCGTCGCGCCGTCGGGCTGCTCACTGTCGATGCCGGCGTCGGACTGCGCGGCGGTGTCGACCGCCGCCACTTCAGCTGCGTCCGGTGCGGCGGCGTCCGATGTAGCAGGACCCGGGTCGACGGCGACGTCTGGCGCGGGTGTGGCATCCTCAGCCGCGGCGCCGTCGGCGGCATCACCGGCGGCGGCGTCTGCGACCGGCGCGTCAGACTGCGCCTCCGCCGTGTCCGCCAGCGGCACATCCGCCGTCGGGCCCGCATCTGGCGC
>SXRM01000007.1 GCA_005792545.1 Pseudomonadota bacterium | reverse complement strand
TATACAGGATCGCGATGACCCGAGGTCATCGGCGATTGCTGTTCTTGCTGGCTCAGTGGGTCGCAAACTCGCGGCTTTGCAAGCCGACTCGTCGCTCCTTCCTTGCGGTAGGCTTGATCTCACCTCAAGGCGATTCTGTATTGTCGTCGACCCAGACAAGGAGTTGGACGCCGGCCCAGTTGGCACCGACATTGGTCAGCTTGACCCGCAAACTGCCGCGTGGGTAGCCGAAGCGCGGCCCAAAGTCTCCACCCACGACCCACGCGTAGGCCGCGCTGTCGCGGGTGAGCGTCGAACTTGTCCCATTGCCGATGTCGGCGAAATCCGAGTCACGGTCAGAGTCGGTCGGCGAGCATTGCAGTTTTGCCGTGACGCTTGCCGCGCCAGGGCCCACTGCGATGTACTCGCCGTAAAACGCGAGCCGTTCCGCGTTTCTTGCGGGCAGGTACGCTTCGGGTGGCAGCGCCCACGTTGCTGCCTGAACGCCCGAGGCTGCGTCCAGCACGACAGTCGTCTGAAATCAGAGTTTGCGCGCCATCAAGTCTCCTCGACACCGCCGCGCAAGGTTGCTGCCGGCCGGGTGGGCCAACAATGACTGCTTTGGGTGGTCGCGGCAACCGTTGCCGGCCGCCACGCGTCATCGCCAAGCGACAAGCCGCGTGCCCGCGCGTTGATCAGGCCGGTCGCGAGTATTACAATAGCCGTTTGATTTACATTAGTTGCGACGCGCGACGCGCGACGCGCGACGCACGGCAACTGGCCCTGGCTTGGTAGTTGCCAACCCAGAATTGCCGTGATCAAACCGCGCCTTTTTTTCCGGAAAGTAAAGGCTTTGTCACCAAACATCGCTGATTCATTTGTGAATTTCTAAAACTGACCCACCCGGTGACGCCGACCTGTACCGCTGAGGATCCGAAGAACCAGCGTTCCAATCGGATAACTGCAGCGCCAATCAGCACATACGCAGACCGACGCTTCTGTCCGTGGCTGCGGTTCAGGCCCGTTCTTGTCGGCACGTGTGGTCTATGGTACCGGCGTGTTGGCCTGCGGCCTAGAACTTGGTCGTCGGCCTTCATTTAGCCCCGACAGTACCAAGCCGACTGCGGCTAATCCACGACATCCACCGGCCCATGGTCATCGCAGTGATCGCCGTGCTGGTGATGCAACCGCCCGCCAACCAGGTAGTCGTGGTGGCCGCCGTGGGCGATGCGCGGATGCCCGCAGCCTGGGCCGTGCACGTGCCCCTGCGCGACCGTGCAGCCAGCGTGGCCGTGCTCGTGGTTGTGGCCGTGCTCATGGTCGTCGGCATGGCTGTGGTCGTGACCGTGCGCGTGACCGTGTCTGTGGTCGTGCCCATGACCATGGCCGTGGCCCGCATCGCCATGCAATTGGTGCACTTCGCGGCCGCCCCCGCCCTGGTGCTGCAACTGGCCGTCGTCCAGGTAGTCCACATGGTCGCCGTGACGAATCGCGACGTGACCGCAGCCCGGGCCGTGGATGTGGCCGTCTTTGTGGGCGCTGCGGTTGTGCTGCCACTCCAGACCTTTGCCGACCAGCCAGGCCAGGGCGAGCAGCACCGCGGCGGTGAGCGTCTGGGCGGCGCCGACCGGCAGCTTCCACAAGAACGCCGCCACGTAGCCGAAAAAGCCCGCCAAGGCGCCGATAAGGGTCGCCCACAGCACCGCGTAGCCGACATTGGGCGCCAGCCGCAGCGCCGCGAGCGGCGGCAGCACCGTGAACGCAAACACGGGCAGGGCCCCCAGAATCCGCGTGCCAAACGATACAGCCAACGCCAGCGACCCCATCAGCAGTAGCCCGAGCAAACGCACCGGCAGGCCGCGTACGCGGGCGCCATTTTCGTCGACGGCCACCTGCACGAAGCCGCGCAGACCGACCAGATGCACCAGACCCAGCAGGCCCACGGTCCACGCCAGCGCCCGCAAGTCGTCGGGCGACACGGCGACCGCCGAGCCGAACAGGATCGTCTCGATATCCTGGACTTCTTGGACAATACGCGTACCGATCGCCAGCGTGCCCGCGGCGCCAATCAGGTACACGCCGCCCAGCCAGCCGTCACGGCGCCCTTTGAGCCCGGCCTCGCCGCCGGCCATCAGCGTCGCCGCCAGGGCGCTCGCCAGCCCCGCACCCAGCGTCGGCGTTGCCAGGCCAGCCGGCACGCCCAAGTGGATCTGCGCGAACCACGCGCCGGCTACGCCCAGCCCTGCGGCCTGCGCCAACGCAGCTGAGAGAAACACCATGCGCCGGACGACCACGTACACGCCGAGCGCACCCAGTAGCGCCCCGGCCAAAGCGCCGGCCAGGGCCGGGTCGGCGAACAGCTCCCACGCGGCAAAGAAGTCGTGCAGCGTAGGTGGGGCGTCAGGTGGCATTGCTGGCCCCCAGATGCTCGGCGACGCCCTTGCCAAACCGCTCCACAAACGCCGAACCGCGCACCACGTCGCGTACCAGCCCCACGTCGATGGCGGCCTGGTCCTTGTCGACAAACAGCGCATGGGTCGCGAACCGCGCCAACACCCCCAGGTTGTGGCCGACCACCATCACCCCGAGGTCGCGGCGCCGCCGCAGGTCATCGAGCAGCGCGAAAATGCTGCGCTCGGCGTGCACGTCCATCGCGCTCGTCGGCTCGTCGAGCACCAGCAACTGCGGATTGCCCGCCAGCGCCTGCGCCATCAGCACGCGCTGCTTCTGACCTTCGGACAGGTGGGTCCACGGCTCACGGACCAGCGCCCGGATGTGGGTGTCGCCCAGCGCATCGTCGATGGCCGCGCGGTGCTTCCAGGTCCACAGCGGGTTCAAGAACGACCAGTTGCGCTCCACGCCCGCGCGCACCATGTCGAGCACGCGCGCCGGGATGGCCGGGTCGATCTCGCTGCGCTGCGGCACGTAGCCCAGCGACGACACCGCGCACTCGAATTGCCCGGCAACTGGCGGCAGTAGGCCGAGCACGGTCTTGAGCACCGTCGACTTGCCGCTGCCGTTGGGGCCGAACACCGCCCACAGCTCGCGCGGCCGCACCTGCAACGTAATCGGCGGCAGCATCGGTTTGCTGCCATAGCCGACGGCCAGCGCCCGGCACGACACCAAGGGCGGAGCGGCGGCAGCGGTGGTAGCGGGTGATTCTGTCGACATGGCAACTAGTTTGGCGAGGGGACGCGCGACGGCGATTGCGCCCAACCGGCGACCGCGCCAAGATAGCGCGCCAGCCTGACACGCTGTGCAGTGCTTGACAAGGCGGCCAGGGGGCCGCGGACGCGAACGGATGACCTGGACTGCCCGACACTGGATCGCCTGCGCCTGGCTCTTGGCGCTGCCCTGCCCCGCGCTAGCCGCACCGCCAGCCGCGCCTATGCCGGCTGCAGCGGCCGCGCCGGAAGTGCGCCAGCAAGGCAACCTGCGCCTAGATGGCGTGCCCGAGACGCCGCCCGAGCTGGTGGCACGCGCGCTGCAGTTCAGCAACGCCCGGCCGCTGCGGCTGGCTGGCTGGCTGCCAGACGGCCGCGGCATGCTGGTACACACCCGCTTTGGCGAGACCAACCAGTTGCACCACGTGGCGATGCCGATGGGCATGCGCAGCCAGTGGACCTTTGGCCAGGAGCCGGTGGCGTTTGCAGCCATTCGTCCGCTTGCACCCCCCGCGGCCGGACCGCAAGGCGATCCAAGCGCCGAGCTGGTGCTGGGCATCGACAAGGGCGGCAGCGAGTTCTACCAGCTGTTCCACTTTCGCCGGGCCGACGGCAAGCTGGCGCGGCTGACCGACGGCAAGGCCCGCCACGAGTCGCCCGAGTGGTCCAAAGACGGCAAACAGCTGGCCTTTGTCGGTACCGGTCGCAACGGCAAGGACTTTGACCTGTACCTGTGGGCGCCGGGCGCCGACACCGACGCGCCGCCGGCACCTAAGCTGGTCAAAGAGCTGTCGGGCAACTGGCGGGTGATGGACTGGTCCGCCGACCACGCCAAAGTGTTGCTGCTGCATTTTCTGTCCATCGAAGAAGCCGAGGTCTTCGAGTGCACGCTGGCGACCGGCGAGCTGCGCCCGATCCGCGCCGACAAGGCGGGCAAGAAGGCGGCGTACGGGGCGGCCCGCTACGGTGAGGCAGGGGTGATCTGGCTGCTGACCGGCGTGGATGCCGAATTCCAGCGGCTGGTGCGGATCGGGCCGGACGGCGCGGCTGCCGCAGTGACCGCCAACATCCCCTGGAAAATAGAAGACTTCGACATTTCCGACGACGGCAAGCGAGTGGCGCTGCACGTCAACGAAGACGGCTGGGCGCGCCTGTACGTGCTCGACGACAAGCTACGGCCGGTGCTGGTGCCCGGGCTACCCGACGGCGTGCTGAGCGGCATGCAGTGGGCGCCGGACGGCAAGTCGCTGGCGGTGTCGCTGACCGGCGCCAGCACGCCCGGCGATGTGTGGGTGGTGCAGTGGCTGTCCGACAAGAAGCCGCCCGCGGTCGCGCGCTGGACGCAGACCGAGACCGGTGGGCTGCCGCCGCAGGTGTTCGTGGCACCCAAGCTCGTGCGCTACCCAACTTTTGACATGGCCGGCGGCAAGCGCAGGCAGATCCCGTGCTTTGTCTACAAGCCCGAGGGCAAAGGCCCGTTTGCGACCGTCATCCACATCCACGGCGGCCCGGAGGCGCAGGCGCGGCCGTGGTTCGATCCGGCGATCCAGTTCTGGGTGCGCGAGCTCGGCATTGCGGTGCTGGTGCCCAACGTGCGCGGCAGCGACGGCTACGGCAAGTCGTTCTTGGAGTTGGACAACGGCAAGCGGCGCCAGGACTCCGTGGCTGACATCGGCGCCTTGCTCGACTGGGCGGCGACCCAACCGGATCTGGACAGCAAGCGCATCGCGGTCTACGGCGGCAGCTACGGCGGCTACATGGTGCTGGCGAGCCTGGTCCAGTACGGCGATCGCCTCAAGGCCGGCATCGACATCGTCGGCATCTCGAACTTTGTGACTTTCTTGGAGAACACCCAAGCCTACCGCCGCGACAACCGGCGGGCCGAGTACGGCGACGAGCGCGACCCGGCGATGCGCGAGTTCCTGCACCAGATCTCGCCGCTGACTCACGCCAACCGCATTCGTTCGCGGCTGTTCGTGGTCCAGGGTGCCAACGACCCGCGGGTGCCGCAGAGCGAGGCCGAGCAGGTGGTGCGAGCGGTCCGCGCCGCCGGCCAACCAGTTTGGTACATGCTGGGGCTGGACGAGGGCCACGGCTTTGCCAAAAAGTCGAATCGCGACGCGCTCATCGCCGCAGTCGCCCACTTCTGGAAGACGCAGCTGCTGTGATGGGCGATCAGAGGGCACCTTTGTTCAGAACATGGATACTACTGGCAATTCTTGCCGCAGGCTGCATGACCAAAGTCGTGGAGCCTGTCGAGACACCAGCGGACGTCGGCAACGCGGAAGTAGCGGCCGAGGTCAGCGCGGAACCCGACGTCGCAGTCCGCGCGGAGACCGAACCGCCGACCTGCGCTAGCGGCTGCGAGCTGTGGCAGGTGTGCACCGACGGCTCGTGCGGCCCCAAACCGTGCGCGACCGACGGCGAGTGCAACGCCAATCCGCTGCCGGCAGGGACCGACAAGCACTTTTGCTTTAAGGGCAAGTGCCAGAGCTTTCAGTGCGGCGCCGACGCCGACTGCCCCAAAGGCCAGCAGTGCAACACACTGCTCTACCTGTGCTACGACACCCCCAAGGGCTGTGCCGGCGCCAAGGACTGCGACGACGGCGACAAGTGCACGACCGACAGCTGCGATCTCGACGGCAAGTGCCTGCACAAGGCGGTGTCGCTGTGCTGCAACAACGACTTTGCCTGCGACGACGGCAAGGGCTGCACTGCCGACGCCTGCAAGAACGGCCAGTGTACCTGGACGCCGCTCGGCAAGTGCTGCGCCGACAGCAAGGACTGCGCCGACGGCAATGCCTGCACGCAAGATCTGTGCCAGGGCGGCGTCTGCAAAAACCCGCCAGGCGTCGGCTGCTGCAAGTCCAACGCCGAGTGCGACGACCTCGACCCCGGCAGCGCCGACGCGTGTGCTAGCGGCACCTGCACGCACGTCTACGCGGGCCTAGCCGCCACCTGCAGCGCAACCGCGCCGTGCACGCAAAATGGCTGCGTCAAAGGCACCTGCGGCGCCGGCCTTTGCAGCTACCCCAAGCCCAGCGGCGCCAGCTGCTGCACCACCGACGCTCAGTGCACGGCAGACGCCAAGTGTCAGGTCGCCGCTTGCAAGGCCGCGACGTGCGGTTTGACAGCGGTGCAGGGCCAGGGACCGCACTTGCGCCATCGCTTCGACACCGCGGCGCTCAACGCCTGGACGGTCGAAAAGTCCAGCACGTCTGTGTATTTTCACTTCAGCACGCTGACCCAGGTCGCCGGCGCCGGCGCACTGCGCTACGGCATTCCCAACAAGGTCAGCTTCGAGGATAGCACCGCCAACAAAGGCGCGGCGACCAGTCCGGCCGTCACCGTGCCGGCCAACCCAGCGCTGCGCTTCTGGACGCTGCTCGACGTGTCGCCGGGCACCGACATCCACCAGTGCGGCATCGACGTGCACGACGCGCAGACTGGCGTCAAGCTGGCCAGCGTGTGGAGCAAGAACGGCAACCTGCAGAGCGGCACCACCGCCGCCAAGTGGGTGCAGCAGCAGGTGGTGCTGCCCGCCAACCTGGTCGGCAAGGCGGTCAAGCTGCGAGCGTGGTTCGATCAGACCAAGTACGATACCTCGAACAAGCAGAAGTTCGGCTGGCTTTTGGACGAGTTGGAGGTCCTGGGCCAGTGCCCGTGACGCCGCGCCACGGCGAAGCAATTGCGCAACCGTGCGCGCTTTGCATTTCCGGCTTGCCTCTGCCATCGGCAGCCGCCAAACTCGCGGCCCCTTCTTGGGCGTGCCCGCAGCGGCGGGGCGCCTGTTCTCGGTGCGGGCGTGGCACAGCGCACTCCGGCGAATCCACAAACAGCGACAGCAACCAAGGGCCAAGCGCAGCCAGCGGCAGCGCTGCGGTTGACGCGACCGGTCTCGCCGCCGGTGGCTGCGCTGGTCCGCCATGGCCTGCTCGGCCAGGGCTTGCTCGACTACGGCTGCGGCGACGGGCGCGACGTGGCGACACTGCGGGCGGCGGGCGCTGTGGCCCACGGGTGGGATCCACTGTCGGCCCCCAGTGGGCCGAAGTCGGCAGCCGACGCGGTCAACCTCGGCTACGTGCTCAACGGCATCGAAGACCCGGTCGAGCGGCGGCGCACACTGGCAGCCGCGTGGGAGCTGACCCGCAAGGTGCTGGCCGTTGCCGTGCCGCTGGCGGGCCACTCGGCGTACGCGCGCTTTCACAGCGACCCCGACGTAGCCCACGGCTTCGACAAGCAGTTTACCCAGCAGGAGATCGACGCGCTGGTCGGCGGCGTGACCGGTCTCCAGCCGATCGTGGTGGCGCCGGGCGTGGTGCTGGTGTTTCGACGGGACGACGACGAACAGGGCTTCTTGCGCCGGCGAGTCGCGGGCAGCGGGCCGTTGGCCAAGGACGATTTGCTGGTGTACCTGGCGCTGCAGGTATTCGAGCGGCGGCGCTCGTTTGCCAGCGTTCCGGCGGCGCTGGCCACCGAGATTGCCCAGTGGTTCGGCGACGAGTCCGGGGCGCTCGATGCGGCGCGGGTGTTGCTGTTCTCGGCTGGCAACGTCGATGTCGTCGCCGCGGCGTGTGACACCGTCGCGCAGACGCGGCTGGGCCACCTGGAGCACGGCGACGGTCTGTACTTCACCAACCGGCAACTAGCGCAGGTACCGGCGGTGCTGCGGGTGTTCGTGGGCTGCGGCGAGCAACTGTACGGCGACGCCTGCGCCTGCCAGGTGGTCAAGATCCACGACCGGTCGGGCAAACTCACCTTTCACGTCTACGACGAGTTCTGGGGTCAGCCGGTGCCCAAACTGGTCGAGCGAGCCAAGGTCGATCTACGCCGCCAGCGCGTGGATTTCTTTGCCTATGACGGCCAGCCGCACGATCCGCAACCGCTGTATTTCAAAAGCAAATGGCTAGCCGAAGGCGACCCGATGCTCGACGACCAGCGCGCTTTTGACACGGCGCTTGCTGCGCTGCCTGGCGTCGAGTGGGGCGGCTTTGGCCCCGAGACCGCGCAGTTGACGGCGATCTTGCGCACAAGCAGCTTGCGCATCGACGGCTTTGCGCTGGTGCCGGCGACCAAGTAAGGGCCCGTGAAAAATCGACTCGATTTTCCACCGGACCCATTTGCTGGTTTAGTGGGTCGCAAGCTCGCGTCTTTGCAAGCCGACTCGCCGCTCCGCTGCCAGGCAGGGCGATCGAGTTCTTCTTCTACAGGTGCTAAGCTCGCACGTGCAACGGCGGCTTGCTCCGTCACGTATGGAAAGCCCATGAATCGCAAGCAGTTCTTGACGGCATGCTTGATGGCGGCCGCGCTCGGGCAATTCGCAAGCCAGGTCAGCGCTTCGGCCGCGCTGGCCCGCACGGTCGAGGGCGTCGATTTTCCGGAGTCGACTTCGGCCGCTGGCGGCACCGTCAACCTCATCGGCGTCGGCGTGCGCACCAAGTGGATGACCAACGTGTACGCGATGGGCGTGTACTCGGCGAACGCCAAGAAGGCCTCCGGGCACATCGTCAACGCCGACGAACCCAAGCTGCTGTGGCTGCACATGCTGCGCGGCATTGGCGGCGACAAGATGCGCGACGCCATCGACGACGGCCTGGACAAGAACACCAGTGAGGCCGACCGCGCCAAGCTCCAGACCGACATCGACCGGGTCAAAGCTGCCTTTCCGGCCAGCATCGGCAAAGGCCTCGTCATCCAGTTCGCCTACAGCCCCGCCAAGGGCACCACGCTCCGGATCGGCGGGTCCGACAAGGTCAATGTGCCCGGCAAGGCCTTCATGGTGGCGATGTGGGCCATCTGGTTCGGGGGCCGGCCCGCCGACAAGGACCTGCGCGACGCGGTCTTGGGCAACTAGGCCCCACTCGCCTTCGCCGTGGCCCGCACCATCCCCGCCCTGCCCAGGCCCGGTACCAGCCCGGCACTGTTGCGGCTGTTCGACGCCTGGCGCGCGGCGCTACCCGAACCGTGGACGGTGGTGCAGGGCGCGGCCTGGGTCGGCAAGAGCGCTGCCAGTGCCCCGCTACAAGACGGCGCCCTGGACTTCGTGCTCGCGCACCCGGAGCACGGCCTGCTGGGCCTGGTGGCGGTGCCCGGCGCGCTGGGCCATGACCCGTCGGGGCCGGCGTGGTCGGTGACCGTGCGCGATGGCCGGCCACAACGCATCGCCGACCCGTTCGCCGCCGCGCACGACGGCATGGCCGCGCTGCTGCACAAGCTGGCGCAGCACCCGCTGGCTGTGCCATCGCGGCCGACCGTTGGCCACGGCGTGCTGCTGCCGGAGGCATTTGCGCCGCAAGCCGGTTTCGCCGCCCACGCCCCGGGCGACATCGTGCTCGACCGCGCGGCGCTGCACGACCCGGTGCATGCGGTGCTGGGTCTGTTTGAGCGGTGGCAGCGCAAGGAGCCGGGCGTCGGCAACGCCTCGTCGCGGTGGTGGTGGCGGGCGCTCGAAGACCTGTTCTTGCAGCCGCAGCGCGCGCGGATGCTGCTGGCCAGCGCACTGGACGACGACGCGGCGGCGATGGTCGCGCTCAGTCCCCAACAGTTGGGTGTGCTCGACATGCTGGCGCGGGTGCGGCGGCAGGCGATCTACGGCGCGGCGGGCACCGGCAAGACCGTGCTGGCCCTGCACAAGGCGCAGTCGCTGGCCGCCCAGGGCATGCGGGTGCTGTTGACCTGTTACAACAAGGAGCTTGGCCACCAGCTGCACCGCGCGATGGCCGACACCCCCAACGTGGTCGCCTGGCACTTTCACGAGCTGTGCTACGACCTGGCCGGGCTGGACCGCCGCCGCATCAAGGCCCCGCCGAGCGACGCCCGCGCCCGCTTCTTCGACCATGAACTGGCGGGCCATCTGCTGGGTGCGGCCCGCCGCGACGGCCCGCGGTTTGACGCGCTGGTGGTCGACGAAGCCCAGGACTTCATTGCGCCGTGGTGGCAGGCGTTGCATGCGTGGCTGGTGGACCCCGAGCGCGGCATCCGCTACGTGTTTTTCGACGACGCCCAATGCCTGCGCGCCGATGCCGCGCCCGTGCCGGGTGGCGACGAAGCGCTGGTGCTGACCACCAATTGGCGCAACACCGCCGCTATCCACCGCCACCTAACGCAGGCGACGCCGCACATGCGCCAGGCCCTGTGCATCGCGCCCGAAGGCAGCCCGGTGGCCGTTGAGCCGCTGCGACCCAATGCCGGCCGCGCGTTGCGACGGGTGCTGCAGCGCGTGTGCGCCGAGGGCGGAGTCGCGCCTGCCGATGTGGTGGTGTTGACGGCCCGGGCGCCGCAAAAGTCGATCTGGCGCGACTTTGCCGAGGTGCTGCTGCCGTGGAAGCTGACGCCCGGCGACGAGCCCGGCCAGGTGCGGCTGCGGGGCATTCGCGCGTTCAAGGGCATGGAAGCCAAGGTCATCATCCTGACGGAACTGGACGGCGAGCCCGCCGACACGCGCCTGCTGTTGCACTATATCGGCGGTTCGCGGGCGACCGGGCTGCTGATCCTGCTGCAGGACGGGTAATGAATCGGCTGACGTGGGCGCTGGCCCTGGCCGTGTGCGCCTGTGGCCGATCGCCTGCCGCGGCGTCCAACGTCGCGCCTGCAGAGGTCAGCTCGCCGGAGTCAGTCGGATTCCAGTGGCAGATCCGTGAATTCCGCGTGGCGCTGCAGCCGCCGCCCGGGCAAGCCGTGGTCGGTGTCGACGGCGAAAAGGTCCGCGCCGAGGCGGCGCAGGCGCTCGCCGAGGTGGCCCTGGTGGGCACGATTGGCGCGCCCCGCGACCCCTCACCGGCCAGTTGGTGCGACGTGGACATCCAGCTGAGCTGGCAAGCGGAGGATGCAGCGGGCATGGCGGTGGCGCTCGAGGCCCCCACCGCTATCGCGCTTGGCGTACAGATCCGCGCTCAGGCCGAAACGACGGCGTCGCGGGCGGATCAAGCGGAGGTCGCGCTGCGGGTTGCGACGGTGCAACTGCCCAAGCCGGCGGCAGTGAGCCTTGGCGCGTGGTTGCCGCCGCGGCTGGGCCGCGCGGTGGCCCAGGTGACGGCCGACGTGCTGGCCGAGCTGTGGGCGCGGCGACGGACGGACGTGGAGATCGTTCAAGGTCTGGTCGACGCCGACGTGTGGAAGGTCAGCGCCTGCGCCCGCGAAGCCGGCGACCGCAAGCTGGTGGCCGAGCGGCCGCGGCTGGACAAGCTGTGCCGCGACACGCGCAAAGACGTGGCGCTGGTCGCGTGCACGGCGCTAGGACGGCTGGGCGGCGATCAGAGCGTGGCGGTACTGTCGCAAGCGGTGCAGGCGCGACAGCCCGAAGTGGTGGCGGCCGCGCTCGACGCCCTGGACATGCTGCACACGCCGGCAGCGCGGCAGGCGCTAGGCGAGGTCGCGCGCGAGCACCCGGTCGAACTGGTGCGGGCGCGGGCGGAGCAGATTTTGGGGCAGTGGGAGCGCAGGGACGACGCAAACTGAGCGCAGGCTGTCCCGTCGCGGCTACGGCTCGTCGGGCTTGTTGATCGCGGCCTCGACGGCCTGCTCAAACGCGGTCAGGTT
The DNA here is from genome assembly GCA_005792545.1 of Pseudomonadota bacterium. GTDB lineage: Bacteria > Myxococcota_A > UBA9042 > UBA9042 > UBA9042 > SXRM01. The sequence goes on along the minus strand of SXRM01000007.1, from coordinate 22,084 downwards.
CAGCGACCCCGTACCGTTGGGCGCGAAGTACATGATCTCTTCGCCATTCATGGCAAAGCCGTAACCGCTATTGCGGATCTCCGAGTTCTTGAACTTGCCGACGTGCGGCGCGTCCATCTTGGCCCAGGCATCGACGCCAGCGACATCCTGGAAAATCGGGATATTGGTGACCTGGCTGGTCAGCTTGCTTTTGTCGTTGCTCTGCTTGTCGTTGATGACGACCATCTGCACGTTCTTGCCGGCCGCCACGTACTTGTCCTGGAGCTTCTGCATCAGCTTGGTCTGCGAGATACAGCTGGCGCACCAGTCCGAGACCAGCGCGACCACGACTTTCTTGCCCTTGAAGGCGTCCAGGCCATAGGTGGTGTTGGCGCCGGCGCTGCCGGGGTTGATGTCCTGCAGCTTCCACTTGGGATAGTCGTGGAAGGTCTTGACGCACTGGGCATTCTCGTCGCCCATGCTGACCACGTCGCCCTTGAAGGTGATCTTGGACAGGTCGACGTCGAACTTGCGGCCCTGGAACTTCATGGTGGTGACCTTGCCAAAGGTCGTCGCCAGTTCCTTGTTGCGCAAAACGGCTTTGGCCATGCCGGCTTCAGGCTGCGCGATCGGCATGATCTTGAGCGCACCGTCGACGGCGGACGAGGTGTAGACGACCTCGCCCTTGGCCGGCTCTTTGGTCCAGCCGGGGCATTCGACCAGGACGTTGAGCGACTTGTCGCCGTGCAGCCAGCCGCGCGCGTGGAAGTTGACGGTCTTAAGCACCAGACCCTCGCCGGCGAAACCAGCCTCGTAGTTGAACTCCAGCTTGCAGGCGCTGTCTTTGAGGGCAACCGAGATGCTGGCCGAAGGCACGCAGGCGAGACCACCCGGCGACTTGTTCAAGCGGTGCTTGAGCGTGGCGGTGGCAACGGCGCCGGTGTAGTCGACGGTGAAGGTGCCTTTGTCGATCTCGGTCGTCAGCGCGCCGACGGCCTTGAGCGGAGTGTCGGCGGCACCGGCAGCGGCGCCACCCGCGGAGTCAGAGCTGGCGCACCCGCCGGCGGCGAGCGCAAGGGCAAGGACGGTGCTAGTAAGGCGAATGGTCTTCATGGCTTCCTCGCAGCGTGCGCGGTCGGGCCGGCGGCGCGATAGTGCGGCGGGCCGCGGACCGGGCGAAAAACGGGCGCAGGCCCACCAAGGCCTGCCCGGCGCCAACATACCACAGGTCGGCCCGCAGGCCAAAACGAAAAAGCGTGTATGCACGCGGCGCCTGCCGCTGACTGCGCATTCGCGCTCGGCTATCGCCGCAGCCGGGCCTTGAAGCGGGCCAGCTGGTCAGCCACCGGTTGCGGCAGCGCCCGCACCGCTGCCTTGCGCAGCTGGTACGGCAACGGCGAAATATCCGGCACTGCGGCACCGTCGGCCAGACGGGTTGCGGCGACCTCGGGCGGTAGCCGGGCAATGGCGCCATCGTTCACGTACAGAAACACATTGTAGCGGTACCACACCTGGACCTGGGCGTCGCCCGCCAGCTGCGGCCGTACGCAATCGAACAGGCGATAGCCGCGCGCGGCAAAAAGGTCGCGCCACCAACCATAGGGCTTCTCGTTGACGTGGTGTTCACCGCCCTGGCCGGGCGGTGCCGCCGAGAACAGCACCACGTCGCCGTGACGGCACAGCGTAGCCACGAACGCCTCCGCGGCCGTTTGGGGCAGGTGTTCGGCGACTTCGACGCTTTGCACCAAGTCAAAGCGTCTGCCGAGCTCAATGGGCTGGGCCAGGTCGCGGGCAAGGAAGCGGTCGGCGTCGATGCGCAGCGCCTTGCGCTCCACGTAGTCGCCGTCGACGCCCAGCACGTCGGTGGCACCCGCAACCTGCCAGGCCGCGAGCCATGCGCCCTGTGCACAGCCGAAGTCGACGACGCTCTGCGGCCGCAGCCAGCCACCCAGCCAGCCCGCCACGCGTTTGGCGCTGTGGTCGTTCGACGCCGTGGTATAGGCAAAAAAGGCTTTGTCGTACTGGTATTGTGCCATGCGTCCCCGGAAATCCGCCGGCTACTTCTTGTGCAGCGGATAGTCGGCCACCGGCTGACCTTGCACCAGGCGCACCAGTTGGTTGGCCCGCACGTGGTTCCAAGTTTGCACGGTGCCCGCGGCGTCGGGCCAGCGCACCACCACCTTGTCGATGACGCAGCCAGCGCCCAGGCCAAAGTGCAGCACGGTGTCGTTCTGCATGCCAAAGTGCCCGTAGCCGCCGCCCAGCTCCTGCGTCTGGGTCGCGCCGCCGGCCGTGACCGACACCCGCGCGCCGATCGCGGCGCGGTTGCTGCCCATGCCGCCTTGCAAGGCGATGCGCAGCCAGTTGGCGCTGTTGCCCGCGGTGTTCTCAAACACGTGGACTTCCTCGGTCTTCTTGCACTCGCTGGGGCTCAAGCCGCAGCGCGCCAGCGAGTGACCGAATGCCACATCGAGATCGCCGTCCAGATCCCAGTCCGCGACAGCAACGCTTGCCGCGTGCAGCATGTCCAGGCCAGCGACCGCGGTCACCTCGACATAGCGACCGTCGGGCTGCTGCTGCCACAGCTTGGCGCGGGTACCCGGGTAGTCGCTGCCGGCGACCGCGATGTCCAGCCGCCCGTCGTTGTCAAAGTCGAACACGGCCAGGCTCATGTCGCCCACGTCTTGCGGCTGACCTTTGGGCCAGCTGTGGGTGAAGCCATTGTCCTTGCCCTTTTGCGTCACGAACACCGGAATCGGCGCGCCGTCGTTGCTGGCGATGCGCAAGGGGTCGCTCGACGAGCCGACGTCGGGGTGGACGATGCTGCCAAACACCATATCCAGGTCGCCGTCGCGGTCGAGATCGGCGCACTGCACGGTGCCGGTGTTGCCGCCCAGCCGGTAGGGCTTGCGGTCGTTGGCGTGGTTCCAGCGGTAGGAGCCGCCAAACGCCTTCTTGAGTTGCGCGCAGTCGATGGCCGGCTTGGGCGGCTTGTCACACTCGGCGGCGCTGGGGTTTTCCTGGCAGTAGCACTGCGCGTTCAGGTTGGTGGTCCAGTCGTCGTCGTCGTCGCGGTCAAAGTGGGTCTCGGCCTTCAAGTCCTCAAAGCGCTTGCCGCTCGGGCCCTTGCTGCCGTTGAGCCACAAGCTGTTGAAGAACCGGCCGTAGCTCACGCCCAGTAAGTCGGGGTCGCCGTCGCCGTTGACGTCGCACGCCGCCGTGCCCCAGGTCACGCGGTGAACGGCGCCCGACTCGACGTCGGCCTGGTACTTCCATTCTTTGGTCGTCAGCCCTTCCTGCCCGGTGACGACCTGCCAACCGCCCTTGCCGTCGCCGCGCAGCAGGTGGTCTTGGATCGGCAAATCGCCGCCGGTGCTTGGCCAGCTGGTGTAGCCCAGCCAAAGGTCGATAGCGCCGTCGCGGTCGTAGTCCACAAAACTGGCAGAGCTGACGGTTCGGCGCAGGTCCTTGGCAGCAAATGGATTGTCGGCAGAAAGTGCGAACTTGCCCTTACCGTCGTTGAGCAGCAGCTCCGACGCGTCGCCAGGGAACAGGTCCTTTTTGGGGTCACCTGGCACCGAATTTCCTGCGAAAACATCGAGATCACCGTCATTGTCCGCATCGGCGTAGACCACCACGTGGGCCTGTCGCCCGCCCTTGTCGTCGCGCGTGGCCAGCACGCCCGAGGCCTGGGTGATGTCGTCAAAAGCGAAGCCGCCGCCCTCGGCCGGCATGGCCTTGAGCAGGAACTGGCGGCGCTTGCCAGCCTCCCACACTTCGCGATTGCCCTGCCCGGCCATGCTGCGGGCAAACAGCTCGGGGCGGTAGTCGCCGTCGAGATCGGCGGTGCTGAGGCGAATGGCGACCACGCCCAATGCAGCGAGGCCGGCCTTGTCGGTGCGGTCGACCCATGCCGCGCTTTTGCCGTCCCAGGGCGCGCCGGGCTTGCAGGTTTCGGGCGGCGCGCCGGCCCAGGGATCGCTGGTTTCGGCCGTCGCGGCGTCGCCAGGGGTGGCATCCTGGGTGGTGTCGGCCGCTGTCGCGTCGGCAACCGCGCTGTCCGTCGCTCCCGCGGCCGGGTTGGTGGCCGCTGGGGCGGCGCAGCCGACGGTCGTGACGGCGATCAACAAAAACGGGGCGACGGCGGCGCGCATGGTGGCCTCCCGGCAAGGGCTGACAGCGTACCGCAAGGTCGCGGCTTTGGGCAGGCACCAATGAGCCCGGCCCGGCGAAAACTATTTTGCGGTGACGCCGCGGTTTTTCGCGCGCCGCACCGATCACCCGGGTGTGCGGCCACGGACCGGCCGCGGAGTGCCCGATGACCCGGTTTCTTGCATTGCAGAGAATGTGTTTGCTGTTGGTGCTGTGCTGCGGCGCCTGCTCGCTGTTGGCTGAACAGTCCAGCCCACGCGGCGTGCTCGCCGATGGCCGCAGGGTCGTGGCCGACGCCGCCGTCGACACCCCGCCCGCGTGCCTGCCGGCGCGGACCGGCGAGGTGGTGCTGAACGAAATCCTGGCGCGGCCGGGAGGCGTGGACCTGGACGGTGACGGCTTGGCGAACCACCGCGACGAGGCAGTGGAGCTGGTGTACCGCGGCGATGAGCCGGGCCACTTGCAGGGCGCGCACCTGTGGGTCGCCGGCCAGGACCGCGGGGCGATCACCGATGGCCATTGCTTACTGCCAGGCCAGCGCGCGGTGATCACCGGTTCGACTGCGGGCTTGCTGGCCCTGGCGCCGACCGTCGTGCAGGTACGTGCGGGCAAGCCTTTGGACCTGCGCGACACGGGTGCGGAGCTGGAGCTGCGCGGTGTGCTGGACACGCCGCTGGGCAAGACAACCTACGGTCCTGCGGTGGCCGGGCACAGCGAGGTGCGAGCGCCCGATGGCGACGGCGAGGCCGCACTGGTTGCGCATCCGGTGGTGGCTGGGGTGGGGCATAGCATAGGTGCGCCGTCGTCGCCGCCGGGTCAGCGGCGCTGACAGCGGCATGCCGCGGTCGCCATTGACCCCAGCGCCCGCGTAGCGCGATCATCGCCCCATGCTGCCGCTGCCCACCGACGCCCCGCTCTCTGTCTCGCAACTGAACGCCAAGGTCAAGGCGCTGCTGTCGCCGCTGCCGGTCCTGCGCGTCACCGGCGAAATCACCGGCATCAGCTGGGCCAGCAGCGGCCACCTGTACTTCGACCTCAAAGACGAGTCGGCCCGCGTCAAAGTCACCATCTGGAAAAGCGCGGCCCAGGCGCTGCGGATCCGCCCGCGCGACGGCATGCAGGTGGTGTGTACCGGCCGGGCCGACCTGTGGGTGCAGGGCGGCAGCTATTCGTTCAACGCCACCCAGGTCGAGGCCGCTGGCCAGGGCGCGCTGTTCCTGGCGTTGCAGCGCCTCAAGGAAAAGCTGACGGCAGAGGGCCTGTTTGACCCCGCGCGCAAAAAGCCCCTGCCGTTCCTGCCCAAGACCGTGGCGCTGGTCACCTCGAAAACCGGCGCGGCGGTGCAAGACATGCTGCGGATCCTGCGCGAGCGCGCCCGCGTGCGCATCGTGGTGGTGCCGGTCCAGGTGCAGGGCGAGGGCGCTGCCGAGTCGATCGCCCAAGGCATCGAGCGCATCGACGCGCTCGGCTGGGCCGACGTCATCCTGTGCGGCCGCGGCGGCGGCAGCCTCGAAGACCTGTGGGCCTTCAATGAAGAGCGAGTGGTGCGCGCGTTTGCCGCCTGCCGGACTCCGATCATCAGCGCCGTTGGCCACGAGACCGACACGTTGTTGAGCGACCACGCAGCCGATTGGCGCGCACCGACGCCGACCGCGGCCGCTGAGCGCGCCGTGCCCAAGTTCGCCGATCTCGACGCGTTGGTAGCCGATCAGCGGTTGCGGATGGCCCAGGCGGTGCGGCGGCAGCTGAGCGATGATCGCCGGCACCTGGGGCAGCTGCGGGCGCGGCTGGGCGACGGCGGCGCGCTGACGGGCGAGCGGCAACTGCGGCTGGACGAACTGCGCGCTCGCTTGCACCGCGCCACCCAACGCCAGCTGGAGCGCCAGCGCCGCGACCACGAGCGCCTGATACGCCGGCTGCGCGCCGCCGATCCGGTGCGCAAGCTTGCGCAGCAGCGACAGAACCTGGCGCTGATACAGCAGCGGCTCAGCCAGACCTTGCCGCGGACGCTGGAGCGGCACCGCCACAAAATCGACCAGTTGACCGGGCTATTGCGGGCGCTGAGCCCGCGGGCGGCGCTCGGCCGCGGCTACGGCATCGTGCGGCGACCCGATGGCAGCGCGCTTGGCTCGGTGGCCGGGGTGCAGGTCGCCGATCGCTTGCAGGTGCTGCTGGCAGACGGCGCGCTCGGCGTGCAGGTCGATGACGTTGCCGCAGGCTGAAGGCGCACGGACAATCGCCGGGTCCGTGCTGCAGCGTTGGCCGATCGCGGCCGTTGCGGGGGCGATCTGGGCACTGGCCGCGCTGCAGTTCGCGCTGCGCGACCCGCTGACCAGCAACGAGTTGGACACGCTGCTGACCGCTCGGCGGCTGGTGGACCCCGGATTCCTGGCCGGCGACTGGTTTCTGTCGCTCGATCAGGGGCCGCGCCGGCCGTTTCAGGTGCTGCTGTCGCCGCTGGTGTCGGCGTTGCCGTTGCAGTGGGCGGCGGTGGTCGGGCGGTTACTCGGCTACGCGGCGCTGGCCTGGGCGCTGGCGCGGCTGGCCGTGCGCCTGGGGATCGGCCCGGCGCTGGCGGTGGTGCTGGGTGGCCTGTTTGTCCGCTGGGAGCAGAGCATCGCTGGCGGCGAGTGGCTGTTCGGCACGGTCGAGTCCAAGGTCGGAGCCTACGCGTTGGTGCTTTTCGGGCTCGAGGCGTGGATCGCCGATAAGCGTACGACAGCCGTGGCGTTGTTCGGCGCGGCCACCACCTTGCATGTCCTGGTCGGCGGCCAGGCGACGCTGGCGCTCGGCGTTCTGGCCGTGTGGAGCCTACGGACCGATCCGCGGCCGTGGCGGCATTGGGCGGCTCTCGCAGTCTGGTGGCTGGTCGCAGCAGGCCCGGCGTTGCTGATCGTCGGCCAGACCTTGACCAGCCCGGCGCCGGTGGGCAGCGGCCCGGACATGGCCTGGATCTACGTGGTGTTCCGCACGCCGCACCACAGCGACCCGCGCACGTGGTCGATCGGCTGGCGCACCTACGCTGTCGGCCTGACGATGCTGGCGGCTTTGACCCTGGCGCCGCGTTGGCTGCGCGAACGGCCGGCAGCGCGCGCCATCGGCGTGTTTGGCGTCGCGGCGCTGGTCCCCTTCGCCCTGGGCATCGCCGCTGCGCAGCTGCCCAACGGCCACAAGATTCTGCAATTTCTGCCTTTCCGTGTGGGCGGGGCGGTGCTGCCGCTGTTGGGGCTGTTGCTGTTCGGTGCACTTTGGGCGCAGCGCGTGCCCACTGTGCCGCGCGACTGGCTACCGCGGCTGGCAGCGCTGTGGGTGGTGGTGCAGGCCGCGCTGCCGTTGCCGGGCTACTTGCAGGTCTGGCACGATTTTCCGCGCGGTGGCCGCCCGGTGCTGCCGCGCGAGGCGGGGCTGGCCTTGCAAGACGCCGCCACGTGGTTGGCGCAGAACACGGCGCCCACTGCGACCGTGCTGTGCTCGCCGGCGCTCGAGTCATTGGGCTGGCTGGCCGAGCGGCCGGTGGTCGCAAGCTACAAGCAGGTGCCGCCCGGCCGCGCCGAAGTGGTCGCGTGGTACCATCGCATCGTCGATCTGGCCGGCGGCGTCCAGCCGACCGCGCGCGGTAATCCACTGCTCGGCGAGCTCGACACGCGCTTTGAGGCCCTGCCACTGGACCACTACGGCGCGCTGAGCCACCGCTACGGCGCGCAGTCGCTGGTGATCCGGCGCGCCGACCTGCCGCTGCCGGTGCTTTACGCCAATGCCCACTGGCGGGTGTATGCCCTCACTCCTTGACCGAAATCGGTGCCCATGGCCAAGCGCCTGTTGCTGTTCAGCTATTTCTTTCCGCCAATGGGCGGGGCCGGGGTGCAGCGCGCGCTCAAGCTGTGCCGGGCCGCGCCAGCGCTGGGCTGGCAGGTCAGCGTGGTGGCCTGCGATCCGGCCCCGGGTGACAGCCTTGACCCTTCGATGCTGGCCCAAGTGCCGGACGGCCTGGAGGTGGTCCGCACCGACGCGTTTCGCCTCTACAAAATCGGTTCGTGGGTCAATCGCTGGCTGGCGCCGGACCCGTACCTGGGCTGGCTGCCTTTCGCCCTGGACGCCGCCAGGGACCTGTGTCGCCAGGGCCACTTCGACGCGGTGATGTCCACCAGCATGCCGTATACGGCCCACCTGGCGGCGGCGGAGATCCAGCGCGACTTCGGCCTGCCGTGGCTGTGCGACCTGCGCGACCCGTGGACCGACAACCGCTTCATGCACCACTACCGCACGCCAGCGCCGCATGGGTGGTGGCGACGGTGGATGGACCAGCGCTTGGAACGGCAGGTCTACGCCGATGCCGACCTGGTCAGCGTGACCACCGAGCCGCTGCGGCAGCTGCTCATCGACCGCCACGGCCTGCACCCCGACCGCGTGCTGACCGCGCGCAACGGCTACGACGAGGCCGACTTTGCCGGGATTCTGCCCTTGCCCGGAGCGCGCCAGCCGACTGCCATGCCCAGCGAAGATGCGCCAATGACACTGCTTTTCGCGGGCAGCATGTACCAGGGCTATACGCTGGCGCCGCTGTTTGCGGCCTGGTCGGCGCTGCTGCTGCGCCGGCCCGACCTGCGCATGCGCCTGGTGATGTACAACGACAACGTCGGCATCTTGCGCCAGCTGCTGGTGCAGTTCCCGACAGTTGCCCCATGGGTGACGCAGGGTCCCAAAGTGGCGCACAGCGAGGTGGTGGCGCGCTACGCCACTGGCGACCTGCTGGTGCTGAGCGCACTGGACGACCTGTCCACGCCGGGCAAGCTGTTCGAGTTCATTCGCTCGGGCACGCCGGTGCTGGCGTTTGCCGTGCCGGGGGCCGAGGCCCATGCGCTGTTGGCCGACACCGGAACGGGCTGCTGCGCGCCTGCCGATGACCCAGCGGCCGCCGCGGCGGTGCTGGAGTCGCTGTACGAGGCGTGGCGCGCCGGTCGGCCGTTGTGCGCGCCAGATGGCGACGCGGTGGTGCAGCTTGAGCGCACGGTGGCGTATCGGCGGATTTTTGGGGCGTTGGAGCGGCTTGCCGTAGGTCCGGCTGCCCCTCGCTAGGGCGACAACTGCCGCTCCAGATGCACTTCGATAACGACGTCGGGCTTCTCTTGCTCGATGAGCGCCTCGTCCCACGGCCCGAATTCGACCGATACCAGCCGGCCAAAGCTCTCGGCGAGATAGGTGCGGATGTGGTTGCCAAAGCTGTCGTGGATCATCACCGCCTTGCCGGGCCCACAGGTCGCGCACTCAAAGGCCTGCACCACCACCGACTTGCCGCGGTCGACCGGCGCCGGCACGCTGCGAATGCCTGATCCCGCGATTTTCTGCCACGGCACCATCGCGCGGTAGCGCTCGGCCATGTCGAGCAGCCTCGCAAGGTCGCCGCCCTTGTCACTGTAGTCCTCAAACGTGACCCGTCCTGGGACCACGGCGCGGAACTTCGGTCCCAGGTGCTGCAGTTCCAGCACCAGCGCGCGATACCCCGCCCACGCGCCGCGCGGATTCCAGTGCGTGTCGGTCTTGAAGTACAGCAGCTCGGGCGGCGCCGCAGCTTTGGCGCGGAGCAGCGCCGCGGTCAGGTCGACCACCGCCACCTTGGTGTGCTTGCGCATGTGGGCGTGCCACTGCTGCAGCCGACACGGCTGGTCGAGCTTGCGCAGCCCGGCAGGCAAGAACTCCGGGTAGATGTTGGCCTTGATCGGCGCCCACACGTTGACGTAGGCGATCCCGCGCTTGGCGAGCCACGCGGCTTTGCGCTCCAGCTCCGCCTGTAGGATCTTCAGTTCCGCTTCTGTGTACGGGTACATGCAGCGGTAGGCGTTGACGTTCTTGTCGGCGCCGAGGTACAGCCAGCCGTCTTTGCCGATGAGTACGTCTTTGCTGGGCGACACGCCAAGCACGTCCAGCATCACCAGGCTGTGCCAGGCAATCAGCGTGCTGCGCAAGCCGAAGTGGTCGCGAAACCAGGACTCGTAGCGCCCCGGCCAGGTCAGCAGTTCGGCAAACGCGCCCGGTAGCGGTGCGGGCGGTGCGAGTACCCGATTTTCCTGCGGCGGCGGGGTCGGATCGATCGCCAGCGCCCAGTCCAGCGTCGGCAGTGCCAGCAGCGCGGCGAAACCGATGCTCAGCGTCCAAGCGGCGGGGCGCGACAGCGGCGAGTGCGGCCTGGCGAGGTCCATGATTCAGAACCGGAAGTAGATGAAAGGGTTGTGGGTGGCCGCGGCCAGCAGCACGCCGCTTGCGGCCAGCAAGCCCAGCACGCCCAGCACGGTGGCGCCTTGCAGCACCCCATCGCCCGCGCGTGCAAGCGCAGACGTAGCAGTCGTCCGCCAGGCCAGCCAGCGCGCCCCCAGCCATGGCGCCAGAGGTTGCGACAAAATTGCGCCGGCAGCCAGTGCGAGCGCGGTATCGCGGCCCACGTACAAGGTCAGCGGGTAGCGCAGGGTATCGCCCGAGGCCAGCCCTGCCAGCGCCCGCAGCATGCTGGCCGCGTGGTCCAAGGTGTCGGCGCGGAACAGCACCCAGCCCACGACAACCACGGCCATCGTGTACAGGTGCTGCAAGAACCGCGGCGCGGCTGCGATCCACGTTCCGAGGCGGCCGCGCTCCAGCGCCAAGAAGGCGCCGTGCCACAGGCCCCACACCACAAACGTCCAATTGGCGCCGTGCCACAGGCCACACAGCAAGAACACGGTCACCAGGTTGCGCCGGCTCGCCCACGCCGACCCGCGATTGCCACCTAGCGGAATGTACAGGTAGTCGCGAAACCAGTTGGACAGCGACATGTGCCAGCGCCGCCAAAACTGCACGACCGACCGCGCGCTGTAGGGCCACTGGAAGTTCTCGACGAACACGAAGCCGTGCATGCGCGCCAGCCCCACGGCCATGTCGGAGTACCCCGAGAAGTCAAAGTAGATCTGGCCGGTGTAGGCGATGACGGCCAGCCACGCTGCTGGCGCGCCCAAGTCGTCGGCGGGCACAGCAAACAGGGCATCGGCCGGCTTGGCCAGCGGATTGGCGATGAGCACCTTCTTGGCCAGCCCGACCGAAAACCGCTGAACGCCATAGGCAAAATCGTCGATCGAAACCGGCCTGCGGCCCAACTGCCCCTGCATGTGGTGGTAGCGCAGGATCGGACCCGCAATCAGCTGCGGATACAGGGTCAGATACAGGGCAATCTTGGCCGGGTCGCGCTGGACCTGCGCGTCGCCGCGGTACACGTCGACGACGTAGCTCAGCGCGTGAAAGGTGTAGAACGAGATCCCAAGCGGCAGCGCGATCTCGGCCAGCCGCCAGTCCTGGCCCAGCAGCCCGCCGGCCGTCGCCGCCAACCACCCGGCATACTTGAACCAGCACAGCGCCAGCAGGTTGGCTGCTACCACCAGCCCCAGCCACGGCGTCGCCCAGCGACTCGCGCGCAGCCGCCCCATCGCCAGACCGGCCAGGTAGTTGCCGGCCATCGACGCCAGCATCACCCACAGTAGCTTGGGCTCGCCCCACGCGTACAGCGTCAGCGACGCGAGCAAAAGCCAGGCGTTGCGAAAGGCATGCGGCAGCAGGTGGTAGACAAGCACCACCAGCGGCAGGGCCAGGAAAAGAAACAGCGCCGACGAAAACAGCATGATTCGGCGCCACGCAGCGGCCTAGAGCGCAGATCGCTCCTGCAAGTAGTGGTCCAGCACCCGATGGGTGGTCCAGCGCTCGAAGATCTTCATCTCCTCGGCGTCCGCCCGCTCCAGCTTGGCCATCAGGTAGTCGAAGATCGACTTGTGCTTCTTGCACCACACGCTGTCGCGCATGCGGCCGTGCAGCGAGCCCTGGGTCTTGTAGTTGTACTCGACCTGCTGGCCGCACCAGGGCTTGTACACGCACGACACGCAGTCGGGCTGACCGTCGTTGAGCCCCGCCATCACCAGCGCCCGGGTCTGGGCGTTGGTCATCAGCTGGTCGTAGGTGTCGTGGACGGTGCCGACCTTGAACATGTCGTCGCCCATGGCCGCGACAAACCGCCCTTCGTCGCTCGAGTAGATGGCGCCGTCGGGGGCGTAGCCGATCTGGCCGATGCAAGCGCCGCCGGGCGTGCGCAGGTCGAGGTAGTTCGGCTCCTCGTCGGCCAGGATCTTGCTCAGCATGATGGCGGCGTGGCGCTCCATCACCTGGGTGCCCTGCTTGTTGAGCTCGATGATGTACTCGACTGCGTTGATGTAGAACTGCACAAAGTCGTCCATCGAGTAGCCGAGCGTCTTGGCCGAGCGCGCGGCAAAGCCAAACGGGTCGAGCTTGCGCAGGAACACCGCGCGGCAGCCGACGCTGACGTAGGTATCGACCACATCGCGCCAGCGATGCAGGGCTGGCCGGGTGATCGTCGGCAGGGCCTCAACGCGGTACAAGTTGGGGTCCAGACCCATCGACTTGTAGCGCTCGTTGATCTTGTTCATCCAGCCGAGCACCAGCTCGTGCGACGACCCTTGCTTGTAGATGCGGATCTTGTCGTGCAGGTCGGCGGGGCCGTCCAGGCTCGTACACAACTGGACCTTGCGGTCGATGAGGTAGTCGAGCTTTTCGTCGTCCATCAGGCTTAGGTTGGTGACGAGCGAAAACGACAGCGACTTTCCGGCCAGCGCGTTCTTCTGGCGCGCGTACTCGACGACGTGCTGAAGCACCTCCCAGTTGGCGAGCGGCTCGCCGCCTTGAAATTCAATGGTCACGCCCGGGCTGGTGGTCTGAAAGGCCAGATCGACGGCGCGCTCGGCAGTCTCGATCGACATGTCGGTGTCGGTGCGGTCCATGCCGACAATCGAGCTGTGGCAGTACTGGCAGCCGTGGTTGCAGCGGTGGGTCAGCACGAACGCGTGCAGCGTCGGCCCGTAGAAAAGGTACTGCTTCTTCTTGCGCCAGCGCGCCGCCTGGGTCTGGACGTCGACGTGCTCAGCGAGCATGTTGCGCGCGATGAGCTGCTCGTGCAGCGGCTCGCCGGGCCGGGTCTCGGCTTGGACAAACGACGCGAACTGCGCGTCGGTCACGAACACGTGGTCGCCCAGGTCATTGGTCAGCAGCCACCTGTCGCCGACCTTGCGGTGGTTGAACGGCACCAGCGCGTCGGCTTTGACTTTGTTCAGCTGGATGAAATGCGAAAGCGACATGCAAACTCCGCGGCGCCTGGGCTGGGGCGGCGCCGTGTGGCGGTCGGGACGGGGCGGTCGCAGCAGGGGGGATGTGCGACGGGCAGACGGTCAAACGCTTAGATTTTCTTACGCTTGCGCTGCATGGTGTTGTAGAGCGCGAAGTTGCAGAACTCGGCCACTACGTCGCCGTCGGCTTCGGGGTCGATGTCGGCGATGGCGACCGCATAGTGCGCGCCCTGCCGGCTGATGGCGAAGCTGGCGAAATCGGCAAACGTCTCCGCGGCTTGTTTGATCGCCTGCTGCATGTACAGGGCGCGGTGCAATAGCACGGTCTGGCTAGCAGTTGCCATGGGGCCTCGGCGTTGGGGGCTGACGGGGTGACGGAATGCTCGGATCAGGTCGCTGCGCCGGGTTCGTCCTTCTTCTTCTTGAACTTCTCTTCCCACGGCACCGCAATGCCGAGCGGGTCGTCCAAGAAGTCCAGGCCATCATCCTGGTTGGCCAGAAAGTCGGTCGGCAGGCTGCCACCGGCCGCGCCGGCGATGGCCTGGGTGGTGATCTCTTCGATGAGCTTCTGGTTCTGCTTGACGACTTTGCGGCGCAGGGCCTGGCTCAAAAGCTCATTGCTGAACTCGCCGGAAAGCCCCAGCAGTTGTTCCTTGGTCATCGGGTTCTTGCCGCGCAAGTGCACGAGATAGCGTCCCGGTCGGCCGACGCCCTCGTCTTTGTCGAGCAGCACGTAGGCGCGGTCGATGAAGATGTAGGCGGCGCCATACAGGACATCGATGGGGTATAGGCCGATCTCGAGCGCCAGCGTGACGCGGGATTGGGCGGTGTCGACCTGTTCGACGGTGGCAGCTTGCGATTCTTGTGCGGTCATGGTCGTGGACTCCAGCGCGGCGCGGGCGGGGTGGCGGGCTTTTACTGCGCCCGGCCGACGGATTCAAGCGCGCCGGCGGCGAGCGTCAGTTTTTCAGTGGCGACGGCAACCTGGGTCGCCGGCAGCGGCGGCACCGCCAGCCCCGGGTCGACGTCGTCTTCGTCGTCCGCTGGGTGCCAGTCGGCGCCGGGCGTCCAGTCGCGCGCGGTCGGGTCGGTGCGGCGCTTGGGGTCGAGCGTCGGTTCGACCAGCTTGTCACCGGTCGGCGCCTGCACCTTGCCGGCGCGGTGGGCCCCGGGTTCGCTCTTGCCCTGGTGGGCCGCAGGCAAGGTCGCCAGGTTCTTGAACTTGGCCAGCCGCCACGCCGGGTCGCTCTGCAAATCGGTGACAATGCGCTGCACGATCGGCCGGGCATCGGCAAATACCGGCGACAATTCGGCCGGGTCGTAGGCGTCGCCGCGATCAAAAAGCCCACCGCAGATCGCTCGCAACGAGCACCCGTCGCACACTGGCGCGTACAGGTGCCCCCACTCGGTCTGGCGCACCGTGCCCTTGTTGTCGAGGAAGTGCACGATGCGCTCTTCGCTTTTGACGATCTTGCGCGTCTCGGTCGAGCAGTGCGCGAACTCGGTCATGTAGCACAGCGGCACACGCTCGACCCGAAAGCCGCGACCGGTCTCGTGCAGCCGTCGCATTGCCTTGTGCAGACTGACCTCGATCTGGCCCAGCCTCGCGGTGAAGTAGTTGTTGGTCGTGGCGCGGCCGATCGAAGGGTCGAGGTTGTTCCACACGAAGTGGCGGATGAAGGGAAAGCGCTCGATGAACCAGTCGATCGTCTCGTGCAGGTGGTCGCAGTTGTAGCGGTTGATCACCGTGTTGATGTTGACGGTGATGTCGGTCTTGCCCAGGTTCTCCAACGCCTTTTCGGCCCAGGCCAAAGAGCCGGGCGTGCCGGTCAAGAAGTCCTCGAGCTTGTGCTTGTAGCTGTGGATGCTGACATGCACGTGCTGCAGGCCGGCCTTCCACAGCGACTCACAGTAATCCCAATCGGCCAGCTTCTGGCCGTTGGTGATCATGCGCACATGCAGGCCATTTTCGCGGGCGTGGCGGATGGCCTGCGGCAGCACCGGCGACAGCGTCGGCTCGCCGCCGGTCAGGATGACGCCGAAGTAGTCGCGCTGCACAAAATCGGCGACGATCGTGCGCACCTGATCGAGGTCGTAGAAGAATGGCGTCTCGGGATTGCTGCAGAACCCGCAGTTCTGGTTGCAGTGCCGCACCATCTGGATGTAGCCGATGTTGGCCATGGCGGTGCTGTCCTTGCGCCTACGGCTGGCCGATCGACAGTTCGGCGACGGCCGCGACCGGCTTGTGCACGCCGAACAGCTTTTGCTGATCGCGCTTGGGGCGGGCGGCGTTGGCCTTGTTCAGGCGCTCGGTCAGCTGATCAAAGCTGCCGGCTTCGGGCACCGGTTGGCCGCTGGCATCGAGCGGCACCAGCGCGCCCAGGCCGACGTTGCGCACGTAGCTGATGTGCAGCCCGCGACAGCGGTCCGCTTCGGCGCACAGCCCGCAGCGCACGCTTTTGGCGTAGTACTCGTGGGTCGTGTAGTGCGCGACGTATTTGTCGAGATCCAGATCGCCGGCCGCGTCTAACATCGCCGCGTCGAGCACCCCGTGGTCGCCGGCCTCGACCTCAGCGCCTGCCATGCACTTGGGCACGTTCTTGAGGCGCACGCCCAGTTGCGCCAGCTGTCGCAGCGTCGCCGGCTCCGGGTCATTGGCCTTGCTCGCCGATAGCACGTCGTGGTTGGGCAGCGCCGCGACGAGGCGGTCTTTGGCACTGGTCCACAGCGCAGGATTGGCGATCAGCCACGCGGCCACCGGCCGATCCAGAGCCACTTCGATGGTGGTCGACGCCGGCACCGCGCCCCCGAGCGCCGCCGCCAAATCGGCCGCACCGGCCACCAGGCAGCGCGCCACCGGCCGCGGCGAAGCCGCCACGAACGCGGCAACCTGCGCCACCTGCGGCAACGCCAGCGTCAAAGCGGCGTCGGCAAAGCCCAATTCGGGCAAAGCAGCCAAGGCCTGCGGCGCCGAATCTGCGACCAGCACCACGCGCTCGGCAGTCTGCCGCTCAAAGTGATCGCGTGCCGGCGTACCGGCCCAGACCTGCACGGCCTTGCGGCGCACGGTCGCGAACTGCCCGGCCACCAGCGCTTCGCGGTACGGGAACATCGTCTGCCGGCACGGCCCGTCCAAAAAGCAGTAGTCGCAGCGCTCGCCGTGGCAGTCGGGCTTGAGCCCGCGCTTCAAGTAGCCCTCGAAGTTGTGGCGGCCGCCGTCGAATTCGCTGAGCAGCTTGTGCGGGTCTTGGATCAGGCGTTCGGCACCCTCCAAGTAGGTGACCGGCAGCCGGTTGGTCCACAGGTACAGATCGGGCTTGTCGGCCCATGCGAACGCTTTGCGAAAGTACGGCACCGCGTCATTCAAGTCGAAGAACAGTGAGTGGCGATGCTCGTCAAAGCCGCGACCGAACGGCACGATGTGCAAGAGGTCAAATTCGCGGATGTTCAGGTTGTTGTAGTAGTACGAGATGATGTCGGGCAGGACCTTGTAGTTCTGCTTGTTGATGACCACGTCGACGTTGACGACCACCTTGCCAGTCGCTTGCAGGTTTTGCATGCCCTTGATGCCGGTCACGAACGCGCCGGGCGTGCCGGTCAGCTTGTCGTGCAGGTGCGCCGTGTGGCCGTGCATCGACACCGTGGCCTCGTTCAGGCCCGCGTCTGCGGCGGCCTTGGCAAACCGCTGGTAGCTGAACATCATCCCGTTGGTCACGGTCTGGATCCACTCGTAGCCGACCTGGCGACCGTAGCGGATGAGGTCAACATATTTTGGGTGCACGCTGGCTTCGCCGCCCGACAGGATCAGGCGCTGGCGACCGAGCTTGCGGCCGAGCAGGATGTAGGCCTTGAGCGACTCGACGTCGATCATGGTGCCATCCTGGTTCATCGAGTCCAGGCAGAAGGTGCAGCGCTGGTTGCATAGCCGCGTCACCCGCACCCAGTGGCGCTTGTGGTGGGCCGCGGCCTCTTTGACCAGATCCTTGTTTTCGCTCGAGGTGTCGCCGGCGGTGGACGGCAAGGCTTCGAGGCGCGCGGTGCCGGTCTCGGCCTGGTGGCTCAGGCGCAAGGCCTCGGCCTCGTCGCGGTTCAAGATGCCGTCGCGCACCAACTGGTCGACGTCAATGCCTTCGACCACAAGGCCGGGTGCGGTAGCGTTTGGTGTCATCGATGCGGATGCCGGCGCGCGCGGCGGGGGCTGGCCGGCAGCGCCTGAGCATTGTGGCAGATGTTGCACGGGACCGCACCTGGGGCGGGGCAAACCAGACCAAATTGGTCCGGTTTTGTGGCCGACAGCTCAGCTGGCGTCTCAGCCCGCTATCACGGCTGGCAACCGTCGCTGACGTGTGGCCGAAGCGCTGTTGCGCGATCAGCCGCTGCTGCCTGAATTCCGCACCTGGCAGCCGCAGCTTGCGCCCGATCCGCATCTTCGCCAAACTGCCGCCCGCACCGCGCCGGGCCGCGGCCGCAAGCGCCACGCCACACCATGACACCCCACCGCGCCCCTGTCAGCCCGGCGACCCCGCTGCGTCCCGCGCGCGCCGTTGCCGTCGCGGCCTTGCTGGCCGTGTGCGCGCTCGGCGGCCTGCCCGGCTGTGAGAAAGCCCGCAAGGAGCGCGCGGCCCGCGAAGCCCATGCCAAGGTGGCGACCGCCATCGAGCAGTACTCGGCGGCCTCGGCCAGCGCCAACACGGCCCACAAAGAGGTGCTTGACGCTTTTGCCGCGGCCAATGCGTCTACCAACCTGCCGGACTACAAGGCCGCCTTGCGCACCCGCGTGCTGCCGGCGATGGACTTGTTCGTGCACAAGCTCGAAGCGATTCCGACCACCACGCCAGAGTTGAAGGGCGTGCACGGCAAACTGACCGAAGCCTACCGCCGCGCCCGCGACGAGATCGCCGATTTCGAGCGCGGCCTCTCCGACGCGCAGGGTCTGCACCGCTTTGACGAGATCCGCACGGGCCTGCAGAGCGCAGTCGCCGACTACCGCGCGCAGCTTGCGGACTATTACAAACGCCACGACCGCCAACTGCGCCTCGATGGCGCCCGGTTGGCTGAGTCCGTGACGCCGACAGGTCGCGACGCACCTGCCGCGACCACCCCCGCCAGCCCATGACCGACGTCGCGCCACCCTCGAGCGCGCCCGTGCCGCCGGCGGCAGCGGTCAACCCTGCCCGGTGGGTGGTGCTGCTGCGCGCGATGCGGCCGCACCAGTGGGTCAAGAACACCTTTGTGCTGGCGCCGCTCTTGTTTGCCGGGCCGGAGTTGCTGCGCAGGGGCGAACTGGACGCAGACGTGGTCGTGCGGGTGGGGCTGGCGATCCTGGCGTTCTGCCTGGGGTCGAGCGCAACCTATTTGCTAAATGATCTCCACGATGTACAGGCTGATCGCGCCCACCCTGTCAAGCGCCTGCGACCGATCGCTGCGGGCGCGCTGCCAATCAACCAGGCGTGGGCGGCGTTTGCGGTTTTGCTGGTTGCGGCCCTGACGCTGGCGCTTGCAGTGGGGGCGCAAGTCGCAGCGATCCAGGGCGGCTACTTTGCCATGAACGTGGCCTACTCTCGGGGCCTCAAGCGCATCGCCTACGTGGACGCGGTGGTCATCAGCTGCGGGTTCCTGCTGCGCGCGCTGGCGGGCGGCGAGGCCGCGCGGGTGCACCTGTCGGCGTGGCTCATCGCGTGCACGGTGCTGCTGGCGCTGTTCCTGGCGCTCGGCAAGCGCAAGCACGAGCTGATGACCAGCGACGCCGAACATCGGGCGGCGCTCGAGCACTACCGCATCGAGCACCTCAATTTCGCACTCGGAGTCCTGGCCGCACTGGCCGCGGGCGCTTATGCGCTGTATGCCCGCGACCCAGCGACGATCGCGCGCTTTGGCACCGATCGTCTGCTGTTCACCTTGCCGTTTGCGCTGTTCGGGCTGTGGCGCTTCTATCAGCTGCTCGACGACCACACCACAGCGCAGAGCCCGACCGAGCGGATGCTGCGCGACCCCATTTTTTTGGGCAACGGCCTATTGGGCGGCATCGCCGTAGTGCTGGTGATCTATGGCGTGGCGCGCTGAGTGGGCTCTGCTTGCGCTACTAGGTGCCAGCTGCGGGCCGGTGCAGGCGCCGGCAGTCGTTGCCAATCCAGTGCGCCACAGCCTGGACCAGCAACTGGACCTGGCGCGCAAACACCCCCCGCAGCTGCGCTTCAACCCGGCGCTATGCAACTGCCCGCCGTTTGAGGTGCGAGTCGGCCAGCGCTGGTGGCGCGCTGAACTCGGCGGCGCCGACGCCGAAGCCCTGGCGGGGTGGATCGACTTTCTCGGCTCGTCGACCGGCGACGCCTTGCCGGTGCCAGTCGTGGTCGAGGGCACGCTTGAGCGCGACATCCTACGCACGGCAACCGGCGCCTACGCGTTGAAGGTCGACGTAACCCGGATCGTTGAGCCCTTGCCGCCGCCGCCGCCGCCGGTGGTGCCCGCGCCCGAGCCGGCCTCGCGCACCTGAAACTGGCAAAGTCAGGCACTTGGGGCATGATCGCGCGGCGCCGCTCACTGCGACGACCTCCGGGTGTAGCCATGTCGACCTTGCCCAACCGTCTGTTGCTCGCTTTAGCCGGCGCGGCGGTGTTCATCGCCCCGCCAGTCGCCCGCGCTCAGGCGCCCGAAGTCGTCAAACCGCGCCTCGAGCTGCAGGTGTTCCTGAACGACAAGGCCGTGGGCACCGAGACGCTGCGCAGCGCCAAGGGCGCGGAGGCCAACTACTTTTCGACTGAGGCCCAGCTGCAAGACAAGGTCGCCAAGAGCTGGAAGGGCTTCAAGCAGCGCACCCACCTGCAGCTGACGCCGACGGGCGAAGTGCAGTCCTTTGACCGCTGGATCGACGTGACCGGTGCCACCCAGAGCACCAAGCTGTTCAACTTCAATGGTCAGTGGCGGATCGCCGTGACCGAGGCCGCGTTCGAGGGCAAGAAGCCCAAGCCAAAGGTCACCGACGTCAAGGCCAGCCAGCCATTGGTGGTGCTCGACGAGCGGCTGCCGGCGCTGGTGGTGGTGGCGCAAGAGCGCATGGCCGACAAAGACTCGTTCAGCTTCGTGCGGGTGGACAACGCTACCTACGGCACGCTGCACCGAACGGTCGAGGCGCTGGTTGACAGCAAAGGCGTGCGCTACGCCAAGACCTGGCTCAAAGGCGACAAGGTCGCCGTGTGGGTGCTGCGCGACGCCAACGGCAAAGTGATGCAGGTGCAGGGTCTGGACGGCTGGCGCGGCGTCGCCAAAGACAGCAAGCCGCCGGTGGGCCTCAAGCCCGCGCCGGAAGACAAGCCAGTGGACGCTCCGAGTCCGGCGACCAAGACCGGCGGCTGACGGCGATCAGGGTATCGCCGGGTCGCGCTCCGCTTCGCCCGCAGGTGCTTGGGTGCCGGTCGCCTCAGCCGCGGGCTCCGTGCCCGGCAGCGGTTCTCCGGGCAAAAGGATTGGCCAGCTAAACAGCCTTTCTTGCCCCGCGCGCACCACCTTGACCTGCATCATGCGGTCGGTGCGCAGCTTGCCAAAGACCTGCAACAGATCGGTCGGCACCAGGATCTTCTGACCCTGGATGCTGACCAGCCGATCGCCCGGCAGCACCCCGAACCGCAGCACCTGCGGATCATCGCCGAACAGCGACACGATGCGGTAGCCGATGAACTTCTTGTTGGTGTCGCGCACCGGCTCGATCGGCACCTGGCCGAGCAGCCAGCCGGGACCGTTCGACAGCACCTTGTCCAAGCGCGGCCGTGGAATCACCAGCGCCCCCGCCCACGGATCGGCCTTGGCGTCGACGCGCTTGGCGCCGCTGACTTTGCGTGCACCGGAGGCCTTGGGGCGCTCGGACTGACCCGTCGGCTGGGCAGCGGGCGGCTCGCTGTCCGACACCTGCGGCCCGCTGCACGCGAACAGCGCGACAGCGAGGACACCACCGACGATTACTTGGCTACGCCGCAAAACGACTGGCTCTCTTCGCTGCACGGCGCCTGCGAGGTGGCGGTGGCCGGGCCGCACAGCGGCGCCGGTCGGCAGGCGAGGCCGTCGCGGCACTCATTGTCCGGCGCGCAGGCGCGCATGCAGTAGCGCACGTCGCCGCCGAAATCGACGCAGGTGGCTTCGGGGGGACACTCGCCTTTGCGGCAACCGACTTTGAGGCAGTAGCCCTCTGGCGTGGTGGTGTCGCAGGTGAGCGTGGTGCCGCATTGGCTGTTGCGCTCGCACTTATCGCCGACGACGGGCGAGCAGGCGCACGCCAACAAGACGAGCAGGCAAAAAATGGTGCGGCGCAGCATCAAGGCGCGGCCTCGCTGGCAGTAGGCGTGGCCGCTGGGGCCGGCGCCCCGGCCCGTTGACCAGGACAGGACTGGCTGTACAGGTTGGCGAGCGCGGTCTCAGCCCACTTGGGGTCGGCCTTGGCAGCCTCGTCCAGGGCGTGCCCGAAAGCGGCCGCGTCGGCAAAACCATGTGCCGCATACACTTTGTCGTCTGGTGGCGCGTAACCAGTCAGTTGGCAGCGCACCGCGAAGGCGGCCTTGAGAACCCGCGCCTTGGCCGCTTGCAAGTCTGCGGCGGTTGCGGTCGCAGCGCCCGGCAGGCCAACGGCGGACGCCGCGCCCGTCGCGCCCTTGGTCGCGGGCTTGTCGGCCGACTTGCCGCAGGCCGCGCAGGCTGCGACGCAAAGGCCCAGAACCGCAAGGCGCGTGGTCCTCATCGTCCTCATCGCCGTGCCAGCGCCTGGGCGCCCGGGTAGACCGCCGACGCGCCGAGTTCTTCTTCGATGCGCAGCAGCT
>SXRM01000078.1 GCA_005792545.1 Pseudomonadota bacterium | reverse complement strand
TTTCGCGGCTTCCTTGGCGAACAAGGCGCTTGTTGCCACAGTTCACGAACAGCACTGACCCGCTCGGCCTCGCCTTGCCTGCCGCTGCAGCCTGCGGTATTCCGGCTCAGCGCGCCCACTGGCGCCGCGGTCCCCGACCATGCGCCAGGCTTGGCGCCCCCGTCCCTTCCGTGTACGCTGATGCCGGTGTCGCGCTTCCGCCAGCGATCTGTTGGCGGGTGGTTCGAACTCCTCGTCTTTTCCCGCACCTCCCCCGCCCAGGCCGTCCGTACATGTCACTTGGCCAACCGGTCGCCTCAAAGCCGACGCATCAAGAGATCCCGTTTCGTGTCACGGACGCGTGCGTCGCGCACTGCACGTTTTGTGCGCAACATGTGCCTCGCCGCACCCCGGACCTCGCCACCGACGAGGTGCTGGCCCGGCTGCGACGCGCGCTGATTTCCGGCTCCGCTCGCCGGATTGTCCTGACCGGCGGTGAGCCGACCCTGCACCCGCGCTTCCCGGAGATCATTGCCCTGTCGCGCCAACTGGGGTGCCAGGAGGTGGTCGTCGAGTCGATCGGCGTGCCGCTGGCCCACCTCGGCCGCGTGCAGCAGTTGGTTGAAGCCGGGCTGGATGAACTGCGCATGACCGTGCTCGGCGAAGACGACCCGAGCGTGCTCAAGCTGGCGCGCTTGGATGGCGTGGTGACGGCGCAGCGCCAGGCGGCGCTCAACTGCAAAGAGGTTGGCTTGCGGCTGGTTGTGCAAACGCCGCTGCTGGTCGGCACGGCGGAGCGCTTGGGCGAGATTGCGACCTACGTGGTCGAACTCGCGGCCGAGCGCTGGATTTTGCAGCCCTACACCGGCGGACGCGACGGATCGCCCGATGCATTGCACCCGGACGTCCGCGCGGTCGAGGCAACGCTGTCGGCTGCGCTCAGTCGTGCCAAGGTTGCCAACATCGCCGTGTCGGTTCCGCCGGGCAAGGGCTTTCACTGGTGCGCTTTCACGCAGCCACACAAGGTGGCGGCGCTGCTGGCCAGGACGGGCACTGCGGGCCGACGCTACCTGCCCCACTGCGAAGCGTGCGCTGTCCGGCAGCAGTGCCCCGGCATCGAACGGTCGCTGGTCGAGCACCTGGGCGCGGTGGTTGTGCAGCCCATCGAGAGCGCGCGCGCAGCCGCGTGGTGGCCTGTGCACGGCCCTGAGGACCGCGGCCAGAACGGTCGCCACCACGCACTGGCCATCGAGCGTGCCGGGACCGATGGACCGTTGCAGGAGCTGGTTCTGCGCATCGTGCACCAGTGCAACCAGCGCTGCGGTTTTTGCTGGGTCGACTTTGCCCAACCGGCGATGGATCTTGCCGAGGTAGAACAGCGTATCCGCGCCACGATGCACGCCGGCAAGGCTGCGCGGGTCGCCTTTACCGGTGGTGAGCCAACGCTGCATCCCAAGCTAGGCGAGGCCGTCGCGCTGGCCAAAGTGCTCGGCGCACCGTCTGTCACCTTGCAGACCAATGCGACGCGTGTTGACGCGGCGTTGGCGGCGCGACTCGCCCGAGCCGGGCTGACCGAAGCGCTGGTGTCGCTGCACAGCGCCAATCCCAATGAATCGGACGCCTTAACCGCGGCACCAGGCAGCTGGCAGAAGACCATCGACGGCATCAGGGCGCTGTGCGAAGCCGGCATCGAGGTCAAGATCAACCATGTGCTGACCCACTACACGGCGGTGCGCTTTGCCCGCTTTGTGCAGTTTGTGGCCGACACGCTGGCGCACCCCAAGCTCAAGGTCACCGTGGCGGTGGCAGGTCATATTGACGGCGGCCCGATTGATCCGCGGTCGCTTCCCCGCCATGCAGCGATTGGCGGCTTCGTCGCCGAAGGACTGCGGCTGGCCCGCGCGCTTGGGGTGCCGTTGGTGGGTCTAACCCACCCTTGCGGTCTGATTCCTTGCACCGTGCCAGATGCGGTCGATGCCTTCTCCGGCCATGAACTAGGACGTCCCGCGGCCGATGGGGACGGTACCGAGGCCCGCGCGCGCGACGGCAACGTCAAGGTGCCAGCGTGTAGCACTTGCGTATTCAACGACCGCTGCTTCGGCCTGCGGCAGGAATACGCCCAGGCACACGGAACCGACGAACTGCGGCCGGTCGAAGCCGTCGCCGTCGGCTGAACCGTGCGCGTCTGTATCGTCGGTGCCGGGGGCATGGGCGCACGTCACGCCCGCGCGTTCGCGCAGGTGCTTGGTGCAGAACAGGTGGCGATGGCGTGTCGCGACGACCGCGACCGCGCGCGGCTGGCCGCCTTGAATCTGCCCACTGGCGTGCAAGCGGTCGCTTTCGGTCCGGGCCTCGCCGCCCAGTTTGACCTGGCCGTAGTCGCAGTACAGACCGAGCGGCACTTTGGCGTCGCCCAGGCGCTGGACATGCCGCTGTTGGTCGAAAAGCCGCTGTGTCAGTCGCCAGACCAGGCCCAGGCGCTACTGGAGAGGCCGCATCGCACTTTCGTTGGGCACAGCAGCCGCATGGAGGCGGGGGCAGGCCCGTTTCATGAGGTCGTGCGCCAGGGCAGGGTGGGTCAGCTTCGCGGGCTTACGATGTCGGTGGTCGAGCCGCACTTGCGCCGCGGCGACGCACCGCTGCCCATGGTCGCATCCAGGCTGTACGACGTCGTTGTGCACGCCGTTGCCCGCATCGTCGAACTGCTGCCTGCCGAGCCGCCAATGAGCGCAGCGGCGTCCCTCGCGGAGCAGTGGGCTACGGATCCAGGTCTGCACGCCGAGGTGGCCTGGCTGGATCAGCCCCTGCTAAAGCTCGACTTGCAGTCTGTGGGCCCGGGCTCGTGCGTGGTGCAAGCCAGCGGAGACGGGGGGCGTGTCCGCTGGGAATCCAAACCGGGTGTGACCGAGGTTGGCTATTGGCCGACAGAGCGGGGCGCGTTCCAGCCGGTAGCTGTGGGCGGGCCTGAACCGCAGTTGGCCTTGGCACACGAAGTCGTGGCGGCGCTGCAGACCGGGGCTCCGTCGGTGCTGGATGCGACGCACGGGCTGCGGGTCATGCAGATTGCCGGGGCGATGGTCGCGGCCGCGGTTCGGGGTGCTGGGCTGCAATGGGATTGGGGTTGGGTGCGGTGACCGGGCAGCCCAGCGCAGCCTACTTCAGCCCGCAAGCCAGCCACTGACCGAGTCGTTCGCGCTCTTGGAGGGTCGGTTGACCGGCAATCGTTGGCAGCCGCGGCGGCATGAAGTCAAAGGTCCCGGTGGGCCCGCTCGCAGTCGTGTGTTCAATGTGCTCGGCCTGCTGCCGGATGCCGTCGAGCGAATCGAAGTTGGCATCGTCTGGTGCGCTGTAGCGGTCGGCGCCCGACTTGGTCGTGCTGTGACAGCGCGTGCAGTACGAGCCCATGAAAACCTAGCCGAAGTTGGCGTACGTGGGTGGGTCCGTCGGCGGGCAGACGGCGCCGGTCGCGGCGGACTCGCAGGCGGCGCACAGCGCGAGCGCCAAGGCCAAAGCCAGTGCATGCTTCCTCTTCACCGGTTACCCCCAATACGCCGCGACTAGAACGAATAGCCAAGACTCAATTCGCTCTCGATTTCAATGGGCACCATGGCCAGCGCCTGCCGCGAGGCAAGCGCGGCCTCCTCGGCGATGGGGCCGGTCTGCTTGCTGGTGACGGTGTAGCGGCCGTAGCCGACGCCCAGCCGCGCCGCGACGTTGATGCCGTTGTCCCACTGCCAGCGGTAGCCGCCGCAAGCCACTGCGCCGAACTGGCTGATGTCGAGCTTGGCCAGGCGCTTGCCGAACCCCCCACTTGTAGACGCCGTGCACGCCGGCAAACGCGGTGTCGCCGCGCAGGTGTTGGTGCCAGCGGTAGCCGAGCGAACCGCCAAAGGTCCACAGGTGCGTGTACATGTCCTTGGCGTGGACGTGGATGACGCTGAACTCCGCGTGCACGCCGTGGCGGTCGCCGACCCGCTGCACCAAGGTCAGTGCGTAGCCGCCAATGTTGCGATAGGTGTAGCCCAGGATGCCGACCGGGCTGACGTTGACGCTGGTGCGCAGGGATGGCGGCTCAGAGTTGGCGCTTGCCGCAGCGGTCGGTGTCGTCGGGTCGGGCGGTGCTGCCAGGGTCTGAGCTTGCGCCTCGATCGACGCCAGAACGCAGGTTGCGCCAGCCAGAAAGGCGCCCAGTCGCGCGAAAATGCTCATGATTGCTGCCCGCCCGACGCTGTGGCGCCCAGGGACACGATACGGTGCATTTGGGGCGATGGCAATGGCAGGAAGGGGCTGGCGCGAGGCGTAGATTCGACCTGCCGTGCCGTGGGTTGCCATGAGCAAGCTACCATGCGCGGCTGGAGCCGTGCTATCACGACTTGGGTTCGGCCGATGCCAGCGCAGAAATTGCCGCAACCAGGGTGTCGAAAGACGTCATCGGATTCCCCAAGGGGTCGTTGACCTGCGCCCTGATCTGTCGCAACGCCGTAGCGCGAAGCGCAGCCCGGAGGATGCGGGGCATCGCACTTGGGGGGCTCGCCGTCCATTTCGCAACATACATCCGCATCAAATACGGGGTTGGTGTCGTGGTGGTAGCCCAGGTGCACCACAGCCAAACGCCGCTGCGCTTCGTGGCGGTCGATTGCGGCGCGCTGCTCCCCGTGTAGCAGTAAGCCCCAAAGTTCGACGCACGGGTTGCTGATCGCCAATTGGACAGGCGGTCGACGTGCTCGGGCGCGGTCTATCGCTGCAGGCCAGCTGTCGTGCTCGTCGCAATCGAATACTGCCCAGGCGTCGACTTTGTCTCTGGCCGAGTCCCGCTTGTTGAACTGTCCCTGCCAATCGGCTCGCATGTTAATTGCAGCCTCAACAACAGTTTTCGGCACGCCAACTTGCCCGGCGACCAGGACGCGAACAGTTGCGATGCGCCAGCGGGCGCGCAGCCCGTTGAGGATTGCTTGCTCTGTTTTGCCTTCGCAGGCCACAACGAGCGTCTTCAGCACCGGCAGGAAGCCATCCGGGCGACCCTTGCCGCGGCCTTTCGTACGCCCCTTACCGCGCATCAGCCACCACACCTTGCATGACTTCCTGCAGGTCGCCCAACACAGGCACGCCGCGCAGTTGCCCTAATTCGTGGGCCCGCCGCAAATCGTCGCGGGTGCGCACCCCTTTGTAGTCGGACGCATAACGCAGCGTAGAGTGGCCATCGTGGTGCTTGTCGACCAACGCCACTTCGTCGGTGCGCAGGCCGGTCAGCAGGTCGCGGTTGTGGGTGGTGAAGAGGAGTTGTGCGCCATGCGGATTGGTCGAAGGGCTTGTGAACATGCGAATGAGCTCCGTACAAAGGTCCGGATGCAAACTGGTTTCCAGCTCATCAGCGATGAGGAATGTGCCGGTGGACAGCGCCTCCACGAAATCGTAAAGCCGTGCAGCAAAAATGTGGGTGCCCCGGCTCTCCAATTCTGGAGGCGCCAACCATGTTTCGCCCGCGCCCACGCGATGGTGCATGATGAGGGGCACCTTTTGGCCACGCCGCTGACCGTCGTCTGGCTGCAAATCCACGGCGACAATGCCTGTGTCCGCTTGAGCCAGGATTCGCGCGAAATTCTTGCGACCGCTCACGGTCAATTGGGGCGAGTTTGGCGCGAAAAGTGGCAATCCCTGCAGGCGAATCTCCCTTTCCGCGCGAATTCCAGTGGTCATGGCCTGGAAGGCCGGCAGTAGCTCGGCGTGATTGAATTGCGCCGCTGCGGACAGAAACAGGGCATTGGTGCGCGTGGCGTCGACGATGGGTTGCCGTTGGCCCCGCCACGACGGGCCAAAGTACCACGGCTGCTCCGCCTCTCGATCTCGCAGGAATACTGCCTGCCGGCGCGCGCCCTGTCGGCGAAACAACCATTCCTTGACAAAGCCGCGGTGGTCTTGGCGGAACCCATACTCAAACAACACATCGCCGCCAACCAGCGTATCCAGCTCAAAGGTAGTTGGTGGTGCCCCGGCATCCGTGCGCATGAGCCATGGCGCCCAGGGCGCGGTCCCGTCTGGCTGCCCACTCGCAAACGATTGCGCGATCAGGTCACGGGCACAAGTGAGCGCGCCGATGATGTTTGACTTTCCGGCGGCGTTGGCCCCCCAGAGGCCCAGTACTGGCAGGACGCCGTGCCTGGCATGGCGGCTTGGAATGCGATGGGTCGGCTCGTCTTTGCGTGCCGTTGAATCGAAAGTCAGTTCGGTTCGGTCGCGAAATGATGCGAAGTTCTCGACGGCGAAGCGGAGGAGCATTGCGGCCGGCCAGTTTCGCGGCTGTTTTTGCCGCGGGGTGGTGGATTTTAGGTTGGAACTGGGACCGAGGCAATTATTCGGTAGCGACTGCGTCAAGGCGAGGCACTGCTGCCGCAGACCCGCGCTCGCACGTCCTCGATGTATTGCAGGACCCAGTCGTACTTCTTGGCGATGTGCTCGGCCTTGACCTCGTCGTATTCGCCAGCGAGCGCGGCGGCTTTGTTGCGGTGGGCGTGGCTGGCGACGCCGTCCAGGAGCTTGGCGGGGCCGCCGAGTACCTCGGCGACTTCGGGGTTGGCCAGGAAGTCAATGAATGCCTGGCCCTCATCCGTGCGGAGCTGCCCAAGGCACTGGTCGCGCAGGGCTTGGTCAACCGGGAAGGTCGGGTCATGGGCCAAACCGTCTGGGATGCCTCGCAGGAGGCCGAGCAATTCGGCGGATAACAGCACGCGGGGCGAATCTGCCCGTCGTTCAAGCAGGTAAGCTTTCGCTATGCCCGAACCGAGCACCTCGGCATCGCGGCCACCGTCACGCATGACGCAGCCGTAGCCAAGCGCAATGCCGCCACGTACGAACACGCCCTTGGCAAACGCAAGCTGCGCGGAGGTGCCCGCGATGGCCATGAGCAGCGCGTAGATACTGCGGAACATCGTCATGCGGTTGTCGTAGTCGAGAGGCACCGAGATGGCAACGCAATCAGAGAAGACGGTCACGAGCGGCGGGTTGCCAGCGGTATAGCTTTGCCAGATTGCCCGCGATTGGGCATTCAACGGGCCCGGTGGCATTGCCGCTTCGCGGCTGTAGAACTTCTCGAAAAACAGCTTGAAGTGGTGTCGAAAGTACGCGATGGGCAGAAGCGTGTCGGCCACGTATTGCTGGCGCTTTTCGTCATCGTTCGAGCGCACCACGCTGTCCATCTTGAGCAGTTGCTGGCCCATGCCCAAGAGGTCAACGTAGGCAGTTGCGTAGCCCGACACCTTGTCGCCGACGAGGTCAGCGACCGTAGCGCTGCCTTGCCTGGCGGTGGACCGCCGCTCGCGCTTTTCGCGCGCCTTCTTGCCCATTTGGGTCTCCAACTATGCCTGCCGCTGACGATGTGGCCGCTGAGCGCGTGACGGGCTGACTGGTTCGACCGCTACGTTGACGTGCCGCCAGCGCACGCCGTTTTCGTCGATGTCGGCGGGCACCTTGACCTGCTTCTGCGTCACGACGACCGCGTATCGCAGCTCGGCCAGTTCGAAGCCGGCGAGGCTGCCGGACGTGTAGGCCGACGACTGTGTGCGGGCCTTCGGGAACTGCCGGTCGGCCTCACTGGCCGATCCCGCCACTTTCCATTCGGTGAGGACCAGGCCGCGGACGGCACCGCGCAGCGTGTCGTCGGGCACGATTTGGTCGCCGGTGATGAGGTCGGTGCGCTCACCTGCTGCGTACGCCTTGAAGGCGTAGACGCCGTGCAGGAGCAGGTGGCAGGCGCCGAGGGCTTCGCAGGCGGTTTCGCCTGCGTTGTAACAGCCCAGCGAACCGCACTCGCGGGCAGCAGTTGCCTGGCGGCGGCAGCGCCGGCGCTGCCGCAGGGCCAAACTGGTTCGAATGGGTGGCGGGAATCCGCTTGCAGTCGGCGGCCATCAGACCGCCACCGCATCGGCGCTTTTCAGTTGATGTCGGCGACAGCCGCGTCCGAGTGGCCGCCCGGCTCCAGCGGTAGCTTCGCCAGCACCGCAGCCTGCCGGTCCCGCCAAGCGTGCGGCAGCAAATCCGCGACGTCGGCATC
>SXRM01000077.1 GCA_005792545.1 Pseudomonadota bacterium | reverse complement strand
TACGGCGCGGCAGGGGCCTTTGCAAGGGCTGTGCCGGGGTTAGTACGCTGTTAATTTAATAAGTTGCGCTGGCGAGGGGCCGCCAGTCTCACTTTTGTCTCAGTTTTGGTCGCACTTTGCGGGGTCGGTGAGACTGCGTGGTCGCTGCCCAATCCTTGGGGCGCTATGTCGCCCGCAGCTCCGCCAGCGCGCGGTCTTCGGGGCTGCGACAGGCGCACAGTCCCACGGCCAACGACAACGCTGCTACTCGCACTTTCCCGCCTTGCCGGCCTTACCAGTTGAGCAGGTAACGCCATTGGGCTTGCGCTTGTCCCGGGCCAAACAAGTCAGCCGGGTGCACGCCACGCACTCACGTCGCCAAGAAGGCGGTTGGCCAGCCTGCTCTGGCGGCGAGGGCTGGGCGAACTGGCAAAAGCGCAACTACTCTCCGCCCACCGGCTGCGCCCACCACGGGCGGTACCACTCGGTCAGCATGTTGTCGTCGGTCAGGAGTGGCGTCGGCCCCAGGCGGGCGCGGATTTCGCGGCAGTTCTCGCCGAGCGCCGGGTTGTCCGAGGTCTGCGCCGCGCGCAGAAAAGCCTCGATTTCGCGCCACTTGCGCTGCCCAGCGTCGGTAGTGCGGTCGAGCGGCAGCTTGCCGTCGATCCGCCACTGGTCCAGGGCGTCGCTCAGGCGCGCGGCGTCGAACGCAAACGGACTGTCAGAGCCGTAAAACACATTGTGGATGCGGAAGCCGTGCTGAAACCCCAAGCACGCTGTCCGCAACACCGTGTCGTTTGAGGTGGTGTTGTACAAGTCAATGCCACCGGGATTGAGGTGGGCGCGAGTCTGGTCGATGTAGTCGGCGCTCAACAGGCCCGTCGCATGGCCACGCCAATGCCAGGTCGTGTTCTGGACTATCAGGTCAAACCTGGCCTCGGGGTGGGCACGCAACCAACGGCGACCGTCGTCAAGCACCAAGGTGACCTTGGGATGCTGCAGGACACTGGCGACCCTGGGCACCGATCGCACCAGATCGATGTAGGCCGGGTTGATGTCGATAGCGGTGACATGGCCCACGCCGGGCATGTTGGCCAGGATCTGCGTCCACGAGCCACTGGCAAAGCCGACCACCAGTACCTTGTCGTACCGAGGGCGCAGCGCTGCCACGGCATAGGCGCGCACCACCAGGTTGACGTCGTCGAGAAGATCAGTATTGAAAACGCCGTCGTAGATGCCTGAGCCAAACACTCGACCCTGCGCATCGGTCGTCACGACCCCACTGCGGTTCTCGATGACGTGACCAAAGCGCAACTCCGGGCGCCACGTCCGCTTGTACATCAGCTTCTCGTAGACCTGGTCGAATGCTGGCGGCGTCGCCCACACCAGCAGCCCTGCTATGGGCAGCAGCGCCAACTGCCGCGTGCGCGCCCCAGCCAAGGCACCGAGCGCGGCGGCCAGCGCCAACCCAGCGACTGCGAGGGCAAGCGCGCACTGCGATAGCGTCCAGTTGTCGAGTGCGACGAACCCGGTCAGCAGCGTCCCAGCAGTCGAACCGGCGATGTTGGCGAGGTAAATCCAGCTGACGCGCTCGCCGACGCGGCGGTCATTGGCAACGCCGAAGTGGGCAACCAGGGGCAGCACCGCGCCGAGCATCCCAGCAACCAGCGCCACCGCCGGCAGCGTGTACACGTAGTTGATGCGGCGGACGGCCTCTGCGACGGCCGGAATCAGCGCCCAGCCGAGCAGCGACGCCGCCAGCACCAGACGCGCCGGCACCAGCAAACGCCGGTCTTCGCCTTGCACGCCGCGGTCGTCGCACCAACGTCGCACGCCAAGAGACCCGAAGGCGATGCCGAGCAGGTACACACCCAGCACCACAGCAAAGCTGCTGGCCGCGCCGCCGGTCAGGAACCCGTAGACGCAGAACCACACGATTTCATAAGACAACGCGACGAAGCCGGCAGCAGCAGCGACCAAAATGGCGACAGGGAGGGTCACTTTTGACTCCGAAGCAGGATGGTGTTCAAAGGGTCAAGCCGAGGGTGAGCTTGGCCAGAAACTCAAATGTCGGCCAGCGCGGCTCGGTGGTGAACGGAATGCCCCAGCCGAGCACGCCGCGCACGCTGAACGGCCCACTCAAGCCCAAGTCGTAACCGCCGAGCGCGTACACCCCGAGGCCAGCCGGCGCGCTGCGGTACGGGTTGGGCACACCGCGAAACAGCCCAGCTTCGGTGACCCAACTCGACCCGCCAAGTGGCCGGCGGCCGTGTTGCACGGCGAGGTAGCCGCCCCAGCCGTACTGCAAGGCGCGGCCGCCGCCGATACTGACGCCCCAACGGTGCGGGCGCCACTCGACCTCCCCCCCAAGGCCGTAGACCCAGCCGCCGCGCACGGCCATAGTCTTGCCCGGCGTGTCAGCTCGGGCTTCGGCAGCGCAGCAGCTTGTGATCCCGGCGATGACGCATGCGACAACGGACAAGGCGAGCAAACACGGCATCTGAGCCTCTGGCGACGACACGCAGGCGCCTACGGTGCACGCGCATGACAAAGGGGTCAAGTAGCGGTCGACCAACCGCTCGCGGCGCATGGCAAAAATGGCGATCCGCAAGCAGGCAATCCGCAGCCCTGCCCCAATCCCATGCCCGCGTCCGCGCGACCGCCCGGCGCCAGACTGCGTCACAGCTGCGTCAAGCATTGCCCCGGCTTTGTCATGGCCAAACGCGGCAGACGGCATATTTTTGATGTTGGTTCAACACTTTACGCGACGGCGAGGCAGATCTCGGCGCGTTGACCACCCGACCCGCATTGCTAGCCTTGCGCGCAGGGTTCGCGGCGGGCGCCAAGCAGGGCGACGCTGGCCAGCCCCCCGGAGACTTGGCCATGGTCGCAATCGCCGTCCCCACCACTGCAACTGCGCTCGGCGCCGGCCCAAAGAAAGCGGCCGACCCGCAGATCGTTCGCCAGCACATTGTCGAGTTCGTCTCGGACTCTGGTGAAGGCGCTCAGACGGTTGGCCAGATGTTCGGCACGCTGGCGGCGCGCCGCGGCAATGGCGTTTGGACGGTCGAAATCATCCCGGCCGAGGTCGAACCGCCGGCACGCAGCAAGGCCGGGGCCAGCGGCAACCGCGTTCGCGTTGGCACCCAAGCGGTCACCAACATGGGCGATGCCGCCGACCTTGTCGTCGCCTTCAACGAACAGGTGCTGTACAGCCGCATCGACGTCGGCGCCCTGCGCGCGGGCACCATCGTGCTGCTCGAAAACAAGTGGGCGACGAGCCTGCTGCCGTCCATCCAAAAAGCCTACGCGGAGGCGCTCGCCGACTTTTCGGCCCGCGGCTACGTGGTGCTCGAGATCCCGATGGAGCAGGAGTGCCTCAAAGTCGTCCAAGACGCCCGCCGCGGCAAGAACGTGTGGGCGCTGGGCGTGCTGATGGCCCTGTACGGCTTTGGCACAGCAGAGGCGGCAACCGAGCTCAAGCGCCGCCTGGGCAAGAAGTCTTCCGAGGTCATCGAAGCCAACCTCAAGCTCCTGGAGGCCGGGCACAGTTGGGGCCAAAGCCACCTGGACCTGCGGTTTGACATCCCCGTCGAGCCGCGCGCCGAGACGATGGTGGTGATGAACGGCAACCAGGCCGTGGCGCTCGGTGCCATGGCGGCCGGCATCGAGGTGTGCTCGATGTATCCGATTACCCCGGCGACCTCGGTGTCGCACTACCTGGCCTCGGCGATCGGCAAGGCCGGCGGGTTCGTGCACCAGGCCGAAGACGAAATCGCTGCTATCGGTTTCGCGTTGGGTTGTGCATTCGCGGGCAAGACGCCGCTGACCGTCACCTCGGGGCCGGGGCTTGCGCTCAAGACCGAGTTCATTGGGCTGGCGGTGATGGCCGAGCTGCCGCTGGTCATCGTCGACGTGCAGCGTGGCGGTCCTTCGACGGGGCTGCCGACCCGCGTCGAACAAGGTGACCTGCTGGCGGTGCTGTACGGCGCGCCGGGCGATGCGCCCAAGATCGTGTTGGCACCTGCGACCATTGAAGAGTGCTTCCAGTTCATGATCCTGGCGCGGCAGTTGGCCGAGACGTTCCGCGGTCCGGTGTTTGTGCTCACGGACGCCAACCTGAGCACCGGCCAGCAACCGTTCAAGCGGCCGACCTTGCAAAACCAGTGGCTGGCGCCAGCGCTGGACCAGCAGCCCTGGGACCCCGAAGTCGAACCGTACCGCTGGGATGGCAAGACTGGCTTGTCGGCGCGCGCAATCCCGGGCCAGCGGGGCGGCGAGTACGTGCTCACCGGGCTCGCCCACGACCAGCAGAGCCACGTCGCCTACGAGTCGGCCATCAACCAGCAGTCGATCGAGATGCGCAGCCGCAAACTGGCGGCGCTCAAGGGCACGCTCAAGCCACCGGTGGTGCGCGGCCCGCAGACGGGAGAACTGCTAGTGGTCGGCTGGGGTTCGACGCTCGGTGCCATTGACGAGGCCACCGACCGACTGCGCGCCGAGGGCCTGTCGGTGTCTAGCCTGCATCTGCGCTTCCTGTCGCCGCTGGAACCCGGGCTGGTCGAGATTTTCGACCGCTTCAAGCGGGTCATGACCGTCGAAATCAACTACAGCGACGACCTGTCGGCCGACCACGTCAACGCCGAGACGCGCCGCTATGCGCAGTTGGCGTGGGTTTTGCGGTCGCAGACCTTGCGTGACGTCGACTGCTGGTCGCGGGTGCCGGGCATTCCGCTGTCGCCCAACATGATTGAGAACGCCCTGCGCCAGCGCCTCGGCGCAGCCTAGCCCCAACCTGGAGGGAGCGATGTACGGCCTCAAAGACGACTGGTCGCTAGACGACCCCGCACGGCAGTTCGTGCTGGATGACTACGAAGGCGGCACCGCCCGCTGGTGCACGGGCTGCGGCGACCACGGCGTGCTGACCGCGGTGCAGCGCCTGTGCCGCGACGAGCAACTGCCGCCGGAAAAAACGGTGACGGTGTCGGGCATCGGCTGTTCCAGCCGCTTTCCGCACTACATGAAGACCTATGGCTTTCACGGCTTGCACGGCCGGGCGCTACCAGTGGCGTGCGGCGTGCGCGCGCGCCGGCCGGACCTGCATATCTTCGTGGCCACCGGCGACGGCGATTGCTGCGCCATCGGTACCGCGCACTGGATCCACGCCGTTCGCTACAACATGAAGATGGTGGTGATGTTGCTCGACAACAACATCTACGGCCTGACCAAGATGCAGACATCGCCGACCACCAAGCGCGGCGCGACTTCGAACACCCACCCCGACGGTGCGATGCTCGACGCGCTCAACCCGCTGACGGTAACGCTTGGCATCACCAACGCCTCGTTTGTGGCCCAGACGGTGGACTGGAACCCTGCCCACGTGTACGCGACGCTGCGGGCTGCCCACCGTCATCCTGGTCTTGCGTTCGTGCGAATCTTGCAGCGCTGCCCGCACTTCGTGCCCAAGCTGTGGGACGAGCTGACCAACGACCCGAACAAGGTGTTGCTGCTCGACCATCCGGACGGCATTGCGGTCGACCCGGCAGTGGCGCGGACGTACAAAAACACGCAGCGGCACGACCCACACGACTTGGGCGCCGCGTTCTCGCTGGCCGCGCGTGACGACGTGGTGCCGATTGGCCTTTTGTATCACAACGCCAACGCGCAACGGTACGACACGTTTTCAGCCGCGGGGGTCGACCTGACGCCAGAAGCGCGCGTGCGGGCCGTCGATGCGGCGATCGACCGCTTCCTCATCTGACCGCCGGAGGCCACCGTGATGACTGCGTCCGTTTCCGCCTCCGCCCCAACTGGCCAGACC
>SXRM01000076.1 GCA_005792545.1 Pseudomonadota bacterium | reverse complement strand
GTGGTTGGAGGCGGATCCGGGGAATGCGGATGCCGGGAAACAGTGCCTGGCTGGCGGTGGGCAGGGTGGGGTTTTGCGGGTGGCGCGGTTGGATGGCAAGACGGGCAAGGGGAAGGTGGAGGTGGCTGGGGAGGTTTGTACGAAGGCAGCGGGTGCAAACGGGCCGCTGTTTCTTTCGACCCCGATCGCCATCCTAGACGGCACATCAGCCAACATCGCCGACGTCGCTAAACGACCACTACTTCTTGCTCGACCAAAGGGCGCTAGCCTGACGCAGTTCGACTGGACGCCGACGCTGCTGGTCGGTCAGGGCGCCGCCTCCGGCGCGATTGGACTAATGGACACGGGCAGCGGCCCTGATTTAGCCTCAGCTGTACGTCCCGCCTTAGTTGACCTCGGACCAAAGGCTCAAACGAATACTCGGTTTTTGGCCCTGACTGTGGGCAAGAAGGGTGGCGAGATGGGCCTATTCCCTTTGCCGATCGGCGCCGATGGCAAAGCAGGGACATTTGCACTCTGGGCCGCCGAAGCGCCGGTCAAGGACCTGTTCAAGAACTTCACCGACGTCTGCGGGCTTGATGCGGCCGTGGATGCCGCTGGGAATTTGGGGGTTGTGGTGGTGGCGAGGGGCGGGGGGCAGGATTTGGTGACGTTGGTTACGCGGGATGCCGTAGGGACCGTCAAGTCCGCGATTGTCAAGAAGGCGGAGAGCGACGTGGACAGCAAGGGCGACTGCCGTACCGGGTTAGCGGCCGTTAGGCTGAGCGCGGTGGCCGCCGGCTGGGCCGTGCACGTCCTTGCCATTTCAGCGCCGACCAGCACCAACACCGGCAAGGCCGAGTTGTTCATCGGCGCGGCCAGCGCCCCTACGTCAAAGTCGACTGCGAACGTCGTCACCCTTGATACGTCGGCCGGAGCCGGCCCGACGGCTGCGTTGGCCTGGCGCGGGCTGTCCGGCACGGTTGACCATCAAGCGGGCTACATCGGCACGGCGGTGGAAGCCAGCGACATCAACTTGGTACGGCGGATTTCGTGGACGTTGACGAAAGCGCAGTAGGCCTGCACAACCGCCGCACGCCGGCTATTTTGGCTCGGCAAGTGCCTTTTCCAACGCCACTACCTGCGTCTTGAGCGCCAAAACCACGGCCTTTGCCCGCTCCTTGTGCGCCGGCCTCATGCCGCTCGCGTCAACCGCCATCCAGTCCACACGCAGCGCCTCAATGTCCTTAACCGCCCGCTCAAACTGCACCAGCACGCGCCCCGGCTTGCGGCCCTTGCCCTGTGGCGCCTTGTCCTCCGGCGGCGGCTGCGTGCCCGGCGTCAGCGGCTCAGTATCGTAGTAGCTGCCATCGTTTGCGCGCCGCACGGCGTCCTTGAGTTCCCCCACCGTCCAGTTCAACGCCGTCGCGTCCATCGCCAACCGCGCGCGCTGGGTGGCGTCGGCCACGCGGGCCAGTTCCACGACCTGGCTAAAAAGCAGCCTCTCGCGGACCGTCTGCGGCAGTGCATCGTACGTCGCCCGGGCATTGATGCACTGGCGCAGCACAGCGGGTGACAGACCCAGGTTGGCGAGGTCGTCCGCACAGGCCTGGGCGAACTTGGCAAAGCTGGCTTCCTTGCCCGGATCCTGGCTGCGGTAGTTGTGGATGCTGCCGCCGAAGAAGCGCTCAATCATCAGCTTGCCGACCTCCAGCCGGAAGCCGAGCAGGAAGTCGCGGGTGAGGGACTGGAGCTGTTCCAGAACATCAGCGAATGCGGCTGTGGCAGCAATCGGTTCCATGTCGTTTGGCATGACGCGCTCCCGGTAGACGAGGTTCAAGTGGAAGTTTTGAGACGTCTCAAAAGTTCGGGTTGTCGAAGTCAGTGCGGTCCGCGACGCCAGCATCGGCGCCAGGGCGCGACTTTGCGACCGCCTGATTCACACGTCAACCAACCGTGGGTGGCGTCCCACAAGCCCCGGCTACAACAGGCGGCGGCGATTGGCTAGTACCCGGTCAGCATTGGCGCGGGCTGCGAGGACAACGACTGCTTTCGGTACACGTCTGGCTCTTGCACCGCGACGGCACCTCCGACCGCGGCGTCACCGAAAAACGCACTGAAAACGGCCTGTGCTTGATTGTCGGCAACTGCTACGCCACCGCCACCATTTGACAGCCCCAGCCCAGCCCCCTACCTTCGCCGCCCCGCCAGCCGCGGCCGACACACGGGCATGACTTTCTTCAATCCTGTTCGCAGCCTCGCCATTTGGTGCTGCTGCTCATGCCTATGCACCGCGTGCACAGCGGCTACACCAGCGGCCCCAACTGCGAGCGCGGCTGACGCCGCAGCGACCACCGACGGCGCCAGCTCTGTTGACGCCACGGACACGGGTGACGCCGCTAAGCCACTTGTGTTTGCTGACAAGTACCCGCTCGCCGCCCAGTTTCCCGAAGGAGGCAGCTACGACCCCGTCGGCCACGCCTTCTTCGTCGGCAGCCTCGGCGACGGCTCGGTGCACCGCATTGACGCTGCTAGCGGTGCGGAAACCACTTTGTTCACGGAAACCGCCAAGGGCAAGTGGTGGAGCCTTGGCCTGGACGTCGATGCGGCGCGGCGCCAGCTGTGGGTGTGCGCGATGGACGACCGCGACACCGGCGTACGCGCAGGGTTCGTCTGGGTTTTCGACCTGATCACCGGCAAGCGCCTGGCTAACCACCCTCTGGAAACCGCTGCAAAGGACGCCACGTGCACCGACGTCGCCGTGAGCAAAGCCGGCATCGGCTACGTGGTCGACCGCGAACAGGCTCATGTCTATGCAGTTGACGTTGCTAGCGGCGCTAAACTCTTCGCTTCTGGTCCAGATCTGAAGGGCGGCGCTATCGGCGGCCAAAACGCCGTCGCGGTCTTGCCCGATGAGTCCGCGCTGCTGAGCATCGTGTACCTGAGTCCCAAGCTGGTGAGGATCGACCTGCAGACCAAAGCGGTCAAGGCCGTGGCGCTGACCGGACCCTTTAGCGATGACGCGTTGCTGGCCGGCGCCGATGGCATGGCCTTCTCCGGTGGCAAAGCCTATGTGGCCTTCAGCAGCAAGCTCGTGGAAGTAACTCCAGCCGACGCCAATTGGGCCAGCGCGACCACGGCGGCGGCCGGGGTCAAGGAAGGCATGACAGACGTGATTGCCACGCCAAATGGCCTGTACCTGTCTAACGGCCAGGCGGTGCGCTTTGCGCTCAAGCTGCCGACCGACCCCTTCGAGCTGACCAGGTTTGCTGGCAAGTTCTAGCCACCGTTCCTCCCCAACTACCCGTAAGCACGGCAAAGGCATCGCCATGCCAGACCAGGATCGCCGAGTCGAGTACTTCGCAACCCGTAAGCCGCGCCGCGTTCCGCCGCCCGTCGATGCCGCATCGCTGCTTCGGCTCGCGCGCGAGTATCTGGACCGCTTTGGCGGACCCAGCGCAAACCTGCGGCGAGTCCTCGAACGGCACGCGCAACGCTCGCACCGCGACCATGGCAGCGACGCACACGCGTTGTCAGCGGCTGTCGAAAACGTGATTGCGCAAATGGTCGAGGCAGGCGCCGTGGACGACCAGCGGTTTGCCGTGGCGAAGGCGGCGAGTCTGGCCGACCGGGGCATCTCTCGACGCATGACGGTGCAGAGGCTGCGCGAAAAAGGCATCGGGGCGAACGACATCGACCAAGCGGTTGCAGAACTGCATGCCAGTGGCGGTGACCTTGCTGCGGCGCTCAACTTGGTCAAGCGCCGAAGACTGGGCTACCTGAGGCCGGAGGCCGAACGCAAGCTGCGCCGAGACAAGGACCTGGCCGTGCTGCTGCGAGGCGGGTTTGGCTTTGACGTAGCCAAGCTGGCATTGGCCGGCGAGGACGGTTAGACAGGCCAAGAGCGCGTTATTGCACCCGCGCCAAGCTCACAGTCGGCGGATTGGCAAACCGTAGCGGCAAGCCAATTTCGCCCGTACCCGCGGTAATGAACAGTGGCACCCCGTCCACGTCGTGCCAGCCGCAGTCAAACTGTCCCATGGTCGGAATCATCGCCTTGTAGAAGCCCGGCAGGCGCACCTGACCGCAGTGGGTGTGGCCTGCCGGCGCGGCAGAATCCTGGCCTGCTGCCAAAGTCCATTCGGCAACCGCATTCGCGTCTCAGCTGCCGCAAGCATCCCTTTGTGGCATAGTAGCGGTCGGTGCAGCCAACTGGGGCGCTCCGCAAACTGTGAGAGTCGAGCCCATGACCAACTCGCCCAACCTTGCCACGGCGGCCGCGCGCCATAGCGGACCGGCCGGCTTGAACGCTGCGTTCCGCTATGGGCCCAGCCTTGCGCTCGCACTACCGTTTGCCGCAATTGCATGCACCTCGGCGGCACCGACGCCCAGTTCCAACGGCACGTCGACCGCCGACGCCGCGGGTCCAGCCGACACAGGTGGCGACGCCAAAACCACAGCCCCCGGCCCAGCCTGCACCAGCGACGCCACTTGCGTCCAGGCCGTCGCCAGCAACCAGTGGCGCGGCAAAGCCAGCGACAATCCGCTGTCCGTGTGCGCCGAACCCTATTGCCACAACGGCAAATGCGCCACCCGACCCCGCCCCACCGACACCGAGTGCGACGACGGCGACGGCCTGGCCTGCACCATCGGCTTGTGCAGCGCCGCGGGTTCCTGCACGGCTGCGGCCAAGTACGCCGCGGGCGCCTGCGCGATTGACGGCAAGTGCGTCAAGGCCGGCGCCTCACGCGGCAGCGCCAAGCTGCCCGACATGGCCTGCTTTACCTGCGACCCGAGCGCGTCGCCCAACAGCTGGTCGCAGGTCAAGGCCGGAACGCCCTGCCCCGACGACGGCAACCCGTGTACCGCCGACTTCTGCGACGGTGGCGACGGCAAGTGCACTCATCCACCTGCGGCGCCGAGCAAGGCCTATCCCTAAGGCTGACACGCCCCGGTGTTGCAGGTCTTGCTCGCCCCGCAAACAGTGCCGTCTGAAAACGCGTTGAACTCGCAGCCGTTACTGGGCGTGCACTTATCTTCCGTGCACGGATCGCCGTCGCTGCATACGTTGCCCTTGAGCGGAAAACAAGCACCGGCCGCGACGCAGTCTGCGTGAAAGTAGCCGGTGACGCGGGCCAGCAGCATGTCGATGGGTAGACCGATGTCGCTGGTGGTGCCGTGCACGATGTAGGTGCCGTCGCCGACCAGGGCAAACCCGGCCAACTTCTGGTCTCCTGGCAGCGCAGAGGTTGCGAAGTTGTTCGTGTTGCCAAAGGCATCGAGCAGCAAGATGCCGGCATCGTGGCCAACAAACGTGCCCCATACACCTAAGGCAATCGAGTCGGCATTGGCCGCAATGCCGCCGGTATGGCTTGCGGAGAATGGAGTCAGAATCTTGGACCACAGCTTGTTGCCATTGCCGTCCAAGCGCGCGACGTAGACCTGCGGCGTGCTGTTGACGATCGCCTCGCCGGCGACGACGACATCACTGCCCACCAGGGTCACGGCACGGAATCCACCGGAGCCTGTGGTGCTCTCTGCCAGACTGATTTTCCACTGGACTTGGCCGCCCTCGGTCAGCCGACCCACCAAGCCCTTGGTTTCGAGGCCCTTGGTCGCGCGCCCGGCGAAGGCAAAACCCTGGTTGGACGGGTACCCAGCGACGGCAAAGGCCTCGCTGTTGTCCTCGATCACAAGTTCGGAGTTACCGAGGTCGCCACCACCCTGGTTGTAGCGCGCGACGTAGGTCTTGGCGTTCGGCCCCTCGCCGACCCTGCCGACCGCACAGATCGTAGAGCCACTGACCGTAATGCCGCGCAGCACCAAAGGGTTGGTGCCCGACTGCACCGTCTTGGACCACCCGGTCTTGCCATCCGGGCCGTGTTGACGCACGAAGCCCTGCGACAGCGCAGCCGCGGACGTCTTGGCCTCGCCGCTCACGAACCACATGCCATTGAGCCCAATGATGCC
Source organism: Pseudomonadota bacterium (assembly GCA_005792545.1). GTDB lineage: Bacteria > Myxococcota_A > UBA9042 > UBA9042 > UBA9042 > SXRM01. The sequence goes on along the minus strand of SXRM01000076.1, from coordinate 12,002 downwards.
GTAGGGTCGCTCAATGCCGCTGGCGTTGACCGGCGCCTGCCAGACGACCTTGCCGCTCAGGTCCAGCCCGATGATGCTGCGCTTGACGTAATCGCTGCTGGCTTCCTGCGAGCCGACCACGCCGACTTGGTTTCCCGCCAGCGCCACGGCCTCGGCCTGGTAAGGTGCGCCGACAGGAGGCGACGATTTCCACAACATCGTGGCGCCCGCACATTTGCCGGTGCTGCAATTATCGTTGGTGCTGCAGGGGTCGAGGTCGTCACAGCTGGCATTGCTCGCAGTGTGCACGCAGCCTTTGCCGAGGTCGCACTTGTCTTCCGTGCATGGATTGGTGTCGTCGCAAACGGCGACCGGGCCGGGAGGGACGCACGCGCCAGCCTGGCAGGTCTCGCCGCTGGTGCAAGGGTTGCCGTCGTCGCAGACGCCGCTCTGCGTAGGCGCGAACACGCAGCCCGAGCCCGGGTCACAGCTGTCTAGGGTGCAGGGATCGTTGTCACTGCATTTCTTGGACGTGATGACGGTGCAGAGCCCGGCCTGGCAATGGCTGTTCACAGAGCAAGGATCGTTCTGGTTGCACAACGTGCCGTTGGGCGCGACGACCGACGTGCAGCCTTTCGTTGCATCACAGGTGCCGACTACGCAGTTGTTGCCGTTGCACTGCGCATTGTCGGGCTGGTGCAGGCAGCCTCCTTTGGCGTTATCGCAAGAGTCAAAGGTACAGGGGACCTTGTCGTCGCAGGCGGTCTGCGTGCCGAAGCATTGGCCGCTGCCGCAGACGTCGGCGGTTGTGCACAGGTTACCGTCGTTGCACGGCCCGTTTGCGAACGAACTGACGCAGCCGCTGCCTTTGACACAGGAATTGGTGGTGCAGACGTTGCCGTCGTCGCACGTGTCAGGCTTGCCGGTGCACGCGCCGTCGAGACATCCGTCGTTGATGGTGCAGGGCTCGCTGTCGTCGCACAGGCCAGCATTTGCGGCAAAGCTGCAGCCTTTCAGCTTGTCGCATGACGGTGTGAGGCACGGCTTGCTGTTGTCGCAGAACAGCGGCGCCCCCGGCACGCACTTTTCTCCGTCGCACTTGTCCCCGGTTGTACATGCGTCGCCGTCATCGCAGGGTGCCGCAGTCATCAGGTTGACGCAGCCCGCAGTCGCTTGGCAACTGTCCGCCGTGCAAGCATTGCCGTCGTCACACGACTTGGCCTGCCCCACGCACCCCGATGATCCGCACACGTCGCCTGCCGTGCAGGCGTCGCCGTCACTGCAAGTGGCCTGGTTGGGCAAGCTGACGCAGCCTTTGCCATTGTCGCAGGCGTCATCGGTACACGGGTTGCCGTCGGCGCAGGCTTTGAGCGTCCCGGGTGCGCACTTGCCGTCACCACAGGCGTCGCCCTCGGTGCAGCTGTTGCCGTCGTCGCACGGGGCCGCCACGGGCTTGTTGAAGCAGCCCTTGCCTGGAACGCACTCGTCGAAGGTGCACAGCGAGCCGTCGTCGCACAAAACGGCGACCTTGTCCTGGCACTTACCGGCCCCGCACTTGTCGGCGGTTGTGCAGGGATCGCCGTCGTCACACGGCGCGGTGTTCGCGCTGAACACACAGCCTTTGCCTTTGTCGCAGCTGTCGTCCGTGCACACGTTGCCGTCGGCGCAGGTCTGCAGCGCGCCGGGTGTACAGGCGCCTTTGGCGCACGCGTCGCCCGCCGTGCAGGCGTCGTTGTCGTCGCATGCCGACGCAAGCTCGACGTACGTACAGCCCGTTGTCGCCGTACACAAATCCTCGGTGCATGCTTTGTTGTCGTTGCAGGTGACCGGCGCGGGTTTTTTCGAAACCAGGCACTCGCCGTCCGTACACTGACCCGGGAACCACTGGCCCGCTTCGCACTTGGTGCCGCAGAGCACACCGGCGAGAGGTGCGGTGAAAGCACACTTGCCCGCGGCGCAGACCGCGGTGCGGCAGCCATTGGACGGCGAGGCCTTCTCGCAGTCGGCGTCGGCCTTGCACTCGACCCGGTCGATCGGCTTGCAGACTTTTTCGATGCAGACGCCAGTGCCGCAGTCACCGCTAGTGGTACAGGACTTGGTGCACAGGCCCTCCCAGCACAGACCAGAGTCGCACTCAGCGCTGGCGCCGCAGGTCGCGTTGAAGCGGCGTTTGGCGGCGCTTCGGCAGTCGGTCAAACCGAGCAAGACCAGGCCGGCCAGGGCGCATCGAAGGGCTGGGGCAGGGTCAAGCACGGTCACCTCACAGCGGGCAGGACTTTCGTGTACCGCAGCTTGCTCAGCGGGGCAAATTGAGTCTCGGCGTGCGCGGTTGTCGGCGGACCAAGTGGGTGTATTCATGATATGCCGGACGCGAGGGTCATGAGGCGCCCGGAAGGCGCGGCGCGACGCGGGGATCGACTGAGGCGTGCTTGCGGCACGCAGCGGGAGGAACAGGGCCGACAACAAAGCATGGCGGGGTCGATGAGTCCTGCGAACTCATCGACGGGTTACGCGCAGTAGGCGATCGAATATGAACACCCTCTAAGACGGCGCGACACCACCCAACGAGCCAGCGCGGTGTCAAGCGGTCAACGCGGCCAGGTCTGCTGCGCCAAACACCACCGGATCGGGCGGCAGCCTCGTCCAATCGAACGCCGCGGCTGCCGCCACCCAGTCGAGTGCGCCGTTCACCCCGATCGACTGCAACACCCAAGATCGGATCGCCGCTGCCGCCACCCCGGCCGTTCGCAACTGCCGCAGGTGCAGCGACTGATTGCGCTTGGCCAGCCTCCGGCCGTCGTCGCCCAGCACCAGCGGCACGTGGGCATACTGTGGCGGTTGCCGACGCTGCGCAGCCAGGTACACCGCGTCAGCCGGGCTGGCGCCCCGGTGGATCGGGGCCAGCGCAGCCAGGGCCGACAGCACGGCCACTTGCTGACCGGTGACTTCGCGCAGGTCGTCGCCGCGCACCACCTGGTCGACACCCATCGCGAGATCGTCCACGACCACAGCCAGCATGTAGGCGAACCCACCGTCTTTGCGCTGGATGACAATGTCGCCTGCCTGCCCGGCCACATCGGAGACCTGGTGGGCATGACACAGGTCGTCAAACGACAGTTCGCCTGGCGGCACCCGTAACCGCACCGCGACGCCCAGGTCGGGCCGTTGCTCATGGCGCGCGCGGCCGGTCTCAAACAGCTGCGCCTCAGTGAGCGATGCAAAGCGATCGCGACAAGTGCCCGGGTAGGCTGCAGCGAGGTCCTCGGCGTGCGGAGCCAGTGCGGCCCGCTCGATGTCTTTGCGGGTACACACGCACGGGTACGCCGCGCCGGCCGCCAGCAGATCTTGAACGATGGTGGCGAACAACGGCGCTCGCTCGCTCTGCTTCCACCATGGCCGCAGCTCGGTGGCAAACGGATCGGCTGGTGCCGGATCGCAGTCCAGCCCGAGCCATTCCAGATCCTGCAGCAGCGGCGCAATATGGGCATCCAGACCGGGCAGCAGGTCCTCGATTCGCAAGTACAACCGGCCGCCGACCGCCCTCGCAGCCAGGTAAGCCAGTGCCAGACTGCGCACGTTGCCCAGGTGCAGCAGGCCCGTGGGACTAGGCGCGAGGCGTCCGACGATCATGGCGCGGCGCGTCGTTTCCGCACCAGGTTGCGCGCGCGCTCGGGGTGTTCGGCGGCGGAGTCGGCGTAGGGGCAGTGCCGGCAGCCCTCGCCGCAGCAGAAGCCGCGATTGCGCAGAGCCCAGGCCGTCATCGTCCAGAGTCCAGTCCCGGGATCGCGGTACATAGGCAACTCCGCCTCGCAAGCGGCATCGTGAATGGCCTGCACGCCGTCGCCGCCGTCACTCAAAGGCATAGTGTACCGCGCCATGGGCTTTGGCGGGCGCGGCGTTCTCCACCACGCTGGCGATGCAGTTGCGGGCGTGGCCCAGACGCTCCGGGTGGCGCACCTTGGGCTTGCCATGGACCAGGTGCAAATGCAGCTCCAGCCGGCCCGGCACGCGCTGGCCCGCGCCCTCGTAGCAGGCGCGTACACTGCCCAGGGTGTGTTCCGCCAGTCGTGCCAGTTCTTCGGTGGGCTTCGCCTTGGCGGCGATCGGCGCCGGGCCAGCGCGTTCTGGCGGGTGCGCGGCAGGGTCCACTGGTGCAGCGGCAGCGGCGTGGGGCCGGTCGGCAGCGATTTCGTGGGCGGTTTGCGCAGTCTCGCCTTTGACCTGCTGCACAACCAGGCCAAAGACGCCAAATAGCTGGGCAATGCGATCCTGTGCGGTGAGGTGTTTGGGCCGCAGACTGACCCACAACACCAGTGCCCCCATCCCGCCGATGACGGACAGAAACAGCACTGGGCCCCAGAAACCGCGAGACGACGAGCGCTTCTTGGTTGGAACGGGCTGCAGTGGGTCCATCAGGCCCGACCCGCGCTGTGCCTTGGGCAGGCGATGGCCGCCGTAGCCGGGCGGTAGCGCACGCGACGGTGCTGCTACAGTGGATTCTGCAACCGCAGGTTCTGCGGACTCGCTGTCGGTCAGCGCAAGCCGTTTTCCTGCTGCGCCGCCCACAGTCGGAGCGTCCAAGTTGTCGGCCGCCCGAGCTGGCGCACCGTGAATCGGACAGACGTCTTCTTCACGCGGAGCGGCACATTGGGCGCAAAAGGTTGGCATGGTGCTCGGGCGATCCCGATGCAGGACCGTGCCACTGAGCCTAGTACGGCGGGCGACGTCGGGCAAATTGCTACGAATTCAACGACGTTTCCGGACGTTCATGCCGCAGCGCGGCAGACTGTATGCGCACGAGGTCCGGCGCGATGTGCGTCAGAAAATCGACGGCGCACGCGCTGCGGTCCACAACGTCGACGCGCATCGGCAGGTCAGACTCAGACAGGGCATCGCGCAGGTCTTGCAGGGCCAACAAGGCAACCGGCTGGCCACCTGCCAGGCCGACCAGCAGATCCAAATCTGAGGTGCACCGAGCCCCGCCGCGCGTGCGCGAACCGTAAGCCCAAACGTCCAAGTCCGCGCCATGCTTGCGCAATACGGCGTGGAGCAACGCTCGCTCGGCTGGGGTCAAGTCAAGCACGATGCCATCCTGCGCGCGTCAAAGCGCCAAGCAACCAGTCGACATCGGCGACGAATAGTTCCAGTTCAGCGACGATAAGGTCGGCGTTTGCCTCCTCATAGGTGTGGCTGGTCAGGTTGCGCAAAGCGCGATATTGGCGAAACGCCGCCTGATCGCGAACCAGACCGGCAGCCTGCGCCAAACGCATCTGATCGGCGAACGGCAAATCGGCAACGCCAGGCGAGGCCGACGCCTCGCTCAGTTGCCTGCGGATGTGACGCACAGCGAGTTCGTAGGTGAACTCAAAGGCCTGAACGCAGGCGGCACGAAACTGCTCGTACAGGCCGGCATCCGCGGCAGCGGGCGACCGCAAGTAGGCAAGCGACCGCCGCAACTGCGCCAAGGCGTTGTCGAGGTTGCCACAATACAAGGCGCGCGGCGCATCCATTGGGCAAGGTTGTCGCAGGCCGGCGCGTGCCGTCAAGTTGAGCGGGCACCGCGTGAACCTTGACACCCACCGGCGACCGCACGAGCATCGCGCCATGCCCCAGCCCCCGCGCTTGACCGTCGTCCTGCTTGCCTACAACGAGGCGCCGTGCGCGGTAGCCACCTGCGGCGAAATTCACGGCGTGCTGCGCGGCCTGGGCCTTGCATTCGAGTTTGTGCTGGTCGACGACGGCAGCACCGACGGCACGTCTGGTTTGCTTGACGCGTTTGCGGCGGAGCACCAGGCGACGCGGGTCGTGCACCACGCGATCAACCAGGGCCTGGGCGGCGTGTATCGCACCGGTTTTGCCGAGGCCCGCGGCGAGTTGGTGACCTTCCTGCCGGCCGACGGCCAGTTCGACCCCGCTGAGATCCTGCCGCGGTTTGTTGCGGAGATCGAGGGCGGCGCCGACATGGTGCTCGGCTACTTGCCGCAGCGGCCCGGGTCGCTGGTCGGCAAGACCTTGTCAACCGTCGAGCGCCAGCTCTACCACGGCCTTTTCGGACGCTTTCCGCGGTTTCAGGGCATCGTGATGTTTCGCCGCGAGCTGTTGGCCCAGCATCCGCTGGTCAGCGACGGCCGCGGCTGGGCGGTGCTGATGGAGTTCATCCTGCGGGTCCACCGTGGCCGCCATCGTGTGGTCAGCGTGCCCAATGCGTTGCGACCCCGCGCCGCTGGCCACAGCAAGGTCAACAACTGGCGGACCATCGCTGCAAACCTGCGGCAGCTGTGGCCGCTGTGGCGGCAGCTGGGATTTCGCTTGTAGCGATTGCATACGTGCGCCGCAGGCCGCACAATCCCAACCGCCATTGCTGCGCAGAGTGTCATGCCCGATCCCGACCAGCCTGAGCTAGACCTGCCACAGCGCGTGGCGCACTACTTCGAACAGGGCGCGGTCACACTGCTGTTCGATGCCCGCCATGGTGGCAATAGCGGCCTGCCCGCGCGGATGGACAGCCACATCGTGCGCGTAGATCTCGCCGACGCCGACGACTTCTGCGAAATCGGCAAGACCCACCTGCGCGTGACCTTTTTGGATCAGGCTGTCGCGACGGAGGCCTGGCTGGCGTGGGATGCCGCCTTCTACCTGCGCGGTCGCGCGGCGGCGGACCGTATGGAGGCGCACCTGGTGCCGGCTCGTGTTCCGGCCTGCTTTGAGCCCCATCGCATAGCCAACGTCGAGCGCGCACTGAACCAGATGGGCTTGGGGCGCGGCCAGCCTAGCGGCGTCGAGTGGAACTTCAGCGTCAACCCCGCCATGTTGGCCGAAGACGCCGACCGCAGCGGGTGGTGCGCCGTCAAGCAGCTGGCAGTCCAGCAGGCAGTGCAAGGGCAGGCCGGCCGCGCTGTGCTGCTCATCGACACCAGCGCTGGCGACGTGCGCGCGCCGGCTGGTTTTATCCAGGGCGCTCATGCCGAGTGGCAGGTGGGCGTCGCGCCTCCTTGGGCCGGCATGGCCTATGGCGCTCACGCCTTGGTGTGGCGCGAGCAGCAAGGCAGCAATACCTTGGAGTTCGTCATCCCGTGGTCGCGAATTGGCGCGGTGCAGGATCCTGCCAATGGCCGAGGATGGTTCTGGCCGGGCGACCTGCCGGACGCCGCCCGCGGCGCGCTGCAAAACCTGCAAGACATCTGGCCGGTCCTACAGCGGCAAGTGGGCGTGCCGCTAGCGCCGCCACCGCCACCACCGCGCGAGCACCTGCGGGTGGCAGGCTTGTCACCGCCGCGGCCGGACAGCAAGCACCGAGCGCTGTATCGCCTGCTGCGCCTTGGCACCACGGTGGTATTGGTCGACACCCGCGTACCGGGCTGCCGACTGCCGCCCACCCTGCCCGGCCGGGTGTGGCTGCTGATGGTGCCGCTGAACTTGCCCAACCTGGATCCCCAGGCGCGGCTGGACGACGACGGTTTGATGGCGGTGATCCCCGACCACGACGGCAAAATCGCACCTATCGCGGTGCCCTGGCGCGCGATGTTCCTGATGGCCGCGGCCGGTGGGCTCAGCGTCAACGTTTGGGAAGAAGACTACCCCGACGAGGTCGTCCAGGCACTGCATGTCCTGAGCGCAGCGCAGAGCCGCAAAGACGTCGCACCCGACAGCTACACCATATTTGATCGCGATCCCAACGGCGACGGTCTGGGCATGAGCTTGGAGGCGGACGCCCAAGGCCAGTTCGCACTGCACGTCAGCCAGCCGGTCAGCAAGCTGCAAGCGCCGCCGGGTTCGCCGCCGGGAACACAGGCCCGAGCCCTGCTTGAGCTGGCTTTCTCACTGCCGCCGCCGACGTCGCACTGACCGCGACCGGCAGCTTGGCCGCTACGGCTCGGTAACGGACTCGGCGGTTTCGACATCGTCTTCGTCCTGCCGGAGCCGGGCCACGACGCGCGCATCGACCCAACTGCCCCAGATACCGAACACGATGAGTTGCACGGTCTGCACCAGCCACAGCGCCAACGCAAAGGCCACCGTACGCGGCGCGTGATCGGCGATCCCGTACAAACCGGCGGGCAGCAGCAGGAAATACCAGAAAGTCCCAGCGTTGGCCGGGCCGTTGGGCACCATCATGCCGACGACCGCGCACGACATCATGGCGTAGGCCGCCACGACGGGCAGCTCGATGCCAAACCCGCGTGCAAACAGCCAGATGCCCAGGCCATTGATGCCCCAATAGACTATCGTGAGCCCGACGAACTGGGCCACGTGCAGCGGTGAGCGCAGAATGGCCAGGCCATCGATAAAACTCGTCACCAGCCCGAGCAGCTTTTCGGCCAGCGCCATCGACAAGCGCCCGACGATGCGCCGCGTCCACCGCACGGTAAAGTCGCGCGCGAGCAGCGTAGCCAGCAACGCGCCGAGCGCACCTGCAAACACGGCCATCGACACCCAAGCGCCGACACGAACCTCTGGATAGCGCGCCAACGTCGCCGGATGCACCTCGAATAGCACCACGAACAGCAGGGCGGCCACCAGCAGGCCGTCGAGCACCCGCTCCAGCGCAATCGTGCCCAGTCCAGCGCCAAACGGCACCGGTTCGTGGTCCAGGTCGTCGCGGGCCAACAGCAGGGGCCGTGCAAACTCGCCCAGGCGCAACGGCAACAGAAATACGGCCATAAAGCCGATCGCTCCCGCACGGTTGAGCGCCCGGACCGGCACCCGGGCGTAAGGCTCGAGCAGGGGACGCCAGCGCAGCACCCGCAGCCAGTGCACCGCCGTCAGCATCACGCCATAGACACCCAGGACGGCCAGATCGAGCGACCACACCACCGCGCCCTGATCGTTGACCAGCCGCACGACCCACGAGTCCAGATTGCCGCGCGCGATCTGCACCTGCCCGGCGAACAACTGACCCACCGGCCAATTGCGCAGCGATAGCCACGTAAACAGCGCGCCCAGGATCAACCCGACGCCCCAACGCACCCAGATCGACCGCCGCGTCGGATGCCGGTGCTCGGGCAAGGCACTGCCCAGCACGCGCGGCGGCGCAGCAAGGGGCACGGTTTGGAGCACCGGATCGGTCACGTTGCGAAGCTAAGCGGGGTCGCGAGGGACTAAAGCATTCGGATCTTGTCGCGGTTCGCGCTGACCGATTTGGTGGCGTTGCGGGTGTCGACCACGACTTTGGCGCGCGCCACCACGTCCGCGTAATCGATGACCTTGTGGTCGGTGACAATGACGACGGCGTCGTAGTCTGGCAGCGTGTCCAGCGACGCGATGCCCGTGCGGGTGTGCCCATCTTCGCGAAAGCTCGGTACGTACGGGTCGTAGTACTCGGCCTTGGCACCCTTCTTCTCGAGCAAGTCCAAGATGGTGATGGCCGGCGACTCGCGGTAGTCGTCGATGTCGCGCTTGTACGCCACGCCGAGCACCAGCACCCGGGCACCCTTAAGCGCGCGGCTGTGGTCATTGAGCGCATCCTGCACGCGCCCCACCACGTGCGCGGGCATCGAGGTGTTGATGGCGTCGGCGAGTTCGATGAAGCGCGCCTGGTAGTTCATCGACTTGAGCTTCCACGACAAGTACAGCGGGTCGATCGGAATGCAGTGGCCGCCCAGGCCCGGGCCTGGAAAGAACGGCATGAAGCCAAAGGGCTTGGTCGCTGCGGCTTCGATGACTTCGAACACATTGAGGCCGAGCTTGTCGCTCATCAGCGCGATTTCGTTGACAAGGCCGATGTTAACGGCGCGAAAGGTGTTCTCGAGCAGCTTGACCATCTCGGCCGCATCCGGGCTCGAGACGGCTTTGACGTGATCGATGAAAGCGCTGTACAGCGCCTTGACCGCCGCGCTGCACGCTGGGCTTAGGCCGCCGACGATCTTGGTGGTGTTCTTGACGCCAAAGCGCTCGTTGCCCGGGTCGATGCGCTCGGGGCTGAAGGCAACGTGAAAGTCGACGCCGGCCTGCAGACCGCTCTTTTCGAGCATGGGCGCCATGACTTCACGCGTAAAGCCGGGATAGGTCGTGGACTCCAAAACGAACAGCTGGCCCTTGCGCACGTGGGGTCCCACGGCTTCCAAGGCGTTGACGATATAGCTGTTGTCCGGGTCGCGGGTCTTGGACAGTGGCGTCGGCACGCAGATGACCACGGCGTCGGCGTCGGCCACTACCGAAGCATCGGTATGCGCAGTCAGCGTGCCATTGGCGACGAGAGGTGCCAGGTCGGCCGTCGGGACGTCGGCAATGTCAGAAATACCGTTGTTGATGCGATCGACGCGCGCCTTTTGGATGTCGATGCCCATGGTGCGCAGTCCCACACCGGCCATGCGCGCGGCAAGGGGCAAGCCCACGTAGCCCAGACCTACGACCGCGATGCGCGCGGTCTTGTTGTCGATTTTTTCAGCGATTCCCACGATTGCGTCTCCTGTTCGGCCACCCGCGAGGGCGCGGGAGTGTAGCCGTTGGTTGCAGGAGCGGCAAGGATAGTTCGCGGCTTGTTGACGCGACGCGTCACAAATCGAACAGCGCTACGGAGGAGGCACTTCGCACTTGCAGGTGCAGGGGTTCATCTTGGTCGGCGGCAGGCACAGGATCTTCGGGCACGGCTTTGCGCACGGCACACAAGCGCCATTGGTGCACCCCTGGCCCCAGGGGCAGTCGCTGTCTTGCATGCAATTGCCAGGTTGCGGAGGACACTCGCCATCGCTTTGCACGGAAGCCTGACCGCCAGCAGCTTCACAGCTGTTGCCGTAGGTCTTGCCGTCGCAACCGCAGACCGGCTTATACACCGCCGGGCAGCCGAACGGGACGGCGACGCAGGAGCCTTTCGCACCGCACTGACCCTGGGGCGACTGGCAAAACTGCCCCGCGGCGCACATGCCAAAAATCGCCGGGTCGCAACCACCTGGATCGATACAGGCGCCGTTGTGCTTCTTGGAGACGCCGTTGAGCAACCGCTCGCATTCATTGGAATACGTCTGTCCATCACAGCCGCACTGCTGCGCGTCCGGCGTCGTCTTGGGGCACGGGTTGTTGGGCTTTGGCTTGCAAACGCCCATGATGTCGGCACCGCAAGCATTGGGATCGCACACCTGACCGGGTCCGCAAGGAATGCCCATCTTACCGCCGCAGACCTGATCGACCGGGTTGGTCGGGCAGGCGCCGTTGCTGGCGATGTTCTGGTTGGCAGCGAGCGCCATGCACGCATTGGCGTAGGTCTTGTTGTCGCAGCCGCACACCGGCGCTTCGGGGGCGACGCACATGTCCGGCTTCTTGACGCACTTGCCGTCGCCTTTGCACTGCCCGGTCGGCGCAGAACAAATCTCGCCGGGTGCGCAGGTGTTGGGCCCCTCTACCTGGCAAGCAGCGGGTGCCACGTTGCACGCGCCGTCGGCCTTCTTGGCGACGCCGGCCATGATGCGCACGCAGTCGTTGGAAAAGGTCTTGTCGTTGCAGCCGCAGACGGGCTTGAAGGTCGGCGGGCAGACCGCCTGCCAGGGCACGCACACGCCGCCTGCATCTGGAAAACAGCCAGTGACGTCGCAGGCTTCGCTCTTGCTGCAGGCCATGCCGGCGATGCCGCCGCAGGGCTTGGGCTTGGTGCTGCACACGCCGTTGGCTTTGATCGAGACACCAGCCTGGGCCGCCAGGCAGCCATTGTTGTAGGTCGTGCCGTCGCAGCCACAGACTTCGCCGCCGGTCGGCAAGCTTGGGCAGGGCTTGCCGGGCTTGATCTGGCAGGTACCAGCGCCGCACATCCCATCGGTCGAAAGACAGTACTTGTCTGAAGTGCAATCCGCATTGGTGGCGCACTTGATCGGCGGCGGAACCTCGTCCGGCACCGACATGTCCAGCGGGGGGCCCACTTCGACGGTCGCGTCGGGGCCAATATCCGGCGAACTGAGCGCATCGGTTGCGCCGCCGTCGCTCAGTGACACCTCGGCCGCGGCACCATCGGCAGGCGTCGTTTCGCCGCCCGCGCCGCCGCCATCGGCACTCACGGTCGCATCGGAGCCCACTGCTGCGCCATCGCCCGCGCC
>SXRM01000075.1 GCA_005792545.1 Pseudomonadota bacterium | reverse complement strand
CACCACGCTCGGCCGTGGCGGCTCGGATCTGTCGGCGGTCGCCATGGCGGCGGCGATCAAGGCTGACGCCTGCGAGATCTACAGCGACGTCGACGGCATCTACACCACCGATCCCAACATCTGCGCCAAGGCGCGAAAGATCGACCGCATTTCGTGCGAAGAAATGCTTGAACTGGCCAGCCTGGGCGCCAAAGTGCTGCAGGCACGCTCGGTTGAGTTCGCGCTCAAGCACAAGGTCGCGATTTGCTGCAAGTCGACGTTTGACGAAGGCAGCGGCAGCTGGGTGCTGCCCGACGCCGGCACCCTGGAGGGCATGGACATGGCGGGCATGGAAGGCGCGGTCGTCACCGGCGTGGCGTGTGACCGCAACACCGCGCGGTTTAGCGTCTCGGATATCCCCAACCGGCCGGGCGCGGCGGCGATGCTCTTTGCGCCGCTGGCTGAGCAGGCCGTCAATGTCGACGTCATCATCCAGACGGCGCCGCGCGATGGTCGCTGCGAATTGTCGTTCACGGTGCCCAAAGCGTCGGCGCGGCATACCCGTGACTTGCTCGACGCGCTGCGGCCACAGATGGGCTTTGGCGCGGTGACGATCGACGACAGCGTCGCCAAAGTGTCGATCGTGGGCGCCGGCATGCGCAGTCAGCCGGGCGTGGCGCTGCGGGCGTTCCAGGCGATGGGCGAGGCCGGTATCGACATCCAACTCATCTCGACGTCGGAGATCAAAATCTCGATGGTCGTCGATGACCGCTTTACCGAGGCCGCCGTGCGGGTGCTGCACGACGCCTTCGCCCTGGACCGGGCTGGCGGCGCCGGGTAGCTCGGCGACGCACAGCAGGCCCGCAATGCGCTTTTGCAGCACCGGGCCCACGCCACGCACGCCGACAAGCGGATGGGTCGGGGTGCACGCCGTCGCTCGGCAAGCATCGACCAGTCGCCTTGCCACCGCGGCCGAAATTCCCGGGATGGCGCGAAAGTCCTCTGCGCTGGCCGTCGCCGGGTCCAGGCAGCCATTGCGCGCCAACTGACCGCCGCGCTCGCCGATAGCGGCTACGGCCGAAAGCTGCACCGGTCGCTGTGCCAACAGCACCCCAAGCGCCGCCGCCAGCACCAGGGCGAGCGCCCGACCGACCACGGGATCGACGGCGTGACCATTCATGGCTGGGGCCTTGTGGGCGCAATGCCGCAGCCGGGCCACCCTGCCAGCGCCAGACTCGACCAGCCACCGGCCGCCACCACCACGTGATCGAGCAGGCGCACCCCAACGATCTGGCACGCCATGCGCATACGGTGGGTGTACCGCAAGTCGGCGCGGCTGGGCCGCGGCGATCCGGACGGGTGGTTGTGGACCAGCACGATGGCCTTGGCGCCGGCAGCGAGGCAGGGTCCGAGGATTGCCGCAGGCCGCACGGCCACGGCGTGCCGTTCACCCATGAACTGCACCCGCGCGCAGACCTGGTGATCGCGGTCGAGCCCCAGTGCCAACAGCCGCTCTGCGGGCAGTAGCGCGAGGTCGCGACAATAGGCGGCGACTTCGATCGGGCGTCGCAGCCGCGGGCTGTCCTGGCCAAGGGCATGGTTGGCGGCGCTTTCGGGCATCGGGCGTCCAAGCTGGCCATCCTGGGCCGTCACGCAGGGGCCTTGCACAGGGCGTGCCAAAAGTGATTTCTGATAAAAACGTTCGAAATCATAAAATTGCAAGTCTGTCCTGCAAGCGGTCTCACTTCTCGTCTCACATTTGCCTCACTTCCGGCCAGGGCAAATGTGAGACAAGCACCGCGCCGATCGGCAGGATTCGATGGGTATTCCAGCGATTATGCGCAGAGGGCTGGTGGCACAGACCTTGCAGTGCACACGTCGCCGCCCCGGCACGGCTACCGACCGGTCGCGGTGCCGCCAAGGCGCGTGCGCAGCGACAGGCAGGTCGCGGTGCGGGCCAAATGCTTGACCTTGCGGCCGATGCGGCCAAAATGGCGACGGGCGCCAGTTTGTGCGCCCAACGGTGAGGGCCTGTGCAACGCTGGTTGACCCTGTGCCAAATGATTGCCGTCGCGGCGTTTGCCGCGCTGTCGGCTTGCTCGACGGGGCCGGACGACACCAACTCCGCTCTGACGCCCGCCGATTCGGGCGAGATTACCGTCAAGATCACTCAGCCGGGCAGCGTGCCCGAAGGCCAGAAGCGCCTTTTGGCCGGCGAGTTCACGGTAGCGGGCACGTTTTCGGCCACCAAAGGGGTCAAGGTCGCCACCGTCACCACGACGCTGCCCGACGAGACGCCGTTCAAATTCACCATCTCAGGAAATGCCTTTTCGGGCACGCTGGACACCAAGAAGCTCGACAAGAAAGTCCTGCCCGACAAGATGTGCGGCAAGAAGATTTCGCTCACGATCTCGGCGTCCGACGCCAAGGCCACGGCCGTCGGCGCGACGCAGCTGGAATTCGAGGTCGACCACTGCGCACCCGCCGTCCAACTGACGTCGCCGATGCCGCCCGATCCCAAGGCGCCCGACGCGCCGACGCCGGTGTACATCGGCAAGGTGCCGGTCGCCGGCAAGATCGTCGATCCCAATTTCAAGTCGGGCGTGGTCGGCTGGCGCCAGGCGGGTGGCGATCTCGTCGTCGAAAGGGAGCTCAAGCAACCGGGACCGTTTGCCTTCGTCCTCGATCGCGACAAGGAGCCGACGGCGCAGATCGAGATCGTGGTTAATGGCGTGGACAACGCCAACAACCCCACCGAGATCGTGGCGCCGATTACGGTCCTGCGCCGACCCTCGTTCTTGGGCAACAGCGACGACAATGACCAGTTCCCGTTCCAGGTGGCCGACGCGGCGCCGGTGGATGTGGACGGCGATGGTGTGCTGGACGTCGTGCAGGGCGGTCCGGACGGCGTGGTGATGCGGCTGGCCAAGACGGCTGCCAGTGCGACAGGTGGCGTACGCGGCACGGGTCGCTTTGCCGGCAAAGCGGAAACCGACGCCAACCCGTTGGCCTATGTGCCTGGATGGAAGGACCAGAAACTGGCGGTCCAGCGCTTGCTGGTCGTCGATATCGATGGCCACGCTGCCAGCGAGGGTGGTCCGCCCGACGACTTGATCGTGGCCGGGTCTTTGGGTGGCAAGCCATCGCTGGTCGCGCTGGTGCGGGTCGCCCAGAACGTTGCCGCTACGCCGACCCTGCCGGCAAGCGTCCGCCGTGGCTATCGGCCGATTGCCAGCCTGGCGCTGGAAGAGCCGGCCGTTATCGCCGAACTCGCCAAGATCGACGGCGACGAGCGACCAGACGTGGTGGTCGCGGGCGACACCGACAACAAAGGCTTGGTGGTCGCCCTGTCGGAGCTTGCCCCGGCATGCAAAGATGGCAAGGATTTCAAGCCGTGCAGCGAAGTGACGCCCGAGGCCATGCTCAAGGTCACCGAGGCCAAGGTGTTCCACCAGGCCAAGACAATCCAGAACAACAAGGGCCTGAGCGCCATCTCGTCGATCGCCGTCGGCAATTTCTGGAAGGACCCGCAAAAACTCGACGACATCTGCGTGGGCGACAGCAAGCGCAATTTCGTCAGTTGCTACCGCAATATCGCTGGCAATGGCGATCTGTTGCAGGCGCAGGATTCGTACCAGTTCTTCGACGCCGCGGACACCAGCCGCATCCTCAAGGTCGAGTACACCCAGCCGCAAGGTGACGACGGGCCGGACCTCATCGTGGTCACCAAGTCCGGTCACATGCGCTGGCTCAAGGGCAACTATAACGGCTTGTTTTTCGAAGAGACCGATGCCAAGGGCGTGCTCAGCGGTCGCAACATCTACTTTGATAGCGGCATCACCGACGTCGTCCTCGCCAATGTCGGGCCCGCCAAGGCCCCGTATCTGGTGGTCGTAGCGGGCGGTCGCGAGGTCACCGTGGTGCCGCTCTACCCCAGCGACAACAGCCACGTCGCGACCTGTTTTCGCAGCTGGATCATGGGCGGTACAATCAAACGAACAGTTGCGGCTGACTTTGACAACGACGACCACGGCTACCTCGACCTGATGGCGGTCGACGCCGGACCACCGCCTGGTGTGCCCGTGTGGCTTGGGCTTGCCGATGGCGATTTTCGCGCGCCGCGGGTGTACCACCTGTGCGCGGTGTCCGAGGCCAACCGCTTTGGCCCGCGCGAAGTCGCCGTCGCGCGCGTCGTCGATTTCGCCGAAGACAAAAAGCCGGAACTGCTCGCTTTCGGTAAAGCCTCCAACTCGTACTATGCACCAAAGGCCGCCGATCCGTTGCCCGACTTCAAGGGCGGCTGCGGTCCGAACTCGCCCGGCGCTCCCGTGATCCCGTTTTCGGTGTGGACGCTGCATTACTGGCACAACAAAGACGGGTTGCCGCAACTCGTGCCGCGGGTAGCCGAATTCAGTCCCAATACCAACGCCTTCGCAACCAAGGCGGGGTCCGCTGTGGACTGCGTGTCGGGCACCACGGAAAAGTTTGGATCGCCCGTCGCGTGGGCTTTTGGCGATCTGGACGGCGACAAGAACCTGGACGTCGCGGTCGTGCGCAACGACAGCGACTACTTCGTCGGTGTGCCGACCAAGCCCGATAAGTGCGCGGAGTGTCAGCTCTACTCATCGGTGCACGAGGTCGAAAACGAATACGGCCCCGAGAACAGCGACGCCGAGGCCGGTACCGGGTTGTGTTGCCGCAACTACCGACCGGACGACAAAGACAAGCTCAATCCACTCAAAGGCTTTGGCTTGGGTGCGCCGATCAAGCGCGCGTCGCTGTTGACATTTGTCCACGGCAGCGACAAGGCCAAGCCGTTTGGGCTGGAAGCCAAGCACAGCACCATCGAACCGCTGCTCATCGGCGCCGCCTACGGCCAAGCTGCCGGAACCAACCCTGTCGACGTCGCGATCGGCGACTTCAACGGCGACAAGGCCAACGATGTGGCCGTCGCCATGGTGGGTTCCGGCGACGCCAAGACCCACGCTTTCCTAACGCCGCGCGTCCGGCTGTTCAAGGGTATCGGCACCGGCAAGGTGGCCAACATGCCGTTCTTTGGCGACAAACGACCGTGGCTCAACAAGGACACGGGAGCGCTGATGGCCTACGCCAACGTCGAGTACCGCGTCCTCAAAGGCGACCCGTCCAGCCTGCTCGCCGCCGACTATGGTGCCGCCAAAGCACTCGGGCTGTTCGCGGTGCAGAACACCAGCAACAAAGTCACGCCGCTGGTGGCCGCTGCCGGCAAGGAAGGACCGCTCAAGGTCGCGCTCGGCGACGGCGTGGTCGTTGGCGACAGCGTTCAGGCGTGCGGCGCGCGCGACGTCAACCAGGACACCACCACCGACCTGCTGTGTGCCAGCGTCAATGCCGTCGGCTACTGCCAGGGCGAGACGTTCGGCGATAAGTCGGCTTTTGCAGCCAAAAAGAACCTCATCGAGAGCAGCATCCAGATGGCGGCAGTCGACGTCGCAGACGTCAACGACGACAAGCTGCAGGACCTCGTGCTGCTCAACAAGGCCGACCACGAAGTGACGCTGTGGCTCGGCGACGGCAAGGGTGGCTTCGCCCAGTACGACGGTCACCTGCGCGCGCTGCCCGAGGTGCGTCGGCAGCAACTGGCGGATCTTGATGGCGATGGATGCACCGACGTCGTCGTCACCAGCAAGATGGGCGTTACGTTGCTGCGCGGCCTGAGCTGCGACAAGCCCAAGTAGCGCCGTGATCCCGCGATCAGGTATCGCCGCCCAGCTGCCGCTCGACCCGCGCCCCGTGGCGCCGCGCGTAGAAACCGTCCACCACCTCGGCCCGCACCACCACCAATACCGACCTGCCGCCAGTCGTGTACACGCTGCCCGCGGGCGCGCCTTTGACTTTGCGAACGCCTTTGCCCAGGCAGACTGTGACCTCTGCGCGATCGGCTTTGGCCACGCCCGACAGGTGGGCGCAAAGCTGTGCGCACGCTTGGACTTCCAGCTCAGGTGGCGCCGCAACGCCGGCCCGCAGCACCACGTGAGCGCCAGGGCTGTCGCGCAGGTGGAACCACAGGTCGCGACCGCGCAGCACGCGGGTGACCAGCGCGTCGTTGGCCGCGGCGCTACGTCCAGCAAACACCTGAGCACCGGCGGGTGCGGTAAAAGCCTCAACCCCAGCAGGCAGGTCGCGCTTGCTGGGCCGCACAGTTGCGCGCTCCCGCACGGTCGGCGGCGCCTGCACGACGACGCCAAGCGGCCCTAGCGCTGCAATCCAGGCCTGCGCCGCTCGCAAGATATCGCGCGGCCGCTCCGTAGTTGGCTCGCCGCGATTTCGCGCCGCCTGCCAGGCGTCTGCGCGCGCCAAGAGTGCTGCATGTGCGCTCACATGGTCTTGCAGCGCGGTCAGGCGCGCTTCGCTCGCCGCCTGGCGCGCCGCAATCAGCGGCCGGCTGCGCGCGAGCGCCTTGGCGCGGTCAAAGATTTGGCGCAGGTTGTCGAGCGCCGACAGCTCTGGCCGCAGCCGCACTGCGACCACTTCACCTGGCGCCCACGGCACCGGCAACTCCAGCACCGTCGCGCCCTTGGGCACCGCGTGCAGTTGGGTCTTTAGGACCTCGCCCGCCAGTCGCAGTGCATCGGCCCCTTCGGCCCGCGCGGCATCGGCCTGCAAGCGCTCGATCAAGCGCCGGGCGCGTGCGATCTGGCTGCGCAGCGCACGCAGGCCAGGCGCAGTGTCGGCCCGCACCGTTTGTGGCATGGGCGGCAGGTTGGGCAGGGTCACGGCGCCACGAAATCACCGGACTTGCCGCCCCACTTGCGCAGTAGGCGCGTGCGCTCGATGACCGCGCCCTTGTCGATGGCTTTGGTCATGTCGTAGAGCACCAGCGCCGCCACCCAAGCAGCCGTCAGCGCCTCCAACTCGACGCCGGTGCGGTCGAGCGCCGTGACCTGGACGGGGAAGGTGACGGTGCGCTCATCGGCGTCTAGCGCCGCTTG
>SXRM01000074.1 GCA_005792545.1 Pseudomonadota bacterium | reverse complement strand
TTGCGACACCTGAGAACGTTGTCGGGATACTGCTGGCGACGGCGGTCAACGGGGTCCTGGCATTGGGGGTGACTTTTGTCATTGTCACGGCTGGTATCGACCTGTCGGTGGGGACGGTGATGACGCTGTCGGCGGTGATGACGGGGTTGACGGTCTCGCTGGCGGGCTGGCCGGTGCCGTTGGGGATTTTGCGGAAGTCGTCGATGCCCGCGCGCTTCTGCGGCGTGCAAAAGCAGCAGTGGTCGGTCGCGGTGGTCTGCAACATGCCGGACTGCAAGCCACGCCACAGCGCCGACTGATGCTCCTTGGGCCGAAACGGCGGGCTCATGACGTAGTGCGCCGCGGTGTCCCAATCGGGGTGGCGGTACACGCTGTCATCGATGACCAGGTGCTGGCTCAGCACCTCACCGAACACCTGCTGACCCTCGAGCTTTGCGCGGGTAATCGCCTGCAGCGACGGCTCGCACGAGTTATGCACAATGTAGAGTGGCACGCCCAAAGCCTCGGCGATGCGGATGGCGCGGTTGGCTGCCTCGCCCTCGACCATCGGCGGCCGGCTGAGCGGGTGGCCTTCTGGGCCGTGGATCCCCTTGTCGTAGATGGCCTTTTGCAGACGGAACACCAGTTCGCCGTTTTCGGCGTGTACGGTGCACAGGGCGCCCAGGTCCTTCGCGCGCAAAAAGCTGTTCACCAGCACTTCGTCGTCGCACATGATGGCGCCTTTGTACGCCATGAAATGCTTGAAGCTGTTGACGCCTTTGTCGCGGCTCAAGATGCCCATGTCGTCATGCACTGACTCGTCCCACCAGGTCACGGCGACATGAAAGGTGTAGTCCGCAGCCGCCTTTTGGGCCCAGCCGCGCCAGGTTTCGTAGGCATCGAGCAGGCGCTGCTTGGGCGCGGGAATCGCAAAGTCGATGATGGTGGTGGTGCCGCCTGCCGCGGCTGCAGAGGTGCCGGTGAAAAAGTCCTCAGACGCCACGGTGCCCATAAACGGCAATTCCATGTGCGTGTGCGGATCGATGCCGCCGGGCAGCACGTAGGCGCCACCGGCGTCGATCACGCGTGCGCCCGTCTCCGACAGATTCGCGCCGACCGCGACGACCTTTTCGCCCTCGACCAGGACATCGGCGCGGGACTCGGCCTCGGCGGTGACGACGGTGCCGCCGCGAATCAGGATCTTGTTCATGGTTGCCTCCTTGTGCACGTCACGTTCGGGCCGAAAACGGCGGGGCACTAGGTTACACCCGCACCGGTTGGATTGCACGATGCCTTGCCGACCCTCGCCGGCCTTGCGACAATGCCCGGGTGATTGCGCGGGCAGTGCTACAACTAGCGGATGCGAGCCGAAAAACGGTGGTGCCAGGCGACATCCTTGGCCGGACTGCGCGTGCGGCGTTACGCTTGGACGACCTGCGCATCAGCGAGGCACACGGCCTGTTCAGTCTGCGCGGGGCTCAGTTGAAGCTGCTGGCGCTGCGCGGCCGATTTGTGGTGGACGGCAAGGTCGAGAGCGACGTGGTGCTGGAGGAAGGCCTGGTCATCGAACCAGCGCCGGGCCTTGAGCTGACGGTGCTTGAGGTCGTACTGCCGCCCGCGGTGCTGGCGCTAGAGGGCGATGGCCTGGCCCGGCAGCCGTTGCGCGATCCGAGTTCGCTGACCGTTGCGCCCCAGCCGGTGTTGGAGCCGCGCTACGTTGGCGAAGCCGACGCCCACTTGTGGCTGACCGGCGACACCTGGCGGGTTCAAGTCCGCGGCCAGCCGCCGCGCGACATCGGCGCGGGCACGACCATCGAGGTCGCGGGGCGGCGCTTTCGCGCGGTGCTCGACAAAGTCGCCGGAGCGGGTCTGCTCGACACCCGGCTCGACGAGGCGCACCAGCCGCCGCTGCACCTGATTGCCCGCTACGACGTCGTGCATATCCACCGGGAAGGGCACGCGACCGTGTCGCTCGACGGTACCGTGGCGCGCGTGGTGGCCGAGTTGGCGAGTCTGCACGGCAACGCGCCGTGGGAGATCGTCGCCGGCCAGGTGTGGCCCAAAGAGCGCGACCGCGACGTGCTGCGGCGGCGCTGGGACGTGTACCTGGCGCGGCTGCGGCGCCGCTTGCGCCAAGCCGGCATCCGACCGAGCCTGGTGCGCGCCAACGGCCAGGGCGCGATTGAACTGCACCTGCTCCCCCACGACCGGATCGAGGACATGTCTTGACGGGCCAAGGCGATCCGGCGCCGACGCCGCCCTGGTCGAGCGCGCCAGCGTGGTCGCAACCCGACGAGCCCGCTGCGTTTGACGGGGCGGTAGCGCACGCCTCGGGTGGCCGCTATGCCCTGCGCGAACTGCTCGGACGCGGCGGCATGGGCGAAGTGTGGGTGGCGCGGGACAACCTGCTCGGTCGCGATGTGGCGCTCAAGCGGGTACGGGCGGGCGCCAGCGCGCAAGAACTGTTGCGCGAGGCGCAGCTTGCCGCGTTGCTGGAACACCCTGGCATCGTGCCCGTCCACGATGCGGTGGTGTTGCCCGATGGCGACGCCTGGTGCGTGATGCGGCTAGTGCGCGGCCGCAACCTCGCACAGACACTAGCGGACTTGCCGAGCGAATTGCCGGCGCAAGTCGAGGCGCGCTGCAAACTCGTCGCGCATATCGTCGATGCATGCCGCGCGGTGGCTTTCGCGCACCGGGTCGGCGTGCTGCACCGCGACCTGAAAAGCGACAACCTGCTCATCGGTGAGCTTGGCGATACGCAGGTCGCTGATTGGGGCCTGGCCGGGCTGGCTGCGCAAGCGGAGGCTGGCGCAACGGGGTCGCCGCTGGGGTGCCCCGCTTACTTAAGTCCGCAACGCGCCAATGGTGCCGCCGCAACCGCCCAAGACGATCTGTTTGCGCTCGGCGCCGTGCTCTACGAGGTCGTCTCTGGTGCGCCACCCTTTGCGGACCGCGACGTGCAGGGCCAGTGGCGGCGGGCTCGCATGGGCGACCGCGGCCAACCTACCGCCATCTGGTCGCACATGCCCAATGAATTGTGCGCCATCGCGACCAAAGCGACTGAACCGGATTCCGCGGCGCGCTACACAGGCGTGGCCGATTTGTGCGCCGACCTCGAGCGGTGGTCCAGTGGCCGCCGTGTTCATGCGCACACGTATAGCCCGCTCGAGTTGACCCGGCGGTTCGTCTCCGCCTTTCGCCTGCCCCTGGCTGTCGCGGCGGTAGCGTTGCTGCTGGTCATTGCGTTGGTTGCGCACGGCGTGCGGCGGATTGCCGGCGAGCGCGACCAGGCGCAGGCCGCACGCCGCGCTGAGGCGCAGGCACACGGGGTCGCGCAATTCCAGTTGGCCGAGACGCTGGCGATGCAGGCCAGCGCGCTTGCGCAGACTGGCGATCGTCCAGCCGCAGAGGTCAGCGCAGCGCGGTAGTTGCGGCGCTACAACCACCCAGTCGCGCGGGGCGTGCTGGCGGGATTTGGTTTGCAGCCGCGGCCGGAGTCGGTGGCAGTCGCGCTGCCGTGGCCATGCAACCACACCAAGGTGGCCGCGAATGGCGATTGCGTGGCTTGCTTGAGCGAAGAAGAAGTGCAGTGGCAGTGCGGTCAACGCCGCGGCAGACTGGCAGGTCCGCCGCACGACATCGCGCTGTTTGCTGCGCTGGAACGTGTCGCGATAACCCAGCCGGCGACCCTGACCGTGGCCTCGCTGGACGGCGAAGTCGAGCGTCAGGCGGCGCTACCCGCGGGCCGAATTCGTTTGCTTTCGGCGGACAATGGCGCCACCGGCGCGGTCATCGAAAACAGCGCGGCCTGGGCGTTCGAGCCGCTTACTATGGCCGCTGGGCCGCGGGTCCACTGTGCGCAGACGAGATTGCTGGCGGCAGCGCTGCATCCCAATGGCAGACGTCTTGCAGGCGTATGCGCCGGCGGCACGCTTGTCGTGGCGGATGCGACCGCGCCATCGGCGTTTGCAGCGCCTTGGGTGGACCGCATGCGCGGCGTTGTGGACCTGGCGCTGCCTTCTGACCACACTGCTGTCGCGCTGGGCATTGACGGATCGCTGGCAGTCATCGACGCCAGCACCGGCGAACTGCGTGCGCTCTGGCGCGCGGGCGGTGTCACAGAGTTGGCGGCGCTGCAGGTCTCGCCCCCGGCCACCGTCGCCGCGGTACTTGGCGCTGTCGGTGGCGTCGCTTGGGTCCGCTTGGCCGATGGCGCAATGCTGAGCAGAGCGCCGGCCCAGGGCGTGCGGTACCTGCAACCGCTTGCGGGCGGCGGCATCGTCGCCTCCGGTCAGCAGGTTGCCGGCTGGCGGCCACACAACCCGCCAAGACCCGTCGTGCTGGAGGCCGGCGCGGGTTTGACCAGCGTGGATGGCTCGCCGGATCGCCAGTGGCTGGCGGCTGGCGCAGGCACCGGCGAGTTGCTGGTGTGGTCGTTGCCGGACGGTGTCGTCGCCTTGCGGGCCCAAGTCTGCGGCAACACCGTCAAGGACGTGCAATTCGCCGCCAGTGGCACGTCGCTGCTGGTGGCGTGCATCGGCGCACCTGGTCTAGTGCGGTTGACCCATGCAGCCGGCCAATGGCTGCCGCCGACCTCGGTGAACGCCGTCGAATCGCGCCGAGCGGGCGCGCTGGCCTCTGGGCGGATCTGGGTCACGGATTCCGTGCTGGGGTTGCGCGTGCTGCGCGGCACGACGGTGGAGCACCATCTTCGCGGCCCGGGCTTCGCGGAAGGGGACTGTACTGCGGGCGCCGGCCGCGCCTTTGTGGTCGGGCCGCGCGGCGGCGTGTGGCAAATCGATGACAATGGAACGGCCCCCGTCGAACGCTGGCCGCGGGCCGCGGCGGTGGCCGTGGGCGCCAGTGCGAATGGCGAGGTGGTAGCCATGGCGAGTGCTGCAACGGTCGTGGTAGTCGACGTCAGCCATGGTCGCGCGCGCAGCTTGACTGCCGTGCAATCCGGCGTGCAGGACCTTGCCGTTTCGGCCGACGGCAGCCTGATTGCCGTCGCGCACATTGACGGCTCCATCACCGTCCTTAATGAGAGCACGCAGGGGCCGCGTCTGTTGGGCCACCGGCAGCGCACGGTCGCGGTGCGATTTCTGCCAGGCGGCGAGGCCCTCGCCAGCGCAAGCTGGGACGGCACGGTGCGATTGTGGTCGGTCCGGTCCCTGGTCGAACGGGCCGAAACGCTGGCGGCAGAAGCGGACGCCACCTGGAAGTAGGTGCAAGCCACCGAATTTGACGAGCGATCCCTGCCGTCGCACCATCCGGACACTGGCCAGCCCGTGGGCGCGCAGTGCACCGACGGTAGCCGACCTGGGACGCAAAAACGGCGCAAACCGCGCCATGCAAGGACCACCATGCTCTCGCTCGCCCGCGCACTCTTTGCCACCGTGGCTGTCGTGACCGTCTCGTTAGCGGCGCTGCCTGCTCACGCCGACATGGGACCGATTGGGACGACCAAGAAAATTGGTGCCGGTGTAGGCGGTGGCAGCCTGGCCTATGGTTTCAGCCCCAAGATGTACCTGACGGAAGATCTTGCGGTCCAAGGTGCCATCGGCTTTTCGGGTTGGGGCATGAACATCGGCGTCGATGGTCTCAAGACCATGGGCACGCCCATCGACATTGCTGCTGGCCTGCTGTGGTGGGGCATTGGCGCCGGAGCCAGTGCAGTGCTCTATCGGGTCGGTACGTATAGCGCAACGGTCGTCGGCGGGTCCGTGTTCGGCGAAGTCGGCTGGCACTTCTGAACCTTTCCGCTCGAGGTCACGGCCAGCCTTCGACCGACCTTCCTGGTTGGCGACTACATCGGCGGCTTCCACTTTGACAGCGGCGGCGCCGTGCGCTGGTACTTCTAGCTGTCTCTGCGCGGCTGCACCGCGACGCGGGCTTCGAAGCCGGTCGCCAGCCAGTCGGGCCGCGGCAGGGCGACGCTTTGCCCAAGCGTGCCGAAGCACTGGCCGCCGAGTCGAGACAACGGATCCAACTTTGCGGCATCGATCTGGCCAGCGTCCGCGTTCCACACCGCGTCGTCTACCGCAAAGCTCAGCACCTCGGCGACGACCAGGGCCTGCGCGTTGCCGTGGCCGAGCCAGACGATCTGGCTAAGCTTGCACTCCATCGCCACCGGGCATCCGACCAGGCGCGGCGGCCGCACGTAGACGCTGGGTTCGGTATGCAGTCCATTGGCCCCTACTTCGGACTCGCCGGGTGGAAGCTCGGCTGCACTTGCGTTGACCGCGTTGGCCATCGTGGCGGGCGCGATGTGCACCACCAATTCTCCGGTCGCCTGAATATTGGCCAGGGTGTCTTTGGCCTGCCACTTGCCGTTCCAGCGGCGCTGGCCGATCGACAGCGCCAGCAGCGGCGGGCGGCTGCAAATGCCCGTGAAGAAAGAGAAGGGCGCCAGGTTGACGCGGTCATCCGGGTCCACGGTTGTAACCCAGGCTATCGGGCGGGGCACGATGGCCGAAATCAGCAGGGCATAGGCGTCCTTCGGCGTCAGGTCGCTACAGTCAAAGCGCATGGTGTTTCGTCGACGGCGTCGGCCGCGATGCGACCGTAGCAGCCCAGCGGATGGCGCGCTATGCTCCGGCCCGGAGGATCCAATGACCCCTGTACAATTCATGCGTTGGCTATGCGGCGTGGCCCTAACGGTCGCGGCGACGATGACTTCGACTGCTGTGGCGGCCAAGCCGCAGCCCTCTCCTAAGGCGCCTGATCCGTCGGCAACAACCCAGAAGGAGGCGCAGGAGTTCCTCGATCTGTACGACTCGGTTTTCAAAGGGTTGTACACCGTCACGTCCAATGCGGAGTGGGCGGCGTCGACCGATGTCAAAGACGTCCACAACGGGCAACGCACGGCGGCCAATCAGGCGCTGGCGGCGTTTCGGGGCGACAAGGCTATCATCGCGCGGGCGCAGGCGTTGCTGGCGCGCAAGGCAGAGTTGACGCCGCTGCAGGTCCGTCAACTGGACAAGCTGCTGCTGGCTGCGGCCAGTTGCCCGGGCACCATCGCAGACGTGGTCAATGCCCGTATCGCTGCCGAGAGCCGGCAAGCCTCGACGCAAGATGCGTTTACGTATTGTCTGGTCGCGCGCGGCAAGGACGGTGCGTGCCCGTCACCGGTGACAGCGAATGACCTGGACGACAAGCTGCGCACCAGCAAGGACGTGGCCGAGCGCCTCAAAGTGTGGACGGCGAGCAAGGAAATCGGGCGGCCGCTTAAAGGGGGGTTGCACGAGCTGCAGAAGCTGCGCAACCAGGTGGCCCGCAAAATGGGCTACAGTTCTTTTTTTGCCTTGCAGGTCGCGGATTACGGCATGACGGTGCCGGAGATGATGGCCCTGCTCGACGGGTTTCTCAAAGACATGGGGCCACTTTACGCCGCCCTGCACAAGTGGACGGCGCGCGAACTCGCGACGCGGTATGGCCAGCCTGTGCCTACCAGCGAGATCCCTGCCCACTGGCTGACCAACCGCTGGTCGCAGAACTGGGTAGGCCTGGCCCCCGGCGTGGATCTCGACCCGTGGTTCGCGGGCAAGTCGCCCGAGTGGATTGTGCAGTCGGCCGAGGATTTCTACGTGTCGATGGGCTTTGCGCGGCTGCCCAAGGTGTTTTGGGAAAAAAGCGATTTGTACCCAGTACCCAAGGGCCAGGCGCGCAAGAAGAATTCGCACGCTTCGGCCTGGCACCTGGACCTCGACAACGACGTGCGGTCGTTGATGAGCGTGCAGCCAGACAGCCAGTGGTTCTCGACGTCGCACCACGAGCTTGGCCACATCTACTACTACATCAGCTACACCCGACCGGAAGTGCCGCTGTTGCTGCGCGAGGGCGCCAATCGGGCCTTTCACGAAGGCATCGGCGAACTCATCAGCATCGCGTCGACGCAGCTACCGTACCTCGCTGCGCGCGGCATCGCGCCCAAAGACGCCAAAGTCGACGCCGACGCTTGGCTGCTGAACGAGGCGCTCGAGCAAACCGTCGCATTCCTGCCCTGGTCTGCCGGCGTCATGAGCCGGTTCGAGCACGACCTGTACGAGCGCGACCTGCCGCCCGAGCAGTGGCAAGCGCGTTGGTGGCAGTACGTGCGGCAGTACCAGATGGTCGCGCCGCCCAGCCTTGACCGCATCAACGACCCAACCGCGTGCGATGCCTGCACCAAGACCCACATCAACGACGACCCTGCGCAGTACTACGACTACGCGATTGCGACCGTGCTCAAGTACCAACTGCACGAGCACATCGCGACCAAGATCCTCAAACAGGATCCCCACGCGTGCAACTACCACGGCAACAAGGAAGTTGGGGCCTTCCTGCGCGGCATCTTGCAGAAAGGCGCGACCCAAGACTGGCGCGCAGTTTTGCGCGACGCCACGGGCGAGGACCTGTCGACCCGCGCCATGGTGGCCTACTTCGCACCGCTGCAGCGGTGGTTGGCCAGCCGCGGCAAGTAGCAAGGGGGGCTTTGTTCAGACCGTTGATTACATTGCTTTCTCCGCGGCACAGCGGTGCCGGTCGCATCTGCAACTATGAAGCGGTGCCCAGTTCCGCCTTTAGCCCAAGTTCCAGCGCCAGCCGCCCCGTGCGAGCTACCGCCGCAAACGTGTACAGCGGAAAGCGCACTGCCTTGGCCACCTGCCCTTTGAGTGCCAGCAGCGCCTGCTCCGCCAGTTCTTCGCGGGCCTTGAGGTGCGCCTCGCGTATCCGTTCGTAGGCCTGCATGTATGCCTTGGCCAGTTCGGGAGTGTCGGCGTGAACCGGCGGCTTCTTGCGTTTGCGCTCGCCGTGCCCGGCAGCTGCTTTCGGTGGCGGTCGATCGGCCATCATCGCACGCTTTGATTCCTCGCTCAGCGGCGCGGGCCTCGGCGGCATTGCTTGTGGTGGTGGCTGCGGTCTCCCTGACTGCCCAGCGATTTCATAGGCCTGAACAAAGCCCCCCTTCGTGCTCGCCGCCTTGCCGAATACCCGCCAGGCCTCGGCGCCGACGGTTTGGTACTTGGCGCGGATCTCAGCCTCGGGCAGGTCCTGCCAACATGGCAGCACCGACAGCTTGACCTCAGGCAATGTGGTGTACGCCTCGCCGCTCGCTGCGCCGGCCTTTCGCCGCTTATCAAGCGTCTGCTGGTGGTAGTCGAAGTGCCGTCCAACGACTGGCTCTCCGTACATCAACGCGCGATTCGTGTGGGCGCCTGGCCAGTTGTGCATGTCCCACTGCTCGTCAACCTTAACCGCCTGGCCCATGATGTAGCAGAGTCGATCCGGCAGAATGTGGTCGCCAGGCAGAATCGGGCGAACGTCGCAGCGACCGGCGAACACCGGCCCCCTGCGGTCAAGGATGCGGTTGGCGTAGCGCGCCATGCCGGAGTGAACCTCGCACAGGAAGTCGGCCATCGTGTCCGGGTCCGGCGCGCCGTAGATGCCGTGATAATGATTGGACATCGCGAAGTACGCGTACACCTGCACCGGGTACTTGCGCTGGGCGCGCGCGATAATCGCGTGGAACGCCGGCCCGAATTCGGGGTACTGCACGGGGTCGATGAGAAACGCGCCTCCAACGGTGCGCGTGGTGACTTCAAACAGGAGCGAAGGGTGGTAATAGCGGATGGTCATGTTCAAGTCCGGCGCGGCAACATGTGCGCTCGAACCCGTGATCGCGTGGGCGCCGGAAAAACCGCGCCCCAGGCTGAAAAAGGTCCCTTTTCGGCCAGCCGGCGATCACGCCGCCCTGGAATTACTTTTTCATTTCATGAATCTGAACGAAGGTAGGGTCCGTGATCAAAGTGCGGATTCCGGATGAGCCCAAGCACATTGCCCCAAGGGTCCCGCACGGCGCCGACGATGATGTCGCCCCCGACGTCCTTTGCCGGTTCGAACGCTTGGGCTCCGCTCGCCAGCAACTGCTCGATTGCGGCTTGCACGTCATCGACCCCCCAGTACGCCACTGTCGCGGTGCCCTGAGGCCGATCCTTGCCCTCCATTGGGTGCAGCCCCAGCTCGTACCCACCCACGTTGAAACCAACGTAGTACGCCGTGTCGTAATACGGTTGGATACCCAACGCCGCGGCGTACCAGTTCCGCGCCTCACCGAGGTGTTCCACATGCACGACGACCGTGCGCAAGCCTTGCAACATCGCGCCCTCCGCTATTTGCCGCCAGCGCCCTTCTCCGCCAACGTCTTGAGACCCTTTAGGCCCACGTCAAAGTTTTCGGTGAGCATGGAATTGATCATGCCAACGAAGTAGCCGACGACGACCGGCGGCAACGTGCCCGAATCGGTCCAAGTCACCTTGGTGTTGCCATTTGCCTCCGTAAACTCGACTGAGCCGTGCGCGTTGACGGCGTCCCCCTCAATGCACTCGTCGACCCATACGCCCTTTGCGGCATCGGACTTAGTGATGGTCATCTTGCCGCGTCCCATCTTGGGGCCGTCCCACGCCCAACTGGCGCCGACGCCGCGCTCGGGGCCGGCGTAAGTCCACTTCACATCGGGGTCCATGGCCTTGTTCCAGGCGGCCCAGTCGGCCCACTTGTGCAGGTCGTCGACAAACGGGTGGATGGCTGCAGCCGGCACAGCGATGTCGATGGTGCGCACGACATGCCACTGGCGCGGCAGGAACACACCGACGATCGCAAGAACCGCGAGCAAGGCCGCAACAACGATGAGGATCTTCTTGAACATTTGTTACCTCTCCACTAGCCGATATTGGCCGCAGCGCGACAGTACGCGAGCCAACTGATGGGTGCCGACGACCGCAGCGTAACCAGGTACAGGGACTGGCAGTCCTTTCGGCGGCGCGTCGGTCTACCGTGGGCGAACTCCAAGCCGCCAGCTGGCGTGCGCAAAGGACCAGCGCGCTGGCCAGATGGTGAAAGCCCCCCCACCTCGCCCGGCCAACCCGCTGAGACCTCGATGGTCTATGCCTTGGCGCCGTTCGCGTGCAGGCAGAACATCGCCCCCTGC
Organism: Pseudomonadota bacterium; assembly: GCA_005792545.1. Lineage (GTDB taxonomy): Bacteria > Myxococcota_A > UBA9042 > UBA9042 > UBA9042 > SXRM01. The sequence continues at coordinate 3,040 of SXRM01000074.1, read as the reverse complement.
GGATCCATCAACTGCGCGATGCGGTCGCCACCCGGCACGTCCATCGGGCCGTTGAGCAATTGCGCGCCGCCGCCCTGGGCGCTCGCCACCGAGGCATCGAGGTCGGCGACGTGGGCGTAGTAGTTCCACATGGCGCAGGGCACTTCGTCGGGCTTCTTCATCAAGCCGCCAATGGGCTCGGCGCCATTGCCGAACATGCGGTACATGCCCATCGGCCCCATGTCCATGTCGTCGAGCTTCTGCCAGCCGAACAGCGTGGAATAGAACGACCATGCCGCCTCGATGTCGCTGGTCATCAGTTCGTGCCACGCGATCGGCGCCTTGGGCTGGTCCTGCTGGCCGCCTTCGCGCGGCGCCGGACAGAAAAGGGCAAAGGTGCCGTCCTGCGGGTCGGCGAGCACGGCAATGCGGCCGACCGACGGAATGTCCATCGGCGGCATGTACACTTTGGCGCCCAGCCCGCTCGCTTGCGCGACCGTTGCGTCCACGTCCGGGGTGCCGATGTAGCCCAGCCAATGCGACGGCGCTTGCATCGCCTCGGCTTCGGCCGGCAGCCGCATGCACCCGGCGAAGGGCGCGCCGTTGTTGGCGAACATGAGGTACTCGCCCTCGCCCGCCGGGTTGGGCATGGCGGTCGTCGTCCAGCCGGTCACGCCGGGATAAAAGGCCACGGAACCAGTTGGGTCCTTGCTCATCAGCTCGTACCACATGAAATCGCCGCGGAAGTTCTGGGTGGTCATGGTCGCCTCACTAGCCTATGGGGCCGCGCGAACGGCGCGCCGCCGGTGATGGGTCGTTTGGACCCGGTTCAAGGGCGCGAAGTGTCGATCCGGCGGAGTCAACGGGCAACCGGCGCAATGGCAACTGCGCGAAGCTGCTTCGCTTTGCCGGCGCGTCGGCGACATGGTTAGCGAGCCGGATCGCGCACGGCCCGCTGAACGTCGCTGATCATGCAGGCAATTTTTTGAAGCCGCGCCGTCACCTTCGTCTGTCGAAAAAGTTGCCAGCGCCCGTTTTTGCACGACACTTTCGAGGCGGGCGCCACCCTTTGGCCGCCCGACTGCAAGGACGCCGATGCTTGACGTGCCGCTGGTCGAACCGAACTACGAGTCGCTGCCGCTATTCCCGCTGCCGCAGTTCGCCATGATGCCCAACACCATGACGCAGGTGCACGTTTTCGAACCGCGCTATCGGATGCTGGTAGCTGACGTGCTGGCTGGGTCGCGGTTGTTCGTGCTGGTCGGCTACAAGGCCGGCGTGGATAGCGAGCACTATGGCGCCCCGCCGACGTTTGAGGTCGGCAGCCTCTGCAAGGTCATCAACCACGAACGCCAGGCCGACGGCCGCTACTGCCTGCATGTACACTGCCTGGCTCGGGTCAAGATTCAGCAGATCAATCGACTCTTGCCGTATCGCACTGCTGCGGTCCTGGTCCTGCCCGACGACGCCGTGGACGCGTGGGAACTGGATGACGCGATGTCCCGGCTGATGGCCACGCTGCGCACGCTGGTTGTCAAGCTCGGGGACAAGGGCGCGCAACTGGCGCAGATTATTGCGTCAACGCGCAAGCCGCTGCTACTCAGCCACCGGCTGGGGTCGGCGCTCGTCAGCGACCCGGAGGACCGGCAGCGCTTGTTGGAGACGACCAACCCGCTGGTCCGCATCGAGCGCATCAACGATCTGGCCGGCGAGGCCCTGCTGCGGGCCGATTGCCCGGAACTCAGCCGCAGCACCTTTGACACGCTGACCGTCAACTGACGCGGTGTGACGATGCAAGCGCCGCTCGTGCGCGTCCGCGACCTGTGGGTGGCCCACGGTGATCAGGTGGCGGTCCGCGGCGCCAGCTTCGACCTGCAGCCGGGCGAACGACTGGCGGTCATTGGCGGCAGCGGCTCTGGCAAGACGACGCTTGCCCGCGCGTTGTTGCGTCTCGACGACGCCGCGAGCGTCCAGGCCACCGCGCTGATGGTGGCCGGCGTCGAACTACTGCGTGCGACGCCAGAGCAACTGCGGCACCTGCGCGGTGGAGCGGTTGGCTTCGCCATGCAAGAGACGCTGGCGACACTGGACCCACTGCAGCGCATCGACAGCGCGCTCGCCGAAGCCCACCGATTGCACCGCTCGACCGGCAGCGCCGAGATTGGGGCTCTGCTGCGGCGCCTGCTTGTGGCCGTAGGCCTGGACGACATCGACCGCGTGCTGCGCGCCTATCCCCACGAACTGAGCGGCGGCCAACGCCAACGGGTCGGGCTGGCCCTGGCGCTCGCGGCACAACCTCAACTGCTCATCGCAGATGAACCCACGAGCGCGCTCGACGGCCCCAAGACGCGCGAACTTGCTGTCCTGCTGCGCGACCTGGCCGCGGGTGCGCGCGGCTGGCCACCGATGGCGCTGTTGCTCATCAGCCACGACCTGCGACTGGTCGCGGCTTGCTGTTCGCGCGCTCTGGTCGTGGACGGCGGGGACATCGTCGATCAGGGTCCGGTTGCCCAGTTGCTGCAAGCCCCGCAGCATGAGACGACGCGTTCGCTGCTGGCGCACGTCGGCCTTGGCGCACAACGAACCGAGGCGGACAATGCTGACGCTGCGTGACGTTCATTTGACGTTGGGCCGCGGCAGCGACGCCCGGGCCGTGCTGTGCGGCGCCCACCTGCACGCCCTAGACGGCGAGCGACTATGTGTTGCTGGCCCATCTGGCTCTGGCAAGACCACGATCCTCAGGCTGTTGCTCGGTCTGCTGGCACAGGATCGTGGTGACGTGCACGTTCAGGGTCGCCCAGTCAGCGACTGGTTGCGGCGCGACCAACTCGGCCTGCGACGCGTGGTACAACCGGTATTCCAGAACCCGCTGTCGGCCCTGCCCCCGCGCAGCCACGTGCGCGCGATGCTCGAAGAACCTTGCAAAATCATCGGCCTGAACAAAGCCCCCCTTGTGATTGCCGAGGTGCTCGAGCGGGTGGGGCTGTCCGAGCGGCTGCTCGACCACCACGCCCACGAACTGTAGGGCGGCCAGCAGAAGCGCGATGGGCTGGCCAGGGCG
>SXRM01000006.1 GCA_005792545.1 Pseudomonadota bacterium | reverse complement strand
GGCAGCAACTTCAGGGACAATGCGAGCGCACAGGTGCACACAGCGCCAGAGGCCAGCGCCAGCTCGGTAACTACAGCGCAGCCCGACTCCACTGGCGACCGGACTGGCATCCCATCGCTTCGTGGTTATGAATACACCCTTTAAGGAACTGGCCCAGAATAAGTCATTCTGGGATTGGTTCCGTTTGCTCGCCGGGTGGGTCGCAAGCTTGCGTCTTTACAAGCCGACTCGCCGCTCCACTGGTTTGCAAAGCGATCGAGTTTTAATCGGACAAAACCAAACTCCGCCCTCGCCTCAAAACGCCTCGCACCCGCCCTTGCCGCACTTGGCCCCAATCGGCGGCGGCGTGGCAGCACAGGTCATCTGCTTGCAGCCCAGCTTGTTCGCGGTCTTGGCCAGCCCATCCAATTGCGCCTGGCCAAAGCCCTTATTGACCGCTACGCCGTGGACACCCAGCCCGACGGAGCAGCGCGCCTTGAGCAGCTGACAGTCCGCGTCGCTGGCACAGGGCGCGTGGTGGCCGACCAGGTAGAAAAACGCGTCGTAGATGCCCTGGCAGCTGCCAAAGCCGCTGGTGCAGCCGACCCCGGCCGGCCCGGCCTCGACACAGGGGCCGTCGATCGGACACGGCATGGTGTTCCAGCACCCAACCGAGTTGCAGGTGTAGACGGCGGTGGTCTGGCCGGCGCCGCCACACAGCGCCGTGCCCTTCTTGCAGGTGTCGGCCTTGCCCGGCGGGGGCGACGCGGTCTTGGGGTCGCACAAGATGCCCACGGCATCCGGCGGGCCGCCGTGGTCGGGTGCAGCACCGTCGGTGCGGCCGTCTTCGGGACGGGTGTCCGCGACCGTGGCGCCGTCGAGCAAGGCCGCGCCCGTGTCGGTTTGCGTGCCGTCTGCCAGCGCAGCGGCGTCGCCGGTCGTTGCCGATGACACGCTGCTGACGGCCGCCGGGTCGCCGCAGCAGTTCAAGACCAGGCACAGCAAAAGGGCTTTCGACTTCATGGGGTGCAGGGTAGCTGGCCGCCTCTGCGGCGGCAAATTCAAGCCAGCGCAGCTACTTCGCTGGCACCAGCAGCCAGATGCGGCCCAAAAAGTCGCCGACCAACAGCTCGCCGTCGCGGTCGCGGCCAAAGGTGGTGACCATGCCGTCGTGGCCGCCCAGCCAGTACGTCGGCATTTCGCGGCTCGGATCGCCGTCGGGCGGCAGATCCACGGCCCACAGGTGCCGCACCGCAAAGTCGCCGAACACGAACTTGCCGCGCAGCGCCGGGATGGCGCGGCCTTCGTACACATAGCCGCCAGTCAGCGAAATGTGGTCCGGGTGCCTGCCCTGCCAGAACGGTTCGCGCAACCCAGGCACTTCGCATCCTTGGGCCGGCTCAAAGCACACACGGCCCTCTTTGCGCCGCCAGCCGAGGTTGCAGCCGCGACAGGCCAGGCTGATTTCTTCGCGCCGGTGCTGTCCCACATCGGCGACAACCAGGTGGCCAAGGCTGTCGAAGGCGAAGCGCCACGGGTTGCGCAGGCCCAAAGTCCAGATCTCGGGTCGATAGCCGGCCTTGCCGACAAACGGGTTGTCTGGCGGCACCAAGTACTTACCGCCCTGAGCAACGGCACGCACATCGATGCGCAGCATCTTGCCGAGCAGCGAGTCCGGATTCTGGCCGTGGTCATGCGGATCGCCACCCGAGCCGCCGTCGCCGGTGCCGATGTACAGCATGCCGTCCGAACCAAACGCCAGCTGACCGGCGTTGTGGTTGACGTAGGGGTGCGCGATCGTCAGCGTGCGCTGAAACAGCCTTGCCGGTTGGTCTGGCAGGCTCGCCCCTGTCGCCGCCTCTGGCAGCTGCCACGCGTCGATCGCGGTGTAGTCGCCATCGCCGATGCGCACGACGGTGTTGGTCCATGCCAGGCGATTGGTGGCGAACGCCGGGTCGAACGCCAGGCCCAGCAGGCCCTGCTCCGAAGCGGTCAGCACTTCTGCGCGCAACAGCACGGCGCGCCTGCCGGTCGCGCGATCGATCCACCACGCTGTGCCCGGCTTTTCGAGCACTGCAAGCCACGTTGAAGGCAACGGCGACGGTGCCGCTTGCAGGTCTGTGACCTGGTCAAAGCCATTGGCGACTTCGCGCAGCGCGGTTGCGAGGCGCGGCAGGTTCGGCGGCGCCGATGGTGCCTGCACATGAACCTGCCACAGGAAGCCGACCTCTTCGCGGCGCCAGTACAGCAGACCGGCCACGCAAAGCAGGGCGAGCAGTAGCGTGGTCCGGCGGCGCTTGGGCATGTCGGGCAGCTTGGGCGCAGCAGGCGCGCCGGAAGGGTACAGCGTAGCGGTTGACGAAGCGACCACCCGCTTCGAATCTGTAAGCAAATGTTATACATAGGAATTCATGCATCGAAATGACACGCGGCGCGCACCGGCGTAGGCTCAGCCAACACCGCTGCCGCGGTCCGAGGTCGCCATGCGCTCGCCCCCGCCGCCAACGTCGGTCGTGGCCTTGGTGGCTGCGGCGTTGGTCGCCTGCGGCGCTACGGAGAAGCTGGGGTTTGGTGCCAGCTGCAGCGACGGCGGTCAGTGTGCGTCCGGGCAGTGCTTCCAAAGCCGATGCAGCAAGGTCTGCAGCGCATCGACGCAGTGCAGCGGCGGCATCTGCGTCGACAAGCTGTGCGCGCCGCTCGACCGCGTTCCGTGCGGCGGCGACGACGTCTGCGAAGAACTGATGCCGCCCGCCGGGCCCTGCCAGAACCTACGCTGTGCTCAATCCGTGTGCCGTTTGCTGCCCAAGGCCAACCAGACACCCTGCGGCGACAGTCTTTGCGACGCGCCCAAGCTGTGCTCGGCTGGCATGTGCGCGGCGACACCCGGCGCCGCGACACCCGCGTGCGACGACGGCAACGTCTGCACCCATGACACGTGCAGCCCCAAGACCGGCTGTGCGTCGGTGCCAAACACGTTGCCCTGCGACGACGACAAGTTCTGCACCGCCGGCGAGGCTTGCGCTGGCGGCGTCTGCAAGGGCGGCAAGCCCGTCGCCTGCATTGGCGGCAATGCCTGCGCGCTGGTGCTGTGCAGCGAGTCTGCGAAGGGCTGTACCGCGACCAAACCAAGCGGGGGGCCCTGCGACGACGGCGATCCTTGCACTGCTGGCGACAGCTGCCTGGACGGCAAGTGCAAGGCCGGCAGCGCGGCGGCCTGTACGGACGGCAACGCCTGCACCAATGACGTATGCGGGTCGACCGGCAAGTGTACTTTCGCCGTCGTCGACGACGGAGTCGGCTGCAACGACGGCGATGTCTGCACGTTGTCAGACCAGTGCATGACCGGAGCGTGCGTGGCCGGACCGCAGAAGGTCTGCGATGACGAAAAGCAATGCACGCAAGACAAGTGCGTCGGCGGCGACTGCACCTTCGCGCTGTACGCGACCGCGGAACCCTGTGACGACGGCGACCCCTGTACCGGTTGGGGCGCCTGCGACAACGGCGTCTGCAAGAAAGGCGTCCTTGGGGTGTGGTCCCTGGTCGAGCCCATCGTGCCCAACCTGCCGCACGCCGCGGTGGCTGTCGATGTGCGTGGCGGTATCCTGCATATTTTTGGATCCGAGCCGTCGGGTGGCAAGTTTGAGGTTTCGCGCTACCAGTTGACACCCGCAGGGGTCGCACTGGCTGGTACCAACTACAGTGATGCCGACTGGGGCTTGTTTGCCGCGGCTGCGGCGTGGATGCCAGTGCCTGGCACACCTGGTGCGCACGTGGTCGTGGGCACTGCCGCCAAGCCGTCCACTCAGCTGGCCGCATTTGTGGTGACGTTCGCAATCGACAACAAAGTCGCGCCCAAGCTGTCCGTCGTGCCCGACACCTTCGCCAAGCCAAGCACGTCGCTGGGTTGGCGCGCCGTCGATGTGCAGCTGCCAAATATCTGGGTCGCTGGCGAATATGGCAGCCCCGAACCGACCAAGCCGTACGTTGCCCGGCTGAACACCGACCTGACGGTTGCGATGCAGACCGTGCTGGACGACGCCACACAGGGGGCTGATTTCTTCGAGGTCCGCGATATCGCAGCGGAGCCCGATGGAAGTGGCGCAATCGTGGTGGGACGCGTGACCAATGGCGTCGTCCAAACCGGGTACGCCCGCCGCGTCACCTTGGCGCTCCAGCCCGACTGGAAAGCGACCCCCGTCTCCAACGGGTACTTTCACGCCATCACCCGGTACGGTGAACAGTGGCTGGTCGCCGGTTCGTTCGTCCAGTCCAACGGCATCGCTGCGATCGCCGTGCGCGCACTGCACGACAACGGCACCTGGGGCTGGCAACAGGTGCATCCGATTGGCATTGGCGCCGCCGCGCATGCGCTGCTGGTGGCACCTGGCGGCAAGGACTTGTACTTCGCGGGCTGGGCGATTCCAGAGGCAGGTAGCGTGGCCGCCCCGCTCATTGGGCGCCTGACCGGTCTGGGCATGCTCGTCGAGTATGCCGTGCTGCCGACGACCGAAAAGGCGCGTTTGGACGCAATTGCGCTCAACGAGTCCGCAACACAGGTCGTCGCCGTCGGCGTCCACGGCCCCAATGAAAAGAACACCGGCATGGTTGGCGTGGCCGCCAACGCCTTTGCGCAAGCGCAGTGCGCCAACAGTGGCGCGTGCACCGGTCAGGCGGTGGCCGCTTGCGACGACGGAAAACCTTGTACATTCGACAGTTGCGCGCAGGGCAAGTGCACGCACCTGCCGATGCCGGATGCCACACCGTGTGCCACTGCTGCGGTTTGCCAGGGCGGCCTGTGTGGGCCCTAGGCGGACGCCGGTCGGTCTTGCGGCACCCGACAGCAGCCGTTGGCAGGCCATTCGTGAACATTTGTGAATGTCGGCGCCGCGATCTGTGTGGAAACGTGGAGATCGCAGTTGACCTCGGCTAGCCTGCCGACGCAACGTGCGCGCACGCGCCGCTTGAACTGCTGTCCGGAGGACCCTGTGACGACCGCTCCCGTTCGCCGTCTGCGTATTGCGCTACTTGCCCTGGCTGTCGTGGCCGCCAGTTGTGGCGACGATGTCGCCGTGTCGCCCGAACCCGTTGCAGGAGCAGATGCCTCGGCAGATACCGCGCTCGGCGAGACAGTCGCCGCGGCCGACGCGGCTGGCGCAGATGTCGCGGCCACATCCGACGCCGGCGGCGGTACCGGCGATGCGGCGGGCACAGGCGATGGAACTGGCGGTTCCGACGGCACGCTTGCAGACGTCGATCCGGTCACCGATGCGGACGCGACCGTCGGCCCAGAAACGCCCACGCCAGACGACACGCAACCCGGAACGGACGCGGTGACGCCCGATGACACGCAACCCGGAACGGACGCGGTGACGCCCGATGACACACAGCCAGGGACCGACGCGGTCGCACCTGCGGACGCGCAACCCGAAGACGGCTCGGGCACGGATGCAGCGACGCCAGACGATGTGCAGGCTGGCAGTGACGCGGCCCTACCCGAAGATAGCGGCGGCGCCAGCGATGTGGCGACCCCGGACGACGTGCAGCCTGGCAGCGACGCCGCCTCGCCGGGTGACAGCGGTGGCACTGGCGATGGCACGGTCGAAGACGCCGGCGGTGGCTCCGACGCAGCGCCTGGCGACAGCGGCGCGCCAGACGACGCCAGCCCCGACGTCCCTGTGGTCGTCAAGCCCTCAGCCCAGCTGTGCAATCCCTGCAACGCCACCGCTGAGTGCGGCGATGGTGGTGCCTGCGTCAGCCACGGCGACGCCGGCAGCTTCTGCGGCATGGGCTGCAAAGCCGAAGGCGATTGCCCGAGCGGGTTTGCGTGCAAGGGCGCTGCGACCGTAGACAAGCAGACTGCCCAACAGTGCGTGCCGGCTGCGGCCGCCGGAGCCCCCGCTGACGCCATCGGGGCTTGTACCTGCAACGACGACGCGGTCGCCAAAGGCCTTAAGACCGCCTGCACCTACTCAGCCGACGGCAAGTGCAAGTTTGCCTCGACCTCGACCTGCGCCAAAGCCGGCGAAAAGCCGACGGCCTGCGCGCCGGTCGCCCCGGGCAGCGAGGTCTGCAACGGCATCGACGACAACTGTGACGGCCAGACCGACGAAGCGATCGCCTGCGACGACAAGAATCCGTGCACCAAAGACGCCTGCGGCGCCGCCGGCAATTGCACCAATACACCAAGCGACGGCGCCTGTGACGATGGCGACAGCTGCACCGAAGGCGACACGTGTGCGGCGGGCGCCTGCACCGCCGGCAAGGCCAAGGTCTGCGCCGACGACGGCAACCCGTGCACCGACGACAAGTGCGCCAAAGACAAAGGCTGCGTGAGCGACAGCGCCGAAGGCAAGCCCTGCACCGCGACCGACGGCGTCTGCGCCACCGGCACCTGCCAGGCCAGCAAGTGCGTGGTAGTGGCTGGCGCCACCTGCGACGACAAGAACCCGTGCACCAAAGACACCTGCGACGCCAAGACTGGCAAATGCGACTACGCCCCAGACGGCGACGGCGCCACCTGTGACGACGGTACCGCATGCACCGACGGCGACGTTTGCGGCGGCGGCAAGTGCGCCGGCAAAGCCGTGGCCTGCGACGACGGTAATCCGTGCACCACTGACAGCTGCGACGCCCAAAAAGGCTGCGTGAGCGCCAACAACAACGGCGCCGGCTGCAACGACGGCGACCTGTGCACGACCGGCGATGCCTGCAAAGACGGCAAGTGCGCGACCGGCCTGCCGGTGGCCTGCACCAGCACCGACGCCTGCAGCGTAGCCGCGTGCAACAAGTCGACCGGGATGTGCGTCAGCACGCCCGCGGCCGACGGGGCCGCCTGCGACGACACCAATGCTTGCACCAGCGGCGATACCTGCACCAGCGGCGCATGCGGCGGCAAGACCCTCAAGTGCGACGACGGCAACGCGTGCACCGACGACCAGTGCAACCCGGCGAAGGGCTGCGCGCAGGCCCCCAACAGCGACCCCTGCGAAGACGGCAACGCCTGCACCGGCGGCGACGCCTGCGCCAACGGCACCTGCAAGGCCGGCAAGCCCAACACCTGTGACGACAAGAACCCCTGCACCGCCGACAGCTGCGACCCCAAGACCGGCGCCTGCGCCAACAGCAACCAGGCCGGCGCGTGCGACGACGGCAAGGTGTGCACCACCAGCGATGCCTGCACCGACGGCGCCTGCACCGGCACCCCCGACGCCTGCGACGACGGCAACCCGTGCACCACCGACTCATGCGACCCCAAGGCCGGCTGCCAGCACGCGCCTGGCCAGGGGGTCTGCGACGACGGCGACGCCTGCACGGTCAAAGACGCTTGCGTCAACGGCAAGTGCGCCGGCACTGCCGGCCAGATCGTCTGCGACGACAAGAACGCGTGTACCAGCGACGGCTGCGACGCCAAGGCCGGCTGCGTGTTCGCCAACAACGCCAACGCCTGTGACGACGGCAATGCCTGCACCGACAAAGACACCTGCAAGGACGGCAAGTGCCAGCCGGGCGTCGCCACTTGCCAGTGCAAGACCACCGCCGACTGCGCCAAGCTCGAAGATGGCAACCTGTGCAATGGCACCTTGGTCTGCGATACCGGCACCTGCAAGGTCGACCAGAAGACGGTAGTTGTCTGCGGCACCACGGGCAACACCGAGTGCAGCCAGCAGCAGTGCGAGGCCGCGACCGGCAAGTGCGGGCTCAAGGCCGTGAGCGACGGCACCCAGTGCAACGCCGACAGCAGCGTGTGCACCGTCGGCGACGCCTGCGCGGCCGGCAAGTGTGCGCCGGGCAAGCCGCAAGTCTGCGACGACAAGAACGTGTGCACCAAGGACGCTTGCGACGCGATCAAGGGTTGCGTGGCGACCGCGCTGACCGGCACGGTGTGCGACGACGGCTCGCAGTGCACGGCGACCGACACCTGCAAAGATGGCAAGTGCTCGGGCACGATTAAGGTCTGCGACGACAACAACGTGTGCACCAACAACACCTGCGACCCGGCCAGCGGCTGCGCCTACCCGGCCAACACCGCGCCGTGCAGCGATGGCAATGCCTGCACTTTGCAAGACCTGTGCAAAGACAAGGCCTGCGCCGCGGGCGCCGCCAAGAACTGCAGCGACAACAACATCTGCACCAACGACAGCTGCAACAAGGCGAGCGGTGCTTGCGGCTACGCGCTGGCCGACGGCGTCACCTGCACCGACGGCAACGCCTGCACCAACCCCGACAAGTGCCTGGCTGCCAAGTGCGTCGCTGGCGCCGCCAAAGTCTGCAACGACAACCAGCAGTGCACCGCCGACAGCTGCAACACCACCACCGGCAACTGCACTTTTGCGCCGATCATCGGCTGCGGCGGCAACTGTGCCAAGAACAGCGACTGCCCGAGCGACGGCAACCCCTGCACCAACGAGATCTGCGATGCGCTGAGCAAGAAGTGCGCCACCACGCTCGCCACCGACGGCACTCCATGCGACGACGGCAGCGCGTGCACTGCGCTCGAGAGCTGCCTCAAGGGTAAATGTACCGGCGGCAAGGTGACCAGTTGCGACGACGCCAACGCCTGCACCGCCGACGTGTGTCTGCCGCAGACCGGCGGCTGCGCCCACAACAACCAGGCCGGTGCGTGCCAGGACGGCAACGCCTGCACCAACAACGACCTGTGCGTGCAGGGCACCTGCCAACCGGGCGCCGCGGTCGCGTGCAACGACAACAACCCGTGCACTACGGACAGCTGCGACAAGGTCACTGGCAAGTGCAGCAACACGGCCATCGTCGGCTGCGCGGCAACTTGTGCCATAGACAAGGACTGCCCGGCGTCGAGCGATCCGTGCATCGTCAACTTCTGCGACCTCGCCACCAAGAAGTGCGCGAGCAAGTCAGCGGCCAACCTCACGGTTTGCGACGACAAGAGCCTGTGCACGGCCCTTGACCTGTGCGTCGGCGGCAAGTGCACCGGCCAGAACCCCAAGGTCTGCAACGACAGCAATGGCTGCACCGACGACCTGTGCGACCCCAAGTCCGGCTTGTGCGTCAGCACCAACAACACCGCGCAGTGCAGTGATGGCAACGGCTGTACCGGCCCGGACGTCTGCAAAGACGGCAAGTGCGGCGCGGGTCCGAGCAAGGTCTGCAACGACAACAACGCTTGTACCACCGATAGTTGCGCGACGGCGAACGGCAATTGCGTGTTCACGCCCATCGGCGGCTGCGGCAACTACTGCTACAAGACCGCGGACTGCAAAGAGGACACCAACCCCTGCACCACTGCAACTTGCAACACTAACAACAAGCAGTGCTACTTCGCGCTGGTCGCCAACGACACCCAGTGCGACGACGGCAACGGCTGCTCGGCGGTCAGCTTCTGCAAGAACGGCTACTGCCAGGGTGGCAACATCAAGGTCTGCAACGACAGCAACGTCTGCACCAGCGACGCCTGCGACACCAAGAATGGTGCCTGCGTCTTCACGGCGCTATCGACCGGATCGTGCACCGACAATGCGCCATGCACGGTCGGCGACACCTGCCAGAATGGCGCGTGCGCGCCCGGCGCCGCCAAGGTCTGCAACGACAACAACGCCTGCACCACCGACGCTTGCGACAAGGCGACCGGCAACTGCACCTACACGCCGATTGGCGGCTGCGGCAACTACTGCTACAAAGACAGCGAGTGCAAAGACGACGGCAACGTGTGCACGGCGACCGTATGCAACGTGACCACCAAGCAGTGCACGCACCCGCCGGTTACTGTGGTCACCAGTTGCAGCGACGGCAAGCCCTGTACGGTGGGCGATGCGTGTACCGGCGGCGTCTGCACCCCGACCGGACCCAAGGCGTGCACCGACAACAACGCCTGCACCGCCGACCTGTGCGAGCCGAACACCGGCAACTGCTTGTTCGTCAACCAGGACGGCAAGGGCTGCGACGACAACGTGCCCTGCACCGTGCAAGACGCCTGCGTCGCCGGCAAGTGCGCGGGCGTCAAGAAGAACTGCGACGACGGCAAGACCTGCACTGCCGACAGCTGCGACGCCAAGACCGGCGTCTGTCTGCACACCCCGATTGTCGGCTGCGGCGGCAACTGCGCCGTGGACAAGGACTGCAAGGACGACGGCAACGTGTGTACAGTCGAGTACTGCAACGCCAACAAGAAGTGCGACGTCAAAGACGCTGCAGACGGCACCACCTGCAGCGATGGCTTACTGTGCACCGACAAGGACGTGTGCAAGGCCGGTGCCTGCGCCGGCACCGCCAAGACCTGCAACGACAACAACGTCTGCACAGACGACAAGTGCGACCCGGCCAAGGGCACCTGCTTTGTGGTCAACAATACCGCGGCTTGCGAGGATGGCAACCTGTGCACGGTCAACGACTTCTGCTCACAGGCCAAGTGCACGACCGGGTCGAACAAGAACTGCGACGACGGCAAGAAGTGCACGACCGACACCTGTGACGGTAAGAGTGGGGCGTGCGTGCACACGCCGATTGCGGGTTGCAACTAGCCACGCCGGTGCGGCTGATTCGCCCGGACGAGCAGCGGGCCGCAGCGGCGATGCTGGCGCGGTCGTTCGATGGCGACCCGATGTTTCGTTACCTGCTGCCGGGCGAACGGCAGCGGGCTGCTTGGCTGCCGTACCTGTTTGGCCAGTCGCTGGCCCATACGTTGCCTGACGGCGGCGCTTGGACCACCGGCGACTCGCTGGATGGGGCGATCCTGATGGCTGAGCCGGGGCGGTTTCCGTTCCCGTGGACGCGGGGGTTGGGGTATTTTCTGCGCTTCTGGCAGCGGGCCGGGGTGCCGTGGCCGAGCTGGCACATCGCCAAGAACGGCCCGCAGGTCCAGCGGGCCATCGACGCCATGCACCATCGCGGCCCGCACGTGTACGTGTACGTGTTGGGCGTGGACCCCAAGCGGCAGGGCACGGGCGCTGGGGGCAGGCTGATGCGTCACGCGGTCGGGCGCGCCGATGCGTTGGGGGTGGCGCTGTACCTGGAGACCACCAATCCCAACAACATCGGCTACTACCGGCGCTTTGGCTTGGAAGTGACCGAAGAGGTCGTGGCTGCGCCGGGCGTGCCGCCGATTTGGGCGATGGTGCGGGGCCCTGCTCAGCCTTGAACGTGCGCCTTGTGGTCCATTGGGCCAAGTGCCAAGCTGTGTCCATGTGCCGCGCATCGCCTGGCATCTTCGGTAACCGCTTTACGCACGTCTCTCCACGAGCCGCGCGCTTCACCGCGCTCGTTGGCGCGCTTGCTGCCGCGCTTGCTGGTTGTGCGCAACCCGCCACACAAGTCGGCACGACCGCAGACGCAGAGCTTGTCGTTGACGGCAGCGGTGACAGCGACGCAATTGCCGTGGACGCTGCCGCCGACGGCCCTGCTGCAGCGGCCGACAGCGCTCCTGACCAGCTGTCGGATATCGACGGCGCCGAGCTTGCGGACGGGGCTGACGCCGCAATCTTCGTCGCTACCCCCGGGCCGCTGCCCACCGATGCCACCGGCTGCACGGCGAGCTATCTCGGCGAGCCACCAACCGGAACTTGCGCCGTGTTCGTTCAGCAGTGGTCGTGCCCGCAGCCTGCGGGCTTTGCTGCCGCAGCGCGTGCCGCAGACGGTGGCTTCGCCGTCGTTGGCCGAATCGGCAACGCGACCTGGATCGTGCGCAGCGCCAGCGATGGCAAACCGCTTTGGCAGCGCGTGTTTCCCAGTCCGAGCTACGCGGTCGATGTCATCGGCGTGGCCAATGGGGGCTGGGTGCTTGTCGCCGCTGGCGGCGACAGCAGTTTCGTTGCGCGTCTCGACTCCAACGGCAGTGTCGTCTGGAGCATCGCTCTCAATGCCAACGTGGCCAAAGTCGTCCAACTCGCAAGCGGTGGCTTTGCAGTCGCTGTTCACAGGTTCGAAAACTGGACGTCGAGTCTGTCCTTGGTACGTATCGACGCTGCCGGAGGCGTGGCGGGCGCCTCGTCACATGAACTCTACCAAGGTGGCTGGATCTCCAGCTTGATCCGCCGGCCTGACCATAGCCTTGCCATGGCATTCACCCAAAAACAGGGCGCGGGCGCATATTCCGGCGTGTTGTGGAACTTCGATGGCCTCGGCCTGCCTGCAGGCCAAACTTCCGCCTGCAAGGAAGCGATTGTGCGGCCCCAAGCGGATGGAACGACGCTGATGGGCTGCAACACATATGCCTATGGCGCCGGCGTCTTTGCGACCTACGTCGTTCGCATGAATCAGGGCGACCAGCAATGGCGCACCTGGGTCACATCAGTCGGTAAGCAGTGGTTGGCATTCTGGACTACCACGGCATTTGACGCATTTGCTGATGGCGCTTCGCTGATTGGCAGTGCAAAAACAGAAACGCGCTGGTCGCGCATCGCTGGCGACGGGCAATTCGCATGGCACCGACAGGGCGCAGTTGCCCACGACCTGCTTGCCTTGCCTGATGGCGGGTTTGCCGCGGTGGGGTTTGCCGGTGAAGCGACCCAGGCCGTGGCGACCGTCGTCCGCGCCGACCGCTGGGGCAACGCCGAATGCGCGGCCGCCACGGCTTGCGCCGGATTGGCGCCTGACGCCTGCAACGACGGCAACGGCTGTACCTCAGACATTTGCGCCAGCGCAGGAGTCTGCACCCACGTCGCGCTGGACGACTACACGCCCTGCGATGCTGGCGCATCGAAGGGGAACTCTTCGCAGACGTCCGCGTGCATCGGCGGCGCCTGCAAAGACAACGCCTGGTAGCGGCAGATCGTGACTGGCCGTGCGAGCGAATTGCGCAAGCCACTTACTGCGTATCGATCACCGACCTCATCTCATGCTCCTCCGCCAACTTAGCCAGCAGCACATGGTCGCGCCACTGCCCGGCGATGCGGATGAGCTTGGGCGCGAAGCCCTCGACCCGAAACCCGCACTTTTGCGCTACCCGCAGCGACGCCAGGTTCTCGGGCATGATGCCAGCGGCGACCCGGTGCAGACCCAAGCCTTCCGGCGCTGGCCCGAACGCCACGTCGAGCAGCGCCCCAACGGCTTCGGTGGCGAAGCCCTTGCCGCCGACAAGCGCGTTGACGCTCCAGCCGGCGTTACACGACTCGGTGACGCCGCGCACGATGTCATTGAGGTTGACGAAGGCCGCCAGCATGCCGTCGGGCAACTCGGCCACGAGCTTGCAGCAGCGACCGGTCGAGTGGCCTTCCCATTGGCGGTCAAACAGCCAATCAAAGTCGGCTTCGGGCGGCCTGGAAGGCATCCAAGGCGCGTGCAGCACTGCCGAAGCGCGCATCGCGGCCACGAAGGCCGCGCGGTCGTCCGGGCACAGCGGGCGGACCAACAGGCGTTCAGTTCGGCGGGGGACGACAAGCATCACAGGCCTCCAGTGCGGCAAACGACCCGGTGCGAGCGACTGTACGAGCATTGCTGCAAGCATGGCAACGCCGCCTTGCCGCGCCCTTGACGCACCCCACCGCAAGCGCAATCCTTCCGCTGCGCCAGCTGCCCGGCGGCGCGGAGAGACGCGATGCCCCGTTTGTGTTGCCCCGATTCGCTGCGCGCCGTGCTTGTCGCGCTCGCTTTGGTCGGCTCGGTTGCCGGCGCAAGCCCCGCCCTCGCCATACCAACCGCACTGACCGTCGAGGGCGCCATCCTGTCGAGCGGCGGTGCCGTGGTCGATGGCGACTACGCTCTGACGTTTCGCCTGTATCCGACCCAGCAGGGCGGCACCGCAGTGTGGGAAGAGGGCCCGCTGGTGGTGACGGTGGTCGGCGGTCGCTTCTCGCTCGGCCTTGGCGCCAAGGTGCCGATTGCGCAGGCGGTGCTGTCGCAGACGCCCAACCCATGGCTCGGCATCAGCGTCGGCAACGACCCCGAACTGCCGCGCTCGTCGCTGCGCTCGGTGGTGTTTGCACTGCGGGCGGCGGCCGCGGACGCGCTGGAATGCTCGGGATGTGTGAGCGCCGCGCACCTCGATCCCAAGGTCCTGCAGCCTTACGCCAAGCTCGCCGACCTGCAAAAGATCGAGCTGACCGAGTACGCCAAACTCAGCGACCTCGCCAAGATCGACCTCAGCCCTTACGCCAAGGCGGCCGAGCTGGCCAAGGTAGCCCAGACCGGGCAGTACGCCGACCTGCTCAATCCGCCCAAACTCGCCGACGTGGCCAAGACCGGTGCGTACGGCGACCTCGCAGGCCTGCCGGTGCTCGCCAAAACCGGCGCTTCGTGCGGGACGGGCCTGGTCGTCAAAGGCATCAAGGCCGATGGCAGCCTGGACTGCGTGACGACCGCGCTCGACGCCAGCGCGTTGCCGGCCAACGGCCTGTCCGCGATCAGCAATGGCCTGCTGACCAACGTATTCAAGGACACGTTTGCGACCAGTAAGGCCGCGGACATCCCCGACGCCAACTTGAAAGGCGTGTCGGTCCAGGTGACGGTTGGCGACATCGGCAAGGCCCAGGCCCTGACGGTGTCGGTGGATATCGCGACCAGCAGCACAGGCCAGATGCAAGCGACGCTGACGGCCCCTGGCGGCGCGGTCTATGTGCTGCACGACAAGTCGGGCACTGCGACTGCGCTTAAAGCTACCTATCCCAAGCCCGACGCCGCGGTCTCTGGCGACCTGAACACGTGGATCGGCAAGAACCCGGCCGGCACCTGGACCCTGCAGGTCATCGACAGCCAGCCGGGCAAGGACGCCAACGACGGGCAAATCAAGGCGTTTTCGGTGCAGGTCGAGTACGTGTCCGACAAGAAGGTCGCCGCGACCGGAGCCCTGTTGATGCCAGGGTCGCCCAGCAACCTCGGGCCCTGCGGCCCCGGCAACAAGGGCCAGATGGCAGTCAACACCGCCAATGCCGGCCTCGATGTGTGCGACGGCGCCGACTGGCAGTTCGTGCCGTTTGCGCCTTTGTGCGGCAACAAGGCGCTCAATACCGGCGAAGAATGCGACGACGGCAACAACGTGCCCGGCGACGGCTGCCACCAGTGCAAGCTCGCCAAGTGCGGCGACGGCGTCGTCCAGACTGGCGAAGAGTGTGACACCGGCACCAAGAACAGCGACAGCACCGCCGACGCCTGCCGCACCAACTGCAAGCTGGCCAAGTGCGGCGACAACGTCGTCGACAGCAAGGAAGGCTGCGACGATGGCAACACCAACGACAGCGACGGCTGCAACAACCAGTGCCAGAAGCCGTGTACGGGTGGTTGGGTCTACGACGGCGTCTGCCTCAAGAGCAACACGTTGACGGCCAGCGCCGATGCGGTGCCGAACGGCTGCACGCCCTACCAGCCGGCCAAGACCTGGCAGAAGGCGGACTACGTCAACATCTGCAATCAGTTCAAGGTCGCGGGCACCACTTGCGAGACGCCGGACACCGACACCGATGGCGGGCTATGCGCCAACTTCCAGGCGATTGCGGCGTGGGAGAACAACACCACGCCTGACTTGTGGTTGAACAAGGCAACGTTCAACTGGACCTGGGTCAGTGGCGCGCCCAGCTGCAACCTGAAAAGCGACGCGGCGAGTGTCGTCGTGTATGCGTGTAAGTAGGCGCGCATCCAGCTGTCCGCGCATTGTGTCGTACCTGTGGCGTGTCGGTGTTGGCGGGCCAAGATGTGGGCTTGTCGGGCCAGCGGCCGGCAATCCAGCAAGTTGGCGTGTCAGCGCCGCCCAAGCGGATCGGGGCCGAAGCGATTGGGGCCGCGCGTGCCTTCCATCAAACCAAGGGACACGAAAATGACGAGGCTACCCAAGTAGGGAATGAGCAAGATCAGCAGCCACCATCCCGACTTGTCACGGTCATGACAGCGCTTGACGTAGATGGCGAGTCCTGGCCAAATCGCCGCAACCAAGGCGAGCCCCGCAACCACCAGGCCAGCGTCGTGGCCTAGCAGCACTTCACCCGCAATCATCAGCGCGGCGCCGACAAACCCGAGCAACATACCGTACGCCCAATAGGTGCTGCGTGGGATGCGGCCTTCAAACGAAAACAGGATATCCGTCGGCGTCATCGCCTGGTAGGCAGCGCCCTCGGCCATGGACGCCGCTGGCGACCCGGCCTGGGGCGGCGCCCAGGGTCCCGGACGTTGCCCCAGAAGTCGTCGCTTTTGTTCAGCGAATTCCGCATCCGTCAAGATGCCCTGCTGCCGCAAGCCCTCGAAACGCTGCAGTTCTGTCATCCACTCAGCCACCGCGACTGGCCGCACCGGCGCTTGGGTGCGACCCTGTTCTGCATGAATCGTCGGCGCTTGTCCCTGCACCGGCCCGGGCACGAGCCTGCTTGGATTTGCCAGCATATCGCGCATCTCGGCAGCGCCTGCAAACCGGTGGGCCGGATCGCGTGCCAGTGCCTTGACCAAAAATGGCGCGTACGCCAGTGCGGCCGGCGGCAGGCCCGAAAGATCCGGCTCGCGCTGAACCCGCGCCGCCAGAAGGTCAAACTCCGAGGTGCCGGCGAAGGGCAGGCGGCCGCTCAGCATCTCGAAAAAGACCAGTGCGGTCGAGTAAAGGTCACTGCGCGCATCGACAGCCAGGCCTTGGGCCTGCTCGGGGCTCATGTACGCCGGAGTGCCAAGACGCGCACCCAATTGCGTCCGTTGCACGCTTTGCACGTCGCGCGCGACACCCAAGTCCGTGATTTTGGGAACGCCTTGGCGGTTGAGCAGGATGTTCTCAGGCTTGACGTCACGGTGCACCAGCCCGGCCGAGTGGATCGCCTCAAGGCCAGCGAGTACTGCGTCGATTAGGGCAACGGCGGTCGTCGTGTTCGACACTTGGCGGTCGCGCATGCGCGCGGCCAGGTCGCCTCCGCCCATCAGTTCGAGCACAAGTACCAGCAGCTGGGCGTCGTCAAAGACGTCAAACACGCGCACCACATTGGGGTGCTCGATGCGCGCGAGCGCCCGTGCCTCTTGGGCCATACGGGCCCGCGCAGTCGGGTGTGCCACCAGTTCGGGCGCCAATACCTTGAGGGCAACCTGGCGCGACAGGCGCGTGTCGTCTGCGGCGTAAACAGTGCCCATGCCGCCGGCGCCAAGTTTGCGGGTCACCTGGTAGCGGCCCTGCAGACACTGGCCCGTGAGGTCCGGTGGTGCTTGTTCCTCCAGGTCGATCGTTGCGTCTGCGCGACCCAAGCCCGTGTGGCCCGTTAGCCGGCCATGACAGCGCAAGCACTGCACCACGTCGTCTGGACAGAAGTTTCCACAATGTGAGCAGGTCTGCATGGTGCCCTCAATGTCACTGCATAACTGTTTCAGCCGCTCGCGCCCGCAACGATTGCCGCGACGAGTATGGCTGAAAAGAACAGGCCCATGCCCAGGCCAAAGTATGCGCGCGCTTTGCCGCTGCGACCTGGGTTGCGTTCCAAGTCGCGCAGTGCCAGCCACGACACCAGGACTGAAATCGGCGCGGGTGCCAAAATCAGTGAAAATAGGCCCAGGTAGCCCGCAACTAGCGCAAGTGGCGCCACGTCTACCGGCAGAAACACGGCCATGACCTCACGCGACTGGTCTGGTGCGATCGGCCGGGTCACCGCAGCCGGACCATGCAGCACCTGCTGTTTCGCAGCGTCAAACTCGCCGTCCGTCAGCGCACCGCTGCTGCGCAGGGCCGCCAATCGGGCGATTTCATCCGCTTTGCTCATCCAACACCTCGCTCGAAAGCCATCGTCACAACCAGTGTGCCGCGTTCCGCCCGATCCACCATGCCACCACCGCTGCAGCCAGCAGGCGCGGCATCCACGGCCGAATCACCATGCGCGGCGGCCGAGGGGCGTCGATGGCAATCGCCGCGGTTTCGAGCGCCCACCATGCTGCTACTGGAATTGTTAGTACTGCTGCAGGATTGTAGGACCAAGCCCGATGCACATTGCCATTCAACGCGCTGTGCAGCGACCGCAGGGTTCCACAACCCGGGCATTGCCAACCAGTCAACCACAAGGCCGGGCAGGGGGGCGTATTGCCAGTGAGGGCTGGGTCGTGCATCCCTACGTAGCCGACGGCTGCCACGGCCAAGGCGAGCAACGTGCCAGCGCGCACCCGGGCGCTCGCCGCCGATTGACCGACGCCGTTCCATGTTGCAATCGCGGCGAGCAATGACACGTTGGCGCTCCGCACTACATTTTGCCGCCCATTGCGCCAACAACGCCATAGAGCACGCCGACGATAATCCCGGCGATAACCGCGTAGTTGACGAACGACTTGGCCTCTTGTGAGGCCAAATCGGCACCGGCATAGTCGCCCGCGTTGTAGGCCGACGACACCTTGCCCGCCTTGATGATCGCCATGATGCCCAGTGGCAGGCAGCACAGCACGGTCGCTAGCACGGACTGGACCAAGTAAGTCGGCGGCATCGGGCCGGGTGCGCTCGCCGAAAAGCGACTGTTGCTCGCTGTACCTGGTGCATCATAGGCGCCTCTCGGGCTGGATTGGGAACCCGCGCCGATGGGCCCGCCAGGTGCCGTGCCGCTGAGCAGTTTGCGCTTCTGGTCGGTAAATTCCTCTTCGGTCAAGATGCCTTGCTGTCGCAATTGATTGAGTTTCTCGATCTCATCGGCCATCGACATGGTGTCCCTCCCATTGGATGTCGTGATTGCGAATGGGCCATGGCGCTGCGTCACCGAGCAAAGTGCCGATGCTGCGCAGCGCCAAGTCGCGCCCGCGGACGCCGGAGACGACCCGCGGAGGGTCGTGTGTACCCCGTGCCGGCGATAGTGCGCGCGAGTGCATGGGGTTGTCAAGGCCCGAATTGCAGGGGGCGCAGATCGCAGAGAGTGCGCTTGACCACGAAGGCATAGCTAGCAGAATCAACTGGTTGGCGACATGCCTGTTCGGTTATGTGTGGTCGTCATGTAAGGCCGCTGATTTACAGACACTTTGAAGGCAGTCTGGGC
>SXRM01000073.1 GCA_005792545.1 Pseudomonadota bacterium | reverse complement strand
GAACGGCAAGTTCGACGCGGGCGAAACCAAGCCGCTGGTCAAGGACACCGACGGCGATGGCCTGACCGACGGGCTAGAGGACAAAAACAAGAACGGCAAAGTGGACACCGGCGAGACCGACCCGACCAAGGCCGATAGCGATGGCGACAAGCTCGACGACGGCGTCGAGGATGCCAACAAGGACGGAAAGCAAGGCGCGGGCGAGACCGACCCAACACAGAAGGACACCGACAAAGACGGGCTGGAAGATGGCGTCGAGGACACTAACAAAGATGGCAAAGTCAGCAGCGGCGAGACCGACCCGCTGGCAGCGGACACCGACAAGGATGGCATCGCCGATGGCACCGAGGATGCCAACAAGAACGGCAGCGTCGATGCGGGCGAGACCGATCCGCTAGTTGTCGACACCGACAAGGACGGTCTTGACGACGCCACCGAAGACGCCAACAAGAATGGCAAGCTCGACGCCGGCGAGACCGACGCCACCAAGGCCGACAGCGACGGAGACGGCGTCGCTGACGGCCTCGAAGACAAGAACCACAATGGCAAGGTCGATGCGGGCGAGACCGATCCGCTGGTCAAGGACACCGACAAGGACGGCATCGACGACGGCGTCGAAGACGCCGACAAGAATGGCAAGCTTGATGCCGGCGAGACCGACCCCACCAAGAAAGACAGCGATGTCGATGGCTTGGACGATGGTGTCGAGGACGCCAACAAAGACGGCAAGGTCGACGCGGGCGAGACCGACCCGCGCAAGGCCGACAGCGACGGCGACACCTTGAACGATGGTGTCGAGGACGCCAACAAGAATGGCAAGCTCGATGCTGGCGAGACCGATCCGACCCAAAAAGACACCGACAAGGACGGCAAAACCGACGATGCGGACAACTGTCCACTGGCGGCCAACGCCACCCAGACCGACACCGACGGCGACAAGCAGGGCGACGCCTGCGACAGCGATGACGACGGCGATGGCGTGGACGACGGCAAGGACCTGTGTCCGCTGGTCAAGGACGCGACCCAGGGCGATGCCGACAAGGACGGCATGGGCGACCTGTGCGACGACGACGATGACAACGACGGCAAGAAGGACGGCGAGGACAACTGCCCGCTGCTCGCCAATGCCGACCAGAAGGACACCGACGGCGACAAGCAAGGCGATGCTTGCGACGGCGACGACGACGGCGATGGCGTGGACGACGGCACGGACACCTGCCCACTCGACAAAGTTGCCACACAGTTGGACACCGACAAAGACGGCAAGGGCGACGGCTGCGACGACGACGACGACAACGACGGCAAGAAGGACGGCGAGGACAACTGCCCGCTGCTCGCCAATGCCGACCAGAAGGACACCGACGGCGACAAGCAGGGCGACCTTTGTGACAACGACGACGATGGCGACGGCCTGCCCGACGCAACCGAAGACAAGAACGGCAACGGCAAGCTCGATCCGGGTGAGACCGACGCGCTCGTCAAGGACACCGACGGCGACGGGCTGGACGACAGCCAGGAGGACTTCAACGCCAACGGCAAAGTAGATGCCGACGAAACCGATCCGACGCTGCCAGACACCGATGGCGACGGGATCAAGGATGGCGTGGAAGACAAGGACAAAGACGGCGAAGTCGATCCGGGCGAGACCGACCCGACCAAGAAAGACAGCGACGGCGATGGCCTCGCCGACGGCGCCGAAGACAAGAACGGCAACGGCAATGTAGACGCCGGCGAGACCGTCCCGACCAAGCCCGACACCGATGGCGATGGTTTGAAGGACGGCGATGAGACCACCACCGACCCGACCAACAAGGACACCGACGGCGACGGGCTGTCGGACGCCCAGGAAGACAAGAACGGCAACGGCAAGACCGACCCTGGCGAGACCGACGCGACCAAGCCGGACAGCGACGGCGATGGCATCAAGGACGGTGGTGAAGACAAGAACGGCAACGGCAAGACCGATCCTGGCGAGACCGACCCGACCAACAAGGACACCGACAACGATGGCCTCGCGGACGGCGCGGAAGACAAGAACGGCAATGGTATCGTCGACAACGGCGAGACCGATCCGGCCCAGCCGGGCGTGGGTCCGGTGCAACTGTCTGGCGGTGGATGCACAGCAGGGTCCAAGCCGAGCGGCGGCGGCTGGTTGGCTGCGCTGCTGGTGACGATGTTGCTTATGGTGCGACTTCGGCGGGGCGCAACGGTCGCAGTCCTGGCGCTGGCGTCAACGACAGCCGTAGCGGCACCGGCGCTGGCAGCCGACGGCGATTACAGCCTGCAGCGCTTTCGCGCGGCGCCTACCTCGACGGGCCTGCTGCACACCGACGGTGCACGGTTGCTGCCCGCGTGGAACCCCAATGTTGGCTTGTGGCTGCACTACGACCATCGGCCGCTGACGGTGACGCGCGTGGGCACCGGTGAGCGGGTCTACGACGAGGTCGGCCGCCAGGTGGCGATGCAACTGACAGCCGCCATGGGCGTGTTTGGCTTTGGCGAGATTGGAGTGGCCATCCCGCTGGTGTTGAACCAAGCCGGCGACGCGCGACCGGCCGGGATGGGCACCGCCCCGTCGTTGTCGGCAGGCATCGGCGACGTGCGTCTGCACGCCAAGCTGCGGGCGTTGAGCAGTGGGTCGCTCAGCCTCGCGCTGTCGGGCGCCATGGACTTGCCGACGGCGAGCGCGGCGTACTCGGGCGACAAGGGCATCGGCATCGAACCGCGCATCAACGTGGGCTATGACACCAAGACCATGGGCGTTGCAGGCACGCTGGGGGCGCGCTTGCGGTCCGACTTTAATCCAGCGCTTAGTGGCTTGAAGAACACGCCGAAAATCGGGTCGGAAGGGCAACTGACGCTTGGCGGCTGGTACAACCTGAGCGCCGACTTCCTGGACGCGCTCATCGACTCGCGGTGGTCGGTCAACTTGCAAGAGCAGGACATTGAGGAGCGCTCAGGGGAAATCCTGGCTGGCGTTCGCGTGCACTTGCCCGGCGAGCTCAAAGGCACCGCGGCGGCCGGTCCGGGGCTCGGACAGGGCTTGGGTACGCCAGCGATGCGGGTAGTATTAGGCCTGGTGTGGGCGCCGGATCCAGGGCGCGACAGCGACGGCGACGGCATTGTCGACAAGGTCGATCGCTGCCCGAAGGAACCGGAGGACAAGGACGACTACGAGGACAAAGACGGCTGCGTCGACCCGGACAACGACAAAGACGGCATCCTCGACACTGGTGACAAGTGCCGCGACGAGCCCGAAGACGCTGACAAGTTCGAAGACGAAGACGGTTGCCCGGACCCGGACAACGACAAAGACGGCCTGCTCGACGTGGCGGACAAGTGCCCCCTGCAGCCCGAAGACAAAGACGGCTTTGAGGATGCGGATGGCTGCGTCGATCCCGACAACGACAAGGACGGCATTTTGGACACTGCCGACAAGTGCCCCAACGAGCACGGCGTCAAGGAGGAGGCCGGCTGCCCAGTGCGCGACAAGGACAAGGACGGCCTCGCGGACAACGTCGACAAGTGCCCGGACCAGCCCGAGACTTTCAACGGCATCGACGATGAAGACGGCTGCCCGGACAAGGCCAGCAAAGTCGAGGTCACCGAAAAGGAGATCAAGATCCTGGACAAGATCTACTTTGAGACGGCCAAGGCGACCATCAAGCCCGTGAGCTTTTCAATCCTGGATGCGGTGGCTGCGGTGCTCAAGGCCGTGCCGCGGGTGGGCAAGGTGCGCGTCGAGGGCCACACCGACGACGTGGGCAACGACGACGCCAACCTCAAGTTGTCGCAAGAGCGCGCCGAGTCGGTGGTCAAGTACTTGGTCGACAAGGGCATTGCGCCCGAGCGGCTGGTGGCCAAAGGCTTTGGCGAGACCAAGGCGCTGTGCGTGGAAACTGCGGATCTGCTGACCAAGGGCAAGAAGGCCAAGAAGCAACTGGACGCTTGCCGCGAACAGAACCGGCGCGTGCAGTTCAAGCTGTTGGAAATGAACGGCAAGCCGGTGCCGGAGGACGACAATCCGCAAAAGATCGAGACGACGCCGGCGCCGGCTGCCAAGTAGGCGGCAAGCCCGTCCGCAGCGGCGGACCTTGTGGTACACTGGCGCGCCTTTTGGAGAGGCCGCCATGCCCGCACGCTCGCTGTTGCCCCTGCCCCGCTGGACACTGCTCGTCGCACTGAGCGCGATAAGTCTGGCGCACTGCGCGGATGAAGGTTCGGTCGGCGGCGGCACGGGCGGCGGCAGCACAGCCGATACGGTGGCCGCGGCAGACGGCACGGGGACAGACAGCGTGGCGGGCGATGCCGCAAGCGCGGACGCACCAAGCTCGGACCTCGCCGGCGGCGATTCCAGCGTCACGGACGCGACAGTCGCGGATAGCGCGAACGCGGGCTGCGGTCCGGCGAGCTGTTCGGGATACTGCCAGGCGGCCACCGGCAAGTGCGTCGATTGCCTTGCCGACAGCCACTGTGGTCAGGGCTACGGTTGCGTCGCCAACCAGTGCACGCCCAAGGCCGGCTGCCCAATGGGCGCCAGCCAGTGCCAGAGCCCGAGCGTGCTGCTGGTCTGCCCCGACGCCAAGGGCTGGCAGGTCATCGCCTGCACGGCGGGCACGGTCTGTGACGCGGGTGCGTGCGTCAAGCCGTTTTGCAGTCCCGGGACCCCTGCGTGCAAAGACCACACGGCCGGCACCTGCAACGCCACCGGTACTGGCGTCATCAACGGCACCGATTGCAAGGCCAGCGGCAAGTTCTGCGTCGGTGGCGCCTGCAAAGCCCAGGTGTGCAACCCAGGCGACTACTACTGCGACGGCAACTTGGAAAGCCTGTGCAACGACCAGGGCACCGGCGCAGAAGAGGCCATCGATTGCGCCCAACTTGGCATGGTTTGCGTGGTCGACACCTGCGAAGACTCGCCGTGCCAGGGCGGCAACACCGGCTGCGTCGGCAACGAAGTCGTGCAGTGCAATGGCCCCGACATCAAGGTCATCAAGTCGTGCGCGGCGAACGAGGCGTGCGACGAGGGGCAATGCAAGCCCAAAGTCTGCAGCCCCGGCGACGGAAAGTGTCTGGACGACACCACCGTCCAGTTCTGCAATGACGTCGGCACGGCCTGGGACGCCACAGTCAACTGCGGTATGAAGAACGGCTACTGCGAAAACGGCGACTGCAAGTCGATGCCATGCCCGAACGGCGGATTGGGCTGCGAGAACGACCAGGTCGTTCAGTGCAACGGCAAGCAGGTCAAGCTGATCGAAGACTGTCCCGCCAAAGGCCAGCTGTGCGCTAACGGCGCGTGCGCCGCCAAAGTCTGCAATCCGGGGCAGACCCAGTGCAATGGCGACGACCTGGAGCTGTGCAACGGCAACGGTACCGGCTGGGATCCCGGGATGCCGTGCGGCGTCATGGGCATGACCTGCTTTGATGGCCAGTGCCAAAAGACACCTTGCAAGCCGGGCGACCTCGGCTGCGAGGGCGACGTGGTCGTGCAATGCAATGGCGCCAAGCCCACACCGCTGCAAGACTGTGCATCGGTGGGGCAGGTATGCAGTGGCGGCGCCTGCATCAACCCGATCTGCACGCCCAATCTACTCGCTTGCGACGGCACCAAGATCATGATGTGCAACAAGAACGGCACGCAGATGCAGGTCATCGACGACTGCGCCCTGTTTGGCGAGGCCTGCGTCGATGGCAACTGCGTGACCATGCCCTGTGCGGCCGGCGGCAAGGGTTGCAGCGGCACCGACGTCGTGCAATGCGACGCGGCGGGCAAGGCGTTCAGCGTGATTGAGGCGTGCGGCGATGCCGGCGGCACTTGCGCCAACGCAGCCTGCATGTCGGCGGTGTGCGCGCCGGGCTTTGGCAAGTGCAGCGGCAACGTCGCACAGGCTTGCAGCGCGGACGGCAGCGGCTGGGAGGACAGCGACAACTGCGCCAAGGCGGTCAAGACCTGCGCCGAGGGATTCTGCACGTCCAAGGCGTGCCCTTCGGGCGTCAGCGGTTGCCAGGGCGCCCAAGTCGCAAGCTGCGCTGCCAACGGCGCCAATTGGACCCTGACCAGTTGCGCGGCAGGCGAGCAGTGTGACGGCGGCAAGTGCAGCAAGCCCGGGTGTACGCTGCCCGCCGCGCCGCCGGTCCACGCCATTCGCACCATGCTATGGTCGCCGCTGGAAAGCGACCAGGGCTGTGACCTCGACGGCAACGGCAAGCCCGACAACCAGGCCGGCAAGTTTGCGCTGGCGGTCGCCGGTCAGTTTCCACAGCCGGGCTGGCAGCCAACGCACATCGTGCTGGGCACCAGCGACTGGAAGACCGACGGCTCTTCGTTTGCGGTACAGTTGCTGGTGGGCGTGCCGGCCGCAGGCCAGACCTGCAGTTCCACGGACCTCAAGGCCTCGTGCAAGATGGCGATCGCTGCCGAGAGCTACGATCTGTCGGCAAAATCAGGCGTGTGCCCGGCTCGGACGCAGCTTGCCGATGGCAGCGTGAAGGGCGCGCAGTTTTCGGCGGGCGGCGCAACCGCAACGGCGCAGTTGCCGGTGGCACCGGTGCCGATGCTAGCGTGGCTGCCGCTCAAGCTGGCGCGCGTGCAAGGCGAGCCTACGGCAGGCCCTGGCTGGACCGGGCTGCACAAGGGTCGGCTGTGCGGCGCGATGCCCAAGGCAGAGCTGCTGGCCGCGGTCGGCAAGGTCAATGCGCTGGTGTTCGAGGCCGGAGGCACGACGGCAGCGCAAGTGCAACTGGCGCTGGAGAAGGCCCTGCCGGTCGACATCGACACCGACGGCGACGGCAAGAAAGACGCGGTGTCGCTAGCGCTGCAATTTGTGGGTGGCAAGGTCGAGCTGCAGGGCCCCTGAATGAGGGGGGCTTTGTTCAGACCCTTGTTCTAGCAGGATTTTACGGGCACCACTGCTGTTTGTCCGGGCAGCAATCGCCGGCCTCTACGCAGAAATCGTCGCAGTAGCACCCCTCTGAGCTGCTGCCACACAAGCCCTTGCAGCTGCCGGGCGTCGGGCCGCAGTCGCCGGGGCAGATTTCGTCCTCGCCGGGCGCGCACACGTCGTCGCCGCACGGCGGCTTGGTCGGACAGTCCTTGAGGCAAGTAAAGTAGCTTTCGAGCTGGTTGTCGCAGCTGTTGTCGCCGCAAGGCGCTTTGCCGGTGCAGTCGGCGGGGCAGAACTTGGCGTTTTCAGGGTGGGCACACTTGCTGTCGCCACAGGTCGCCGCGGCCGCGCAGTCTTGCGGGCAATTGCTGGCGTTTTCGCCTGCTTCGCAGCTGGCGTTGGGGCAAAGCGTAGCGCTGCCGCAGTCTTTGGGGCAGGTCGCCATCGATTCGCCTGCGAGGCACTTGCCGTCGCCGCAAATGGGGCCACTGGCAGTCTCTGCGGCGGCATCGGCCGATGTGCCGTCGCCACTGTCGGCACTGGCAGCATCGGCGGCAGCTGTGGCGTCCGTGGCGTCTAGGACCGCATCCATCGTTGTGTCGACGCCACCGCCGCTCGCATCTGCGGCCGCATCGCTCGCAGAAGCACCGTCGTCAGCTGTGGGAGCAACGCCTGGCGAGGCTGCGGCGGTGCACGCCGACAGCGCCAACAAGACCGACAAGCGCAGACGAATCATCAGCGGACGTCCAGGCCGCAGTGCGCGGCGCGGCGAATCGTACACGATCGGGTCCGGTGACGGCAGGTGGGCAGGCCGCTTGGGCTATTTGCGCCACTCGACGCCGAACGTCATGCACGGCCCTTCCAAGTCGCTGCCGGTCTGGTCGACCTCGATGCCGCCCAAGCCAAACGTCAGCAGTAGCGTCCCGGCCTCGCCGAGACCGCGCAGGTAAGTGCGCCCGCCGACCTCGAAAAAGCCCATGTCGTTGCGAGCCGTCCACGCCGCCCGCAAGTCGAATACCCGCGACACTGGCGCCACCACCTCGCCGTCAAACTGCGCGAAGGTGTCAAAACCAACCGTTTCACCCAACGCCGCGCGCACTTGCAGGTGGCCGCCATCGCGCGAACCCAGGCGGAGCTCGGCCGATCCTGCCCAGCGCCAGGGACTCTGGGCCAGGCAATCCGGCGCCTGACCGCCGTTGAAAGAGAAAAAGCAGTCGCGCCGCTTAGACTGGCCGAGGCCGCCGCCGGCGCCAATCGCAAAGTAGTCCGCGTCGTACATCAGCGACAGGTCGAGCAGACTGGCGCTGACACCATTGGTGTTGGAGAGCGTGATCGGCTGTCCCCGGGCGACGATCGCCAGGCCGCCGGAGCCGATGCCAAGCTCGAAGCCCAGCTGCGTTCCCACATCGCGCAGCGGCAGCACCGGCCGCACCCAGGCGCTGACCCAGGTGTCGTAGTTCGGCCGCGGCACCTGGAAGCGATAGGTCTGCGGCGGCATCACGGTTCGCTCTGCGGCGTCGCCGACTTCGATTGCGGAGCCGCGCGGCAATTCGACCCACACGCGGTTGCCGTACGCGCGAGCGACCTGACCGACGACCGGGTAGCGCACCAGCGCGTTCTCGCCGTCGGGCCCCTTGGCCGCCGCGGGCCGCAGCAGGGCCGCCTGGCCGACGATGAGGCTACGCGGACGCTGCACGACGACTTCCGCCTCGCCGTTGACGACCGCGACGACCTCGCCCACAACTTGACCATCGCTGTCGTTGCCGTGCGCGGGCCTGGGGGCCCAGTCAATCGCCGTTGCGGCACCGGCGAGGCCAGCCACGCGGTAGTCGCTGACCGCACCCTCGGCGTCGACCTGCAGCAGCACCGGTCGCGGCGCCAGCACCACCGCCACCAACACGCCGGCCTCCATGCGCACATCGACGACAGGACCGCCAAGATTGCGTTCGTCGGTCAGCCTCGGCGCGGCGCCCTGGTCGTTCCAGGTCTGCAATGTGCCCGCGTCGGTCGCCACAAAACGCAGGTGTCCAAATCGCCACTGGCGTTGCAGGCCGTTGGTCGACGGCGCAGGCGGGGCATCCGCCGCCCAAACCGGCAATGCGGCGCACCACACACTCAGCGCGACCATGGTGGAGAGGACGGAATGGCGCAGCATGGCAAAGTCCGCGGGCAGAGTGGAACGCAGTGTACGCAAGCGCTGGCGCGATGGCCACCGCGGCGCTGCGCGCGCGGCGAAGCAAGAAACACTTATACTTTCAGTCCATTTCCGCGGTCGCCATCAAGGCCGCCAGCGGACCCTTGCGCCAATTGGCCGTCCACGCTTGCATCGCGTCGCTGCGGGCCAGTAGCCACGGCTCGGCGTCTGGCAGGCTCAGTTGCTGCGCGCACTGTGACGCGGTTTCGAGCTCCGCCGCGGCCAGCGCGAGTTCATCCCGCGCCCCGTCGGCCGCAAGCCAGCCGAGCCACGCGCCCGCAGATCGCGCGCCCGAGCGCGCCAGCACCGGCGTGCGCAAGCCCGCGCGCAAGTCGTCCAGCCCGTCGCGCAGGTCGTCAAAGCGTTGGTGCGCGGCGACGATGCAATCCACCATCGCCGACAGCCGCGGCAGAACGGACCAACGACCGCTCAGCGCCAACGCCGCCGCGCCAGGCAGGATCACGGGCCGCGAGCGATCGAGCACACGCTGAAACTCCGCTTCGGTGTAGGGCCCGACGCCGGCAGCAAGTTGCCGCTCCAGCGCCATGGCGGTCGCATACTTCGACCACCGCTCGGCGTGCAAGTGCCAGTACGCTTCGCCGACCGCATGACGGCCAACAAGAGCGGCATGTCGGCCAGCGAGCGCCGCACTCAGCACCATGGCAACTTCGGCGTCGCCACAACGGCGGTCAACCCAATCGTCCTGCACCCGCACCGCGAGGTAGCCTGCCAGCGCCGAGCCGACCAGATCGACGCGGGTCTGCTGCGGCAGCGCGCGCGACAGCCACAGCGGCAGCAGCACAACGGGCTGAGAGATCGGCAGCAAGTAGGGCCGTGCCCCGGCGGAGGCGTTCGCACCGGTCGTCGCGACCATGCCGTCAAAGGCTGCGCGCAGTTCGTCGCCCAGGCCCATGGACCAGGCTTGCAGTTGCGCCGATGCCAGATCGAGCGGCTGCAGGTCGTCTGGCGCAACCCACGCCGGCAGCGCGGTCATGGGCGCACCGTCGCTTTGCCCGCAAAGTAGGCCTGGTAGGTCGCCCAGGTCTCTTTGGCCACCGTCCGCCCGAGCGCGAGGCCGGCGACGTTGTCGGCCTGAATGTGATAGCCACCCAGCACGCGCGAGATACCGGCCATCTCCGCTGCAGAGGTAAACGTGGGCATCGCAAGGTCGACGTCCGTGGTCACGGCAAGCCCAGTGGCAGGCTGGCCGTTCCGCGCTTGGATCTGCGGCGGCGGCAGCCCAGGTTCCGTCAAGCCGCCCGCTTTGCGCCGCTCGACCGCCTCGTAGCGGTCGCTGCCCGTAAACAGCTCAAGCATCTTGGCCGCGGCGCCGCTGACGGTGCTGTGTCCGCTGGTGTAGCCGGGAAACGGCGGCGTCACGAACGTGGCGGGCGAGTAGGGCATCCACTCTTCGGCCGGCAATTTGGCAAACCCTTTGCCAGGCCCTGCGTATCCCATGATTTTCTTGCCTTTGTAGAAGTGCCGCACATACCAGTACGGTCGCGAGCTGTCGTAGAAGCGCTTGGCGTCCCAGGACGCGATGAAGGCGTCGAAGCAGACGTTGGCGATGACGAAAAACAGCTTGATCTCCTGATCGGGGCTGAGCTTGTCACGGCGCGCGACGTCCTGTGCGAAGCGCAGCCAGTGCCCGGACTGGCCAGTCGACCGCGGCCCATCGCGCATGAACTCGACGATGGCCTTCTGTTCCAGGGTCAAGTTGCCGTTCATCTGCACGCACTCTTCGGTCTCGCGGCGCAGCTGATCGCTGTCCCCTTTGGGCGGTGGGCCTGGCCGAAACTGGTCGCCGCGCTGCAGCGCAAACGGCACCACGCGGTACCAGTGCGGCGTCAGATGGCCGATGCGGACCGTACCGCCCTTGCCGTCGTCGAACGGAATCGGCATCCAGCGGTCGGGGTCGATGCCCTTCTGCGGCGTGCTGGTCGGCGCGTAATAGGTCCAATCCGAGTACGGCTTGCCACTGCCGCCGGCCTCGTCGCCATGCTGGTTCGCACCATCGTTGCGCCGCCACTGCAGCAGCGCGCGCGCGGCCAGGTTGCCCACGCCTTGCGGTGTGGTCGGGTCGGTCGAGACGTGGGCGGGGTCGAGACCCTGCGCTTTGGCCTGCTGCTGCAGCCACGCAATGTCGGCGGGGAACTGGTCGGCCAGCGCCACGTAGGCAGCCTGGCCAACTGCAATGGTCTTGTTGGCGGCGGTGTGCTCCGCCTGCGGGCGGCGCAGCTTGTCGCCCAGGCGGGAACCGACGGCGGTGCTGTCATAGGCCGCCCACGCATCGTACATCGCGGTTGCGGCGATCGCGACCTGCCGCGAAATGATAGTCGGGCGCGCCATGCCGCGATCGACGTCGCGCGCCGTGGCCTCGAGCACCAGGTCGAGCCACTTGTACACATAGCTGGGGTTGGCGTGGACAGCCTGATGCTGCAGCCAGCCGCGCGTGTGGGCAGCCGGAGGCGACCACGGCGCCGCTACGGTCACGCTGCCACAGGCCGCGACGGCGCACAGCGTGGCAGACGCGATCCAAAACCGTGAATTCTTTGCCATGCGCCATCCTCCGTCTTACCGCCGCATGGTCAGCCAAGCCGGCGCACGCAGTCAAGTTTGCGACGCCCGGAAACATGCAACGATGGGAGCGCAAAAGTACTATTGGGCAAAGCGCTTCGAAAACTGGCCTTGCCGGAAACATGCCATCGTGATACGCTCGCGACGGGGCGGCTGGCGCGCATCATTGCGCTGTGCATCTTGCTGCGCCATATGGGGAAACCATGAAGACGAGCAACGGGTTGTTCGGCGCAGGGCGCGCCGTGCAGTGGGTGATTTCGTGCGCGCTAGTTGGCGCCGCTGGCCTAGCTGCGGGCTGTGAAGGCACTGACCCTGCGGGCGCGGTCGAGACGGGCGACGACCAGAATCTGGTGCCGGCGGCCGCAGCCAATCACTTTGACCAGGCGCTAGTCTGCGACAAGATCTTCAAGCGTCACGCGGCGATTCGCGACAGTGACATGAAAGAGGGCGTGGTTCGCTGGGCTTGCGGCGACGTGCCTGGCGTCACGGGCAAGGATCTCGGCCAGGAGTACTGCGAGTACAAGGCCGTTTCCGCCGGCAAGCAGGTGCTCAAGGCGACCGACGTCAAGAATGGCAAGGTCTCGTGCTTGTTCACATCGGTGTACGCCGACACCAAGGGCCAGTACCTGTCCCCGGAGACGCTGGCCTATGGCCGCACGCTGGCGACTAAGCTCAAAGAAGCCAAGAACCTCAACGTCACGACGCTGACGGAGTCTGAGACCGACGCGTTGTCCAAGATTTCGGTGATGTCGGTCGGCTTCAACACCCGCGGAGCGGCCACGGCGCTGGTCGTCGACTGCGCCCGCAACTTCGATGGCGGCGCCAATGGTCAAACGCTGACCAAAGAAAAGAAGGCGGCGGCGGTGCTGGATGAGGCGCGTCAGGCCGCTTGCTACCTGGCCGGCGTGCGCACCCCTGCCAAGGCGGCCCAGCTCAAGACGGCGTGCCGCGCCAAGGATTTGAGCGTCGCCGCCAACTGGTCGGCCGCTGAAAAGCTGGGGGCGAAAGTCGCCGTCGCAGGTGAGCAGGACTTCGAGCTGCAGCGCGACATCGCCGGCTGCCTGCGCAGCAAGGCGTCGGGCAGCGTCACCTGGCGCAACAGCGACCCGATGATTTGCGCGCGCGTGACCCGCGCGGTTGCCGAGTGCGGCACCCAATACGTTGGCATTCCTGATGCGGTCGAGGGCTTTACTTTCACGGGCTGGACCAACAAGGCGCTGCCGAGCGCCTGCCGGTTCGCGCAGGTCGACGGCAAGGAATACAAGCACCTGGTCATCTGCGAAGCCAGCACGTCGGAAGTCTCGAACCTGGCCTTCAAGGCGCAGTGGAAGAACGACCTGACCCAGTTCTGCCGTGACCGCTTCGCCCAGGACATCGTGATGCAGGCGCCGATTCGCGCGCTGCAGACCGCAGGCAGCCAGTCGGGCAACTTCTGTTCGATCTACAACAGCGGTTGGAGCAAGTAGCCAGCAGCGTTGCTGCTGCTACGACCGGCGCCGCATCCGCGGCGGCTGGCTTGCTGATCCAAACCGGCACCGCAGAACCAACCCAAGCAGGGCCAACATGAAGCCGTCTTTTCCGGGTCTGATCTACAACGCGCTGAGGTGGCTGGGTGTAGTCGCAGCTGTCGGTGCTTTCGCCGGCTGCGAGGGCTCGATCACAGCGGGCGACGACCAGGAATTCAAGGAGACGATGGCGGTCTTTGGTGAGGACCGCGTCTCAGACGTCTTGAAGGGCAAGCCCAATCTGGTGCCCGGCACGTTTCAAGAGTTCGAGAAGCTGTTCAAGGTCGGCCGGTCGTGCGCGCGCACGGACAGCAAAGAGATCTTCATTGTCGAGGAAGAGAGCACCCGCGCCACCGGCGAGCAGAAGCTGGGCGTGCAGATGTTACCGCGCGCGGTCATCACCGGCTGCAACACCGACTCCGGCAACCCGGACGCAGTGGTCAAGAGCTTCAGCTTGATGGCCGCGCTCATCAGCGCGCCGGACGCACCCAACGCTGCCAAGGGCGATCCGATGCTTTTTACGCCCCTGGAAGTGATGGCCTTGGACCGCCGGACCGGCACCTACAACTTCTACGTGTTCTTCAGCAACGGCGCAGGCAAGCCGGGCAGCCTTGTGCGCATCTTGCGCAAGGTCGACAACACGATTACGCGTTTCGAGTTGACCAGCGCAGGCAAGTCGGTCACCAGCACCAAGAAGACCGGCGAGTGCTTCACCTGCCACGCCAACGGCGGCCCGCTGATGAACGAACTGACCAAGCCGTGGACCAACTGGGTCAGCGTCGTCAACGAGTTCCCCAAAGGCGCCAAGCTCAGCGGCGAGACGGCGGCCATTGTCAGCGAAGCGCACGACGTGTCGTTCAAGCACAACCGCTCGTCGTTTGCCAATGACCTGGAGCAAATCATGCGGGCGGCCATTCGGGTGTGGATCGAAGGCGACCTCAAGATGACCAGCTCAGGTGCCATCAGCAACAAAGTCGGATTCGGCCAGATGACCATCGAAGGCTCAGCGCCCGGCGGCGTAGCGCTTCTGCTCAAGTCGTCGTTTTGCGAGACGGAGTTGAACTACACCACCGCGCTCGACACCATTCCGATCGAGCTGTTCGCGGATCCTGACGCGGCCGCTGGCACCGAACTCGTCCCGGCCGATGCAACGGGAGAGCTTACGGTGTTCCAGATGCCGGTGCGCGCCGAGCACGACCGAACCATGGAGTTGTTTTTGCAGAAGCGCGGCTACCTGCAGGCACGTACCGTGCGCGCGCTGCGACTGGTCGATGATGAGCGCGACATTTTCTCGGCGGCGCGCTGCGGCATGTACGCCGAGGCCATCAAGACCGCGCTGCCGGCCAAGCCGGCGGACGTCAACGCGCGCGTACTCGGCATTGTCGCGGCCAAGCTCAAAGCCAAGGCCTTCGGCACGCTCAGCCCCGCGCGTGCCGCCTACCTCGCTGCGCTGGTGGACACCAAGAAGACCGAGGAACAGGCCGACGAACTGCTGCAGCCGTACCTAGATGAGCTGCAGACGCGCTACGAGACCGCCAAGACCAAGCTCAGCACCGCCAGTGGTCGGGCCGCGCTGACCAAGCAGGTCAATGCGCGCAAGGACTCGGCGCGCAAGATGTTCCCCAAGGCTGCATCGCCCCTTCCGCTGATGTAGGCGCGCGCGAGCGCGCGCCGTTTGCTTGCCTAGTGGGTCGCGAGTTCGCGGCCTCGACGGCCGACTCACCGCTTCATTTTTGGGTTCCG
>SXRM01000072.1 GCA_005792545.1 Pseudomonadota bacterium | reverse complement strand
GCACCTGGCCCTTTGCTAGCTGGGTGGGTCGCGAGCTCGCGTCCCTCCGGGCCGACTCGCCGCTCCATGTTGGGGTCGGATGGATGAGAGGCTCGTTTGCGTAGGGCGAAGTGCGATGCACCTGGCCCTTTGCTAGCTGGGTGGGTCGCGAGCTCGCGTCCCTCCGGGCCGACTCGCCGCTCCATTTTGGGTTCGGATGGGTGAGAGGCTCGTTTGGCTAGGGCGAAGTGCGCAGCGTCTGGCCCTTTTGCTAGCTCAGCGGGTCGCGAGCTCGCGTCCCTCCGGGCCGACTCAGCGACTAGCCATGCCCGCGCCGCGCCGACCGCGTGCGCTCTTCTGCGGCAGACTCGATGTGCGCAACAACATCGCGGGTAAAGTTGCGCAGCAAGTCGCGCATCGCCTCTTGCAGGCGCAGCGCGTCTTCGGGGCGATCGCGCGCTTCGCCTGCCAGCAATTGCGGCAACTGTGTGTAAGAAGCCGACTCGTAGCTGTCGTGGACCGCGCGCAGGATGCCCGCCCACTCGCGCTTGCGGCACTCCAGCACGAACTCGCGCAGGCCCTCTTCGACCAGTTCCAGGACGTGACCGCTCTCGGCGTCGTCGGGCGCAACGGTCGGCGACGACAGCAGATCGTCGAGGCCGCAGTACCGAATGTGCGGCTGGTGGTAGCCGACCACCTGTGCCGGCGCGCCCAAGTCCATGACCAGCGTCGGCTGGTCGCGCACCGGCAGGCGCAGCGTGTTCAAGTCCACCACGGGATCGCGCGCACCCGTCGCGACGACCAGGGCGTCGGCCTGGAGCAACAGGCGCGGCAAATCTGAAAGCGGCTTGACCTCTTGCTTGCGATCGGCGCCGACGGTGCGGTTGACGCGGATCACCTTGCACTTGGCGATCGACGCGATGAGATGGGCGACCTTGCGTCCGATCTCGCCCATGCCGACGACGACGACGGTCGGCTTGGCGTTGACCTGTCCGCCGGCCTGCAAGTGGCGCTGCAACTCTTCCAATGCCAGGCTGTGTACGCCGCGGCCGTGGTGGCGCCACACCGTCAAGCGCTGGACCTTCTTGACCGTGCGGCCCACGGCTGTCTGCAGCGCATTGTGAAATCCTGAGCCCTGTCCCGCGACGCG
The DNA here is from genome assembly GCA_005792545.1 of Pseudomonadota bacterium. Taxonomy (GTDB): domain Bacteria; phylum Myxococcota_A; class UBA9042; order UBA9042; family UBA9042; genus SXRM01. The sequence continues at coordinate 10,860 of SXRM01000072.1, read as the reverse complement.
CGCCGCCGCCAATGCCTTGTTCAACTGGCCGGCGATCTCGCGCTCGCCGACCACAAACGACTCCAAGCCCACCGCGACGCGCAGCAGGTGCCGCACCGCCGATCGACCGGCATAGATGTAGGGGTTGGGGATGTGCTCCAGACGTGGCCGTGGATGCAAGTCGGCGCGCACCCACCGATCGAGCATCTGCGCGCGCATCACCTCGCCCGCCCATTGCGGCATTGGGGTTGAGGCCAGCCACTCGACGCGGTTGCAGGTCTCGACTGTGACCAGGCCGGTGACACCCGCGGCATTGCGCAGCGACGCGGTCAGCTCAGCGCGCTCCTGGTCATCGAGCAGCAACAGGTTGCGCCACTGCGCAGACGCCACGCGAAAGTCGCAGCCCACGATCGCCAGCGGTAGCTGGTCCTGCGGCCGCAGCGCCGGCGCGTCCGGGTGCACCGGCCGGCCTTGGGCGTCCAGTTGTTGGGCGGCGCCACGGTTCACGCGTGGACCTCCCCTGCACGCTGCCCTGTCACGAGCGCATCGACGGCTCGTGCACCGCTGCTGGCGCTGTCGGCGACGCTGACCCCGTCCAGATGGCTGCCCGCCAGTGCCAGGTTCGGCCACTGTGCCGACAGGTCGTGCCGGGCCGTGGCCATGCGCGCGCGGTGGCCGACGACGTATTGCGGAATGGCCTGGCGCCAGCGAATGACATGGACCATGGTCGGGTTCGGCAGCCGCGCCGCGTCGGCAAAAGCGCTGCCGCGGGCAGAGACGACCAGGTCGGCGAGCACGTCGTCGGGCAGGTCCACGGCTTCGGGATCGCAAGCGCCGCCAAAGAACCCCGTGTGCAGACAGTGACCCGCAGGTGCGCGATCGTCAAACACGCTCGACGGAAACAGGATGCCAAGCGCGCGCTGTCCTTCGCCCGGCGGAATCAGCACGCCAAAGCCCCGCGGCGCGACCGCGTCCGGATCCGGTCCGCCGACGTGGACCACTGCTACACGCACGGTTTGGACCTGCGCGAGCGCCCGCGACACTTGTGGAGCGATGGGTGCCAGCAGATCCGCGGCCGGGTGGTTGGGCAAAGCGACGACGACGTGGCGTGCCAGGACCGCCGCCTTGTCCACGGCCAAAGTCGGGTGAGGCGACAGCAGCCAGCCGTCTACACGCGGCTCCAGGGCCGCGATGGGCGTGCCCGTGCGCACGCAGTCGGCTGGTAGCGCACCGGCGATGGCCTGCGGTAGCGCGCCCAGGCCGTCGCGGAAGCTGAACATGCCACGGCGCTGCGGCAGATCCGCCACTTCCGGATCTGTACTCTCCGGCGGCGATAGCAGCGCGCCAAGCGTTGCGCTGCCACCTGCGCGCTCCCAATTCCACAGCTTCGGAAAGGCGTCGCGCGCTCCCAACTGATGGACGTCGCCCGCGTACACGCCGGAGACGAATGGCGTCATCAGGTAGCGCGCGGCCTCGCGGCCAACCCGGCGCTCAGCGAACTGCCAGGCCGTATCGGTCGAGGTCGCACCGCCGGGCACCAGCGGCTCACAGAGCAGACGCAACTTGCCGCTGGCGCTCAGGTAATCGCCGCCAAGCAGCGACACCGGGTCCAAAGGCAGGCGCCGCGCTTGCCGATCGCGGTACACGTAACGCCACGCCGGCTTGCGCGCGGACAGGACCTGACCCGCCATGCCGGTGTCCTCGACGAGGCGCCACAGCGCCGTCGCGGACCCCAGAAAGCTGTTGGGGCCGTGCTCGATGAGATAGCCGTCTTTGCGCTCACTGCGCATCTTGCCGCCGACCACCCGCGCGGCCTCGAACAACACGCAGCTCAGGCCAAGCTGGTGCGCTCGCCACGCTGCCGCCAGGCCTGCGATGCCACCGCCGACGATGGCCACGTCGCACGTACGCATCAACCCGACCTCGCCGGAAGCTGCTGGACGGCCTGCACAAATGCCTCGACGCCGGCCATCGGCGTGCGCGGCGTGATGCCGTGGCCGAGGTTGGCGACCCAGGCGCAGCCATCGACCTGGGCATACATGTCGGCCACGCGTGCAGCGATGGTGGCGGGCGGCGCGAACAGTTCGATGGGATCCAAGTTGCCCTGCACGGCCTGGCCAGCCGCTTTGGCGCGGCGCGCAGCAGACGCCAGATCTGCACGTTGGTCCAAGCCGATGACTGCGGCTGGGACTTCGGCAACGGCGTCTTGAAGATGCCCGGGGTTGCGTGCAAACAGCATCAAGCGCCCGCCGCGGTCCGCGATGGCCCGCGCAATGCGCAAGGTACTGGGCAACACGTGGCGGCGGTAGTCCTCCGCGCGCAACTCGCCCGCCCAACTGTCAAACATTTGCACCGCGTCGGCGCCAGCCTGCAGCTGCATGGTCAGGTAGGCGATGACCCAGTCGGCGAGCTTGTCGAGCAGTCGCGCAAACAGCGCCGGGTCGGTGTACATCAAGGCTTTGACGCTGTCGTAGGTCTTGCTGCCGTGGCCCTCGACCATGTAGCAGGCAAGGGTGAACGGCGCGCCTGAAAACCCGATCAGCGCATGGCTGTCGCCCAACTCGCCGCGCACCAACCGCACGGCATCGGCCACGTAGGTCAGCCGTTCGGCTGCACTTGCCGGGGCAAGGGCGTCGACTGCGGCGGCTGTCGTCACCACCGGGTGCAGCTGCGGACCGCCTTCTGGAAAGGCGACTGTGATGCCCATCGCCTCCGGGATGGTCAGGATGTCGGAGAACAGAATCGCGGCGTCCACGCCCAGGCGCCGCACCGGCTGCAGTGTGACTTCGGCGGCGAGGTCGGGCGTATGCACCATTTGGAGAAAGCTGTGCTTCTCGCGCACGGCGCGGTACTCGGCCATGTAGCGGCCGGCCTGACGCATCAGCCACACCGGAGGCCGGTCCACCGCGTCGCCATCGAGCGTGCGGACAAAGCGTTGGCGGCAGTTAAGTGGTGGCACGGGCTGGGTCAGTGGTGCGGTCAAGGTGTGTTCCATTGGGTGCAGGAGCGCTTGGGCAGCGGCTGTGAAAGGGTAAGGCAAATGCGCAGTTTCAACCTCGACGATGCCTTGCCCGGCCAACACTGCGGACGCCGCGGAGGGCTGCGGCCAACGATACCCGGCCGATCCTCCGGCGCGTCACCAAACTGTCACCACGCGGAGGGCCGCGTCACGGGTTCGCACAGCGTCGTGGCTCGACCTGGTTCCGGTTGCGGCACCACCGCTTCGACCTGACGGGCGTCACGGGGGCGCACCGCCAGACTGAACCGGCACGGTGTAGCACGGTCGCACGCACACCTTGCCCTGAGAACCGCCCTTGTCGTCCTTGATGTCCTTGCACTGCCATCCTTGCGGGCACGGCCCGCCGGGATCGTTGCCGCAGGCGATGGCGCAGAAATCGCCCTTGTTTTGGCCCTGCGCGTCCTGGAACTGAAAACATGCATTGGGCTTGCCGCCGCACGCCTTGGCGTCTTTGTCGGTGGCATCGCACTTGGCGCAATACAGGCCCTCGGCCTTCTTGCACTGCCCGCTGGCGGGGTCGCAAACGTGGTAGTAAGGGCACTCCCAGTTTTTGGTGCAGCCGTTGGGCACGCACTTGCTGGCCTGGCACTTGAAGGCAAAGTCCTTGCAGTCGAAATCGGTCTTGCAGCCCGGCGCGCATTTGTGGGTTGCCGGGTCGCAGTGGGTCTCTTTGGCCGCGCACTCCTCGGAGGCAAGGCAACCGCCAGCAATCTTGCACTTCTTGTCGGTGCACTTGGCCTCGGGGCTGATCTTGGCGCAGTCGGCGTCTACCGCGCAGGGCTCGGTGCAGTGGCCCAGCGAGCAGACCTTGCCGGCCGCGCACACGCTGTCGTCGCTGCAGCCCTTGGCGCACACGCCCCACTCGGGCTTGCACACGGTCGTGAACGGACAGTCGGCGTCGCTGGTGCACGCACCGGCGGCTTTGCCACACGACTTGGTCTTGGGCACGCACTGCATGGCGGCGATGCCGGGCAGGGTCTCGCAGGTATAGCCTTGTGGGCAGCCGGCCGCGGACAGGCAGGCGCGACCGCAAAAGCTGCCGCCCGACGCGTAGGCGAGGCATATCGAGCCTGGTTTGCCGTCGACGAGCGCGTTCTTGCACTGCACATCGGCATCGCATGGCTCGCACACGTCGCGCTCTGGCTGGCACTTGCGCAGGCACGGGTCGCAGTACTGGCCGCTTCCGCACTCTGAGGCTTCGTCGCACTCGCCCTTGCCCAGCGCGACGCATTGCGTGGCGGCCACGCTGGCGCCGCCGTCGGAACCGGCCTTGCTGTCTGCCGCCGCTGTGCCGCCACCGGTGTCGGCCTTGCCCGGATTGGGGCCGAGCAGATCGGTACCCGTGACCGTGTCGGCACCGGCCAAATTCGTTGGCGCAGGACTGGAGCAGGCGGCCGCAACCAGCATCCCCATCAGGCAATTGCGCAGACTTGCCAAACCTCGCCTGCCTCTGAGGCACTGGAAAACAGCAACTTGAACACTTTCGGTGACCAACGGCGCCGTGAGTCGGCCTCCGAGGCTGCGATCTGGCGACCCACGAAACAAGCGAACGGGCCAAGAAATGATTGAGTAAATCATTGCGTGGCCCTACCGCCAGTCCGGATGCAGACCGCCGCCCGGCTGCACGCCAATTCCCAGGACCACGCCGCCGTTCGTCACCGCGATGACCGTGTTGCCGACTGCCGCCAACGGCGCCTCGAACCCGACCTCGCTGGCCAGGCGCAGCAGCGGCCGCAGGTCGGCCAGGCGCACGACGTCCAAACCGCGCTCAGAGGGCACCAGTCCCAGCCCGTCGCCGACCAATGCAATCGACCCCGCAACCGGGTCAGCAAGCTTGCGCGCCATCTTGCGGCGGCCCTTCCAGTCCACCAGATGTAGCTCGCCCAGCGCAGACGCAACCAGGATTCCGCCAGCGACCACGACCGGATCGCCCAAGCCTTCGCCCGGATAGCGCCACAGCAGCCGCCCGTCGTCGCTGGCCAGGGCGCACAGCCCGCCAGATTGCGACGTCGCCAGCACAACCGCGCCGCGTGGCCCGGCAACTACCACCGGTGTGCTGTCCACGTCGCCATACGGCGAGCGCTCTTTGAGCTCCAGCGTGGCGTCCCACAGCAGCGCACCGTCGCGAGTCGACAGCGCCACCAGCTTGCCCGTCGCGGTGCCGACATAGACCACGCTGCCGTGAACGGTGGGCGCGCCCTGGCCCTCGATGAGGTAATCGCGATCGACCAACGTCGACCAACGCCATGCTGGTTTGCCGGTGCCGCGGTCCATGGCCAGCAGCATCGCCGGCGCCGCGGCGGCGAACACGTAGCGGCTGTCGGCGCTGAGGCCCGATTGGACGGCGGCATCGAGCTGCGCTGGTTCGGGCCAGCGCGGCTTGCCGGTCAGTGGATCAAGCGCGTACAGGCGGCCGCCCAGCGTCGCAGTGTAGAGCGTGGGCCCCCAAGCGGCCGCAGTCCCTTCCGCTGGCAACTCCGCAACCACCGGTCTGCCGACCATGGGTTCGGTGGTGGTTTGCCGCCAACGTTCGTGGCCATCGTGCAGATCGAGGCTGACCAGCCCGCGCGCGGTGGCAAACCAACCGACGCTGCCATCTTTGGCCACCAACGGCGGGGCCGCGTGGCGGGGCCGGAACAGGTCTGGCGTCGCGTGCAGCGGCGTGCGCCACCGAACGTCGAGCAATTCCGCGCCGGCGGGCGAGGCGATCAGTTGCCAGGCAACGACCAGGATTGCGGCCTGAGCCAAAGGTCCGCAGCGGCGGCAAAGCGAAAAGGCCAAGGCGAACCGGTCCAGGTTGTGCAGCAAATCTCGCGGGGTCGTCCTGCCGGCGCCTACAGCCGCGACAGCTTGCCTTTGGCGTCGGTCAGCAGAAACGCCAACGGTCCGGCTGGCGGGTCTTTGTCGCCGGGACGCGCGGCCTTGACGGCCTCGTCGTACGCGGCCTTGGCCTTGGCAGCGTCTGCGACCTTGCCGCCGGTGGCCGGATTGTGCAGGTCGCCCAGGCGCACTTTGGCCAGCGTTTTGCCGAAATCAGTGGTCGACAGCTTCGCCACTTCGGCCCACTCGGCTGCCGCCTCGGCGTCTTTGCCCACGGCTTGCAGCGCAGTCGCTTTCTGCTCGCGCAGCGGCAGTTCCAGTGCCGTGCCCTTGGCGCCGGCAAGCGCGGTCTCAAGCCGTTGCAGTTGCGCTTCGCGGTCGCCCAGCGTCGCCTTGGCCGCGCCGACGACCACCCCAATCAGCGCCGCGCCCTGCTGCCCGTCGGACTTGGCGGCAGCCACTACCGCTTCCGCGCGGGCCTTGTCGGTCGGAAACGATGGCATGTCAGACTTGTTTTCCGGCGTCTCCGGGGTCTCCGGTGGCGGGATGACCGCAGTACCAGCCTTTTCGAAGACCGCAGCGCTGTCTTCTGCGCGCCCCTGCTGCTGCGCGGTGTGGATGATCTGGTAGATGCCCAAGCCGCCCCAGATCACCGAGACGCCGCCCAAGCCGATTGCCACGGTTTTCCAGTGTTTTTCCATCCAGGCGGACAGCGACCACAGTTCCTGCTCGATGACGTCGGGCGGCAGTTCGACCAAGGCTTCTTCGCGCGATTTCTTGTTACGGCGGGTCATGCGGGCTCCGAGGCGGCGCAGAAAGACAAATGATCTTGCGGGACCACCCGCAGCCGCGACAGGGCTTGCGCACGTTGCGGGGCGCAATAGCTAGTGCCAAAATGCGCCGCTTGTCAAGGTGCGGACGCTTGCAGTTCGCGAGTCCGGCCTTGGCGTTTGCCGAACAAGCTGTCGCACCGCGCGCCCTTGGGTGGCAGCGGTCGTTGCCTCGCCGTTGCCTCGCAGGACGCCATGCCCCGTTTTCCCGCCCACAGCCCGTTCGTGTCGTCGCTGAGGCCTTCGGTGTTTTCCAGTATCGTCGCGCAGTTCAAGACGCTGCCTGCCCCGCCGGCGCCGCTGCACCTGGGCGATACCTGGCGCCAGCCGCCCGACGTCGCGCGCCTCGAACACGCCGTCGCGAACCTGCCCAAGAACGGTTACGCCTACGCCAACCCAAATGGCCACGAAGAGTTGCGCGCCGCTGTCGCGGAACGGCTCGGTCGCAAAGGCCTGCCCGGCCTGACGGCCGAAAATGTTCACGTGACCAGCGGTGGCACTGGCGCCATTGCTGCGGTTTGGCACACGCTGTTGCAGCCAGGTGATGAGGTGCTGGTGCTGGCCCCATTCTGGCCGCTGGTGCGCGGCATCATCCGCTCGGTCGGCGGCGTGGCGGTCGAAGTGCCGTTCTATGCCGCGATGCGCGCGGGTCGGCCGGTCGCCGAAGTGCTGGCGCCGTTCGTGACGCCACGCACGGTGGCGGTCTACGTCACCAGCCCCAACAACCCGTGCGGCACCGTGCTGTCGCGTGCGCAACTTGCCGAGATGGCCGCGTTTTGTGTGCGGCATGACCTGTGGGCGCTGGCCGACGAGGCTTACCACGACTTTGCCTACGCGCCGGCTGAGCACGCCTTTCTGGCGACTTTTCCGGGCATGGCCCAACGGACCACCACGGTGCTGACCGCGTCGAAAAGCTATGCGCTCGCCGGCACCCGCATCGGCTTTCTGGTCGGCGATCCAGCGTGGCTCGACGCGGCGCGGCGCAGCACCACCCACTCCATCTATCAGGTGCCGCTGGTCTGCCAACTGTCGGTGCTGCAGGCCGTCGCGCTCGCAGAGCCTTGGGTGCGGGAGACGCGCGACCTCTACCTTGCCGCACGCGATCTGACCCATCGCTCCCTGCAGGCCCGCTTTGAGCCCGCCCAAGGAGGTGGCTATGTGTTCGCCGACCTTGCGGACGAGCTCGACGGCATGCCGATGATGCAGTACCTCAGCGATCTCTTGCGCGAAGGGGTATGCATCAGCCCCGGCGATGCCTTTGGCAACGATTTTCCGACCTTTGCGCGGATCTGCTACACCGCGGTGCCGCTTGACCACCTGGGGCCAGCGCTCGACAAGCTCAACCGTTCGCTTGAGCGTATGCGCAAGCGGCTGCCGCTGGCCGCGTGAACGCCATGCTGCGTATTGCCCACCTAAGTGATCTGCACGTGCTCGACTGGTCGGGCGCGCGACCGCTTGAGTTCGTCAACAAGCGCTGGACCGGCGTGCTCAACCTTGTCGGCGCCCGTCGGGGCAAGCACCCGGTGGCGGTGGCGGAGCGCCTGGCCGAGCACCTCGCGGCGCAGATCGCCGCGGACCGCGTCGATCATGTCATCGTCAGTGGCGACCTGACCAACCTCGCGCTCGACAGCGAGTTCAGGCGTGCACGGCAAGTGCTGGACCGCATCGGCGGGGCGGATCGCCTGACGGTGATACCGGGCAACCACGACGTGTACACCGAAAGCGCCGTGCAGTCGCGGTCGTTCGAGACACACATGGGCGATCTGTGCGCGCCAGATGCCGCCGGGGTCAGCCAGTTGCGTCAGCAGGGACGCGCTGCCTACCCGATCGTGCGCGCGCCGGCCGCGCATGTCCGCATCTACGGGCTGCATAGCGCTGTGCCCACGCCGCCATTTTGCGCCTGGGGCCAGGTCGGCGCGGAACAACTGGTGCGCCTGCAGACCTTGGTGGCGCAGGAACCCGCGCAAGTCCGGGTGCGCATCGTCGTCTTGCACCACAACCTGCACCGCCGCGGCCACGTCGCCGAGGCGACCGCTCGCCTGCTCGATCGTGCGGCGGTTGCTCAGGCGCTGCGCGACATCGACGCGCAGCTGGTGCTGCACGGCCACAGTCACCCTGCGCACCAGGGCCATCTAGCCGCTGCGCCGGGCAGGGCGGCCATCCCGGTCATCGGCTGTGGCTCCAGCACCTGGCAGCACGGCGGCCGCAACGGCGGCAGCTTCAACGTGATCGAGGTCGGCAGCGACGGACTTGCGGCCATCCGCGCGTTTCGCGCCCCCGCCGACAGCGACGTGTTTGCCACCGACGGCCGCGACTTGCTGGGCGACGCCTTGCGCCCTGACCGCGCGATTGCGCTCTGACCGACCGCGAGGCGACCATGGCAACCAACGACTTGCGCAAGACCGGCGGCACGGCTGGCCCGCTGCGTACCTACCTAACTCAGAGTGCGGCCCCACTACAGGCGGCGGCGCTGACCCTGCCGCTGCTGGTGGTCTACGGCCTCGGTATCCTGATTGCACCCGAAGCGGCCAACGGCGCCGACCTGGTCTCGCAGACCCTGGTCCGCATCCTGGGTCAGTTGGGCGAGCTGCGTTGGGCTGGGTATCTCGGGTTCTATGGGCTTCTGCTGGCCGTCAACCTCGGCCTTATCGCGCACTTGCGCAAGACCAGTTCGTTTTCGCCGCGGTGGTTTTGGGCGGTGCTGGCCGAGTCGGCGGTGTATGCCATCGCGGTTGGGTCACTGGCGTCCTCGATTACCACCGATCTCGTGCACTTCTTGGGCGCGCGCATTGCCGAGCCGCTGAGCACGACCTCTTCGGCGGGGCCGCTCGCGGGCGTCATCATGAGCGCAGGCGCTGGGCTACACGAAGAGCTGGTGTTTCGCCTGGCCGGAATCGCGGGTGTCGCGCGGTTGTGGCTGGGGCACCAGTGGAAAGCGCCATCGCTGCGGCTGCTGGCGCTGTTGCTGGCGACCTCGCTGCTGTTTTCAGCGGTTCACCACATCGTCGAGCCGTTTCGCTTCACGGTGTTCGTGTTTCGCACGGTGGCGGGGCTGCTTTTCGGCTCGCTGTTCCTGCTGCGCGGGTTTGCCGTCGCGGCGTGGACGCACGCGCTGTATGACGTTTGGGTGATTGTGGTGCTGGGGCGGTAGGCGGCCGTCGTCTTGCCGCCGTAGGGGATCTGCCGGCGGCGTCCGTGGGGGATCTGCCAGCGGCTAAAGCCGCAGCCTAAGCGTACAAAGCCCCGCCTGCGCGGGGCTAAATTGCCGCATTTGTTCAGGGTCCGCCGTCTGCGACGGACAGGGTCGGGGACAGCGACAGGGACAGGCACAGCTACGAACCGCCGCGATCCCCAACCACCTTGGCATCGTCGATGCCGCCCTTGACGCCGGTGAGCTTGAAAATCAGCCGCTCGGACCGCGCAAAGAAGTCGATCTTGGCCAACAGCGGATTCAACCAGCCGGTGGTAATGCAGTAGTAGGTCTCGAACGGCGCGTGGTGGTGCACGTCGTGGCCGGGCTTGTCCAGAATCAGGTGCCAGCGCTGCAAAGCCGAGACCCAGGCCGGCGGGTTGTCTTCATGGGCCCACTTGTGGCACTGGTTGGTCGCGAACACGAACAGGCACATCGCGCCCAGAAAGCACGCAGTCAGCAGCGCCATCGCGCCCCAGGCCGGATTGAGCGACGCCGCGCCGGCCAGAATCGGCACCGTGGCAATGCAGTTGTTGCCGTTGGTTTCGATAAAGTCGTGGCGGGTGATGCCCTTGGGGTCGATGTGGTGCTCGCGAAAGGGCACGATGAAGTTGGGGCCAAACAGCGGCGTGTCGGCCGAGCCGTAGCGGTCGAACAGCCAGTGCACCAGCCCGGACATGAAGTCGGCGGCGACAAAGCCCGCCAGCGTCGCACCGACGACAATCAGCCAGTCGAGCACGCTGTGGGCGAACGACAACGCGCGCCAGGCGACGACGAGTTCGAGCACCACAAAGCCGGCGATGCCGAAGACTTCGAGGGTGCGGTGGGCGGTGTTGGCGGTTTTGACGGTGGCGCTCATCGCGGCTCCAAGGCGGCGTATCGTACCTTGGCGGGGCGGGCGGGGCAATGTGGTAATGCGGGCGGGCAGTCCTTGTCGCCCCGGTCCTCCGTGCCAGCATCGGCACCGCAGGCAGCAAGCGTTGCCCGCGCCGAGGTCGCGCCGTGCTCATCCAGTTCGCGGT
>SXRM01000005.1 GCA_005792545.1 Pseudomonadota bacterium | reverse complement strand
GGACCAGCGCTTGCACCGTCGCATACGGCACGGGCCGGCCATCCTGCTGGCAGACCACTCGGCCTGCAATCGACTGCGCCGCGCTCACGGCACCTCTCCGGTCTCGACCCAGGTGAATAGCGCGTTGGCAGATGCGCGCGCGAACCACGCCTGGCCAACGATGTCGCCGTGCGTCTCGCGGGTCAGTTGCACGGCGCCCGAACCCGCCTGGAGCACGATGCCGTCGCCGTCAGCAGTCGGTGAACGTACGTTGACCGTGATGGTCGGTGCGCCGCCCGGCGCCAGAAATAGCAGCGCAGCGCGCGTCGGGCTGGGCGAAACGACCAGCGTTGGCGTGGTGCTGGTCGCGGCGACTTGCAGGATTGAGGTGCGCATGGCCGTCCCCTCAACTACAGCGGCAAGGCCGGCCGGCGGCGTCGGTCAGGCGGATGAGGCCAAGGTGAATTTCGCCTGTGGCCGTAGGGGCCGCCCCGATTTGCAGGACCTCGACGGTCGGCATGGCAAAGCTCTCAAACGTGCCCAGCAGGCCAAACACGCCGTCTTGCATCTGGCGGTTGGGCAAGCTCGACACCAGCGGTTGCGCCAACGCACCGGGCCGCAGCACCTGATCGGGCAGCACCAGACGGGCGGCAATGGGGGCCGCGGTCCCAGTTGGCGCGATGTACTGGATCCAAGCAATCGCACAGCGACCGGCCGGGAGCTGCTGCGCCCAGGTGATGGCGATTTGGGTCCACGACCGCGAGGTCGGCGTTGTCGCACTCGCGACACCGCGCAGCGTGTACATGGGCCCCGGCGGCAGCGGCTCAAACTTCTCCCGCAGGAACACGACGGCAGCTACTGTGCTCAAGAGCGCGCTGACCTCAACCTGCACAGTCAGTGCCTCGCCCGCGGGCAGCGGCAGGGGGTGATCGGTAAGCAACTGCAGCGGTGGGTCACTGTCGGGCGCAGCCGTCGGTGAGAGCGGCTGGATGGCCGGCGTGATCACCTGAATGAACGTCGGCGCGGATGGCTGTGCGCGAACCAGTGTCGGTGTCGTGGGGGTCGCCGTCAGGTTGGCGCCAGCGTACAGACCGACAATGTCCATCTTGCGCGAGGGCAAGAGGCCAGTCGTGCCAGACGGCGAAAGGACGCTATCGGCAATGGGTGTGAGGTAAACCAGAATGTCTTCGGCCGGGGCGTCAGCGGAAAAGGCAGCGACGTGCATGTCGAGGGCCTCGACTGCGGTTGTGCACCGCGCGTTGGCCGGCTGTCCACGTCGCCGGTTGTCCACGTCGCCGGCCTTTTCGCCAGCCGAAGCAGTCTATCGGGTCCAGCGCTACAAAGCGAATGGCGGACGCGGCATGGCCCTGCGGGCCAATCGCGACGCTGTGGCCCTGAGACGTAGCGCATTCCCCACCACTACACGAGGCTGTTGCAAAAGCCAAGAAACGCGCCCAAGGCCGCTGCGAAACGTGAATGGTTCCAGGGATATCGGACAGGCGTGGAAGCCTGCCCGCACCCATTTGCAACAGCCTCTACACATGGAGTGTGTGCAAAAGAATGAATGCCCATCGCTCGGGCGCCCTGTGGCCAGCGCGCGGCCATGGAGTCCCACGGTCACCGCCATTGACGGGCCGCCCACCAAATCGGCCTCAAACCACCTGCCGAAACGGCCCCCGCCCCACCCCAAGCGCTTCCGCCGCCACCGCAGCCCGCTCCTGCACCAGGTACTCGGCGACGGCAGCGCGCAGGTCAGGCCGCGCCAGGTAATGCAAGCTGTGCGTGGCCACGGGCAAATAACCGCGCGCCAGCTTGTGCGCGCCCTGGGCACCGGCCTCGACCCGGTCCAGTCGATGCGCGATGGCGTAGTCGATGGCCTGGTAGTAGCAGGCCTCGAAGTGCAGGCACGGCACCTCTTCGGTGGCGCCCCAGTAGCGGCCGAACAGCGTATGCGAGCCGCGAAGGTGCAGCGCGCCAGCGATGGTGCGGCCGGCCCGATCGCAGAGCACCAGCACCACCGCCTCGGGCAGCGCTGCGCCCAACTGGCTGAAGAACGCACGGGTCAGGTACGGCCGGCCCCACTTGCGGTCGCCGGTGTGCTGGTAGAAGGCAAACAGCGCGTCCCAGTCGGCCTCGGTGACGTCTGCGCCTGCGACGATGCGCAACTGCACGCCAGCCTCGCGGACCTGGCGGCGCTCGCGGCGGACCTGCTTGCGTTTGTCGTGCGACAGTTCCGCGAGGTAATCGTCAAACGAAGCGTAGCCACGGTTGTGCCAGTGGAATTGCAGGTCAGTACGCCGCAGCCAGGTGGCGCTGACCAGAGCGTTGGCGTCCGCTTCGGGCAGGAAAGTCAGGTGCGCCGACGACCAGCCATTGCGCGCGCAGGTTTCTTGCAACGCACCCAGCAATTCGCGGCGCAGTTCCGGCGTTGGTGCGAGCAGCCGCGGCCCGGGCACCGGCGAAAACGGCACGGCGACTTGCAGTTTCGGGTAGTACCGGCCGCCAGCACGGTGCAGCGCGTCGGCCCACGGGTGGTCGAACACGTATTCGCCGAGCGAATGGGCTTTGATGTAGCAGGGGGCCGCCGCAAGCAACTGGCCAGCGTCGTCGCCCAGCGCCAAGTGGTGCGGCGTCCAGCCATTTTCTGGCGTTGCCGACCCCGACGCTTCCAACGCATGCAAGAATGCGTGCGAAACGAACGGGTTGCTTTCGGCGCCGGGCGGATTGGCGAGCGCGTCCCACGCGGCGGCGGGCACGCTGTCGATCTCGGGATGAATCGAAACCTGCCTGGCGTCGGTCACATCAACCCTTGGGCAGCAGGCCAGCAAACCGGTAGACGACGGCGCCCTGGTCGGTGGCATCGACGTCGCAGGCGCCCTTGCGCGCTAGACTGTCCAGCTCCTGCTGGGCCTCGTCGAACGACAGTGGGCTATCCGCCGCGACCTCTGCAGCGGTCACTGTGCCGCCTTGGCGTTGGGCCACCTGTAGCACCAGTTTTTCAGGAGTCGCCTGGACGCCGCTGGGCGTGGTCAGGCCCAGCGCGCGTTGGTCGCGGCTGCCCGAGCGCAGCAAAAGCACGCCGCCGCCTGCGAACGCGGCACAGAAGAACAGGGTCAGCACGGAGTTTTTTGGGTCGCCGTCGACCAGCGTCTGCACCCAGACCGCGACCATGAACGCGCCGACCACGGCCATCAACCAACCCACGAAGATCTTCAAGCGGTACATGGCGTCGGCTTGCGCCGCACACGCGGCGGGATGGCAGCGTAGGCGGTTGCATCGGCGGTCGTCAATCGCGGTGGCGTGCAACGGGTGCGGCTGTAGCAAGACAGGGAGCCGGCCGCGGTGTGCGCGCAGGTTCGAGAGAATCACCAATGCCCAGCCCGGCTTGGCCGGGCGTTGGCGCTTGAGCCTGTGGCACTTGCCGCCGGCATGACCCAAGACGCCGGTCTGCTGCCGCCACGAACCCTGCGGCGGCGAACGCCGGCCCGCCCGTGCTTGTACTCAAGTCCCAACGGTGATCGGCAATACTGACCCGCAGTTCGCACAGAGCCCGGACTGTGGCTCAGCCACCTTGCGCTTGCGAACCTGCAACGAAGTGCTGGCACCGCACCCGGCGCACTTGCGGCGCCAGTTGACGATTTCGTCGCTTCCCAACTCCGGCGTCCACTCGACCCAAGGCTGCCGCAAGTCTTTGGCCTCGTCCGCAGCCCGTTCGGCGCGCTTGAGAAGTTCTGCCAGCGTCTGCTCAAGATCGCGCGGAGCAAAACCGAAAAACAGCTCTACACTTGCCGACGCTGGTCGACCCTCGACCGGCACTTCGACCCGGCCAAGGTCGGACGCCACAGCTGCCATGAGGTCCGGATCCCTTTGCTCATCCTGGCTAAATACCATGGCAAACTCGTCGCCGCTCAAGTGGTATGCAACGCCAGCAAACTGGTCTGCCGCAGCGCTTAGGCGAGTGCCCACCTCGCGCAATACCGCATCGCCGACGGCGTGGCCAAACCCGTCGTTGACCGCCTTGAAGCCAGCCAGGTCGACAAAGACGACCAGCGGTGCCTCTTCTGGGACATCCGGGATCTCGGCAAACGCCGCCTTGTTGAGCAAGCTGGTGACATGCGACGTAAATGCCTAAGTCGCCAAGCCAAAAACCTGGTCAATCAGCGTGTTGACCCGGGTCAGGGTGCGAATGGCTGGGATTCGGCGCCGCTCAACCGGCGCTTGCTCAACGGCCGACATCGCGCAACTGCTCGCTGAACGCATCGAAGATTTCGTCGTCCAACGCTTCCTTCGTCCTGGCTCCAGGCCCGACTTTGCAACGCAGCACACGCAGCGGCCCATTGTCACGCTGCAAGACCACGTCGACTTGACGTTTTGTCACCCAGTGGATCGCTTGGGTGCTCCAGCCACGGCCCTGTGCCTCCAGCGCGATTGCCACATCAATTGGCTGCTTGCCGTTCGTCAAGACTGCGCCCGCAAGGCCACCAAGGACGGCGCCACCGGGCCCGCCGCGCAGACCGCCAGGCAGAGCGCCTAGCAACATCCCGCCAGCATTGGCCTCAACCGGTCTTGGCATCGCGCTGTCCTTCACCAAGTGGTGGCACCCGCGCCACATAGCAAGGATAGGCAGGGTGGCAGACCACCGCAAGCCCGGATACCGACAATGCGGCGCTGGATCGGCCCGAGCAGACGCAAATGAACAGTGCGGTGAATCACGGCGCCAAAAGGCGCCGCCGAACCAGTCACTGCCACCACTGAAGCGGTCGAGGTATCCCGGCCAAGCCTGCAGCCAAGCGAAGGGGGCGACGAGGCGTCGGGCAAGAAGTTCTACAGCGTGGCCGACTTGGTCGGTCTGGCCTGGGCGGCGAAGCGCATGCGCAATACCGGCCGGTGCGCAATGCGAGTTGGGCCTTGACGGTGGGGATGCTCGGGGCGAGCGGCGCGCTGACGTTTGCTGGCCCTGGGCCGAACCGGGCCGCTCGCGGCATGAGAATTCGTCGCTTGACGGCGAGACAAGCAGCCCGCACAGTCATGCCGGCGCTGTCGCCGGAGGGTCCGGCGGGGCGGGTGCGGTCCTGTGGCCGCTTTTGACCGCAAGGCGTGGGGCGGAGTGCCTTTGCGCTTCCTACCCGCCCAGCTTGCTTACTCTTTCGGTTGCAAACTCGTGCCTTGGCAAGCCTACTCGACGGTCCTTCCTTGCAGTTGGTTCGATCTCGACTCAAGGTGGTTCTGGCTCGTTTCATGCCATCAAGCATCAAACTCAACGCGGTAGACTGCAAATTGCTTCGGGGCAGCAAGGTAGCGGTCACCTTTGAATCCTTATCCAGCCCTGTGGTCGCGCTGCTCGGCTGGTACATGGCCTTTGCGGTGCGGACGGACAACGTGCCATCCGCTGCCGTGTTCGTCGAGGTGGTTGTGTGAACAGCACCCGCGCGCGCATCTTAGGGCTTCTCGCCGCAGCGCTGATCGTCGAATGCGGCAATTCATTGCCCCAAACCGAGCAGGATGCAACCCCGCCCGGTGACGCCGGGGTTGATGCAGCAAGCGCAGACGGTCAGGCAGGACTTGGTCCAAATGCAGACAGCGCGCCGAGCTCAGGGTGGGAACTTGTCTTTGATGCACCATTCGACCCAGAGTGGCAGGCACCCTGGAACAATGTCCATGTCGCGGCATCGGCGACAAGCCCCGATGGGTCATTGCACTTGGCGATTCGCGATCCAAAGCCTGCCGACCTCGCCTTTCGGATTGACAAGTGGTCGGACCCTGCGTTTCAAACCATTGGCGCTGGTTACTTGCCTTCATTGCCGGACAGCCCGACAGATGCATGTTCGTGGCCACTCGGCCATGACTTGGAATCCATGGATGTATTGGGCAACGGCGAAGTCTGGGTCGGATTGGACAGTTGTGGGTGCGCACGCTGGACCAAAGCGGCTGGCTGGGTCCGCTATCCCAAGGACAATAACTACTATTACAAGAAGGGTTATGCAAAGAACTTTTACCTGATTAATCGGATGCGCGGCCACCCGTCGGGCATTGTCGCGCAGTTCAGGACCGGCCTGTTCTTGTGGGAGGGTGGCGAGTTCAAGGAGACCGCGGCATGTGATGTCGGTGGAAACCAAGAGTTTGTTGGCGATGTGTACTTCAAGTCCAAGGATGAATTCTGGGTTGCGTCCACGCATTTCCAGAACTCAGGCAAACGGGATCACGACAGTGACCACTACTACTTCATGCAACCAGCAGACGCGATGAAGAACACCTGCCTGACCAAGATGACCAGGACCGCTACCGGTTGGCAACGCCAACAGGTAGCGCCAATGCCCGGCTACGCCTACCCACAGGCCGTCGCCAGGTTGACGCAGATGTTTGCGTGCCTTGACGGAATGCTATGCATCGTAGGCGGTCATGGCCTGATGGTCTATGACGGCTTTGAATTCAAGTGGCAGTTGCAAGGGCCAATCGACTGGCCCCCGTTACGCCACTGGAACTTGGGCGGCGGGCTGCCCGTCGTCTTTGCTGCGGATGACATCTGGTGGGGGCCGGCACACTACGACGGCGCAAAATGGACCATCGAGAAGCTGCCCAAAGAGTACCCAGAATCGAAGGACAGCAGCATGGACCCGACGGTGAAAACGTACCACGGCCATGCGCACCTGGGTACGTACTGGGCAGACGGCCAGTTGCTCGTGGTCATGCGCGATGGCGTGTACCGGCGGCTGGTGCCGCCTAAGCCCAAGGGCGCGAAGTAGCACAGAGTGACTTCGCCTGATTCGGTGGCGGGCGCTCGGATACGCCCCAGCCCGAACTTGCAGACGGCAGATAACGCCGCGGGTCCAGGTCATGTCGAGGCAACGCGCTGGTTCAACCAAGCGCAGGCGTGGTTTTGTCGCGGCGGCCTGAGGCTTTGGCCGACGGACGAGCGGGCCAACGCGGCGCCGCAACCTGGTTTGGCGGTCCATTCCGGCCATCGCCGGTCCCCCCACACCCCACCCGCTCGCTGCTGGCGTTGACCGGCACGCCACCCAGCCCGTAGCCTACCCGCCTTCCGCAAGCGCGAAGCACTTTTGCCCGCGTCGGCGGCCGTGGGTTGCGCCGGGGGCGGCGCAGCGCACGTGCTCAACCAGGGCAGGGGGGACAGCATGGCAGTCGCAACGGCAGGGCCGTCCGCGCGCAACGCGGCCAACAACGCCAATCGCCAGGCCAACACCAACGCCGGGCGTGCCGGGGCAACATCGGCAGCTGGCGGTGCGGCGGGTGCCGGCGCCAACGCCATCCTGAACGCTGTGGCGGGCGCAGGCACCTATGCGGACGGTCGCAATGCGGTCAGCCCGGACACCGGCAAAGAGGCCGCGGGCCTCAAGCCGGGCGGCGGTCAAGCGGACCAGGGGCAAACCACAGCCCAAGACGCGGGCGCGCAGGTCGGTGTTGCCGGGGCTGGCGGCGGCGGCGGCTCAAACGGCGGCGAAGTCAGCAACCCGCAACGGTCGATGCTGGCGCAGACACCAACCGGCGACGCCGCGGGCGGCAAGCCCGATTACCTGCAAATGTTCAACCACCTGGCCAAGTGGGAGGGCGGTCTGTCGCGCGATGCCAGCGATGCGGCGTCCAAGCACCCGTGCCCCGACCCGTACAACGGCCAGTACGGCTGGCACACCAACAAGGGCGTTACCTGGGAGACCTTCCAGAGCGCGGCGCCGCTGCTCGGCTATAGCAAGACCGACAGCAAGAAGTTCTTCGCCATGACCGACGACCTCGTCAAGAAGATCTTCAAGGCCAAGTATTGGGACGCCGTCAAAGGTGACGAGTACAACTCGCAGGTCGTCGCCAACATCTTTTCGCAATGGGCCTGGGGCAGTGGCGTCACCGGGTCCTTGCGCGTGCTCAAGGGCGTGGTCGAAGTCAATTCGTGGGACGAGGCGCCGGCCAAAATCAACGACCTGATTGCCAAAGACGGCGAGCGCGCGGTGTTCGAGGCCTTGATGCAGCACCGCCGCGACTACCTCATCTCGATCAGCAAGCCCGGTAGCGACAACAACAAGTTCCAAAAAGGCTGGTTGCGGCGGCACGACGAGTTCTACGAGTTGAACAGCAAGCTGGTCGATGGCGGGCAGGCGCCGCAGATGGGCGGGTAGTCGCCCCGTTGGGGCATCGCGCAGCGGCTTGCGCGAAGGTGGCAAACCGTGCTGCACATCGTCCTATTGCGTGCCGTCAACGTCTCGGGCACCCAACTCTTGCCGATGGCGGCGTGGCGGGCGCGCATGCTCGCTGACGGCCTGGGCAATCCCGAGACCTACATCCAAAGCGGCAATGCCATCGTCGATTCGGATCTCACGTCCGAGCAGCTGGCCGCAGTCGTCCGCGCAGGCATTCAAGCGGGTTTTGGCTTTGCGCCCGATGTTTTCGCGCGTTCGGCTGCAGACCTGGAATTCGCGCTGCACAGCCATCCGTTCGCGGGTGTGGATACCGGGCGGGTCCATGCGTTCTTTCTGGCCGAGCCGAACCCGACCGTCGATGCCGCGTTGTTAGACTCGCTGCGCGTCGGCGAAGAGGCGTGGGCGCTCGGTCCTGGCGTGCTGTGGTTCTACCTGCCGGCCGGGATTGGCAAAAGCAAGCTGGCAGACAAGCTGCCGCGCGCGGTCCGCTGCCTGATGACGGCGCGCAAGCTCACGACCGTGGCGGCGTTGCTGGCGATGGCGGAGCGGCGTCGAGGTGTAGCAAGAGTCGGCTAGGGATGCGCGCTTGGCCGCGAGCTTTCACCATTGCCTTCGGAACAACCGCGGTCTGGCGCTTCCGCATATCCTTGAGCTGCCATCCATTCGCCAATTTCAACCTTGCTCTGCGGCAACAATTCGATCTCGGAGAGCGACAGCGTCTTCGACGCGCGCAAGGTACCGAGCCTCTGATTCAGTGAGGCAGTCGAAGCCGTGACCGTAGCGGTGTCGCCACCAGGATTCGAATTCGGGGCCATGGGCGCGTCGAAGCGTCGCCAGCGTCAACGCCAAAGTAGTGGACCGCGGCTGGCAGGTCAACACGCATGCGCCGACAACCGCGCCACCGGCGGAGGTGATATGCCCGCAAAGGTTGGCCAATGTTCCGCCCATCCCAACGAAGTCGTCGATGAGCACGTAGCGCGCGCCGCGCGTGACCTGTCCGGAAAACTGCGCTTGACGGGCAAGGCGGGCCACGCCACTGGCGCCCGTGTGCCGTTCTGCGTTGGCCTGCGCGATGCCGACCTCAACCGCCAGGCTTAAGCACCACGCCAAATGACAGGCCAGCGCGTGTGGTATTGCGTTGATGCCGGTCTCTTCGTAGGCGTGGGCGCTGCAGAGCACGAGATCGCTAGGCCAGCGCTCCGGCCAAACCTGGCGCGCCAGCTTTGGCAGCACGAGTTCCTGCACAAGCTGGCGGGCGGCTTGGACGTCCCCGGCTTTGGCGGCAGTGTATACAGGATCGCGATGACCCGAGGTCATCTGCGATCGCTGTTCTTGCTTGCTCAGTGGGTCGCAAACTCGCGGCTTTGCAAGCCGACTCGTCGCTCCTTCCTCGCGGCAGGTTTGATCTCACCTCAAGGCGATTCTGTATAGTTTGCGTGCGTCTTGACCTGTGCGACTTCCGCAAGGCGCAGCACTGGCGGCAAGTCACCGAGAACAAAGCGTGTCGGCACCTGGAGTCCCTCGACGGCCCAGGCAGGCCGCTGAGCCTACCGCACCACAGCGGTGGGCGCACCTGGAGCCTGCACGGCCGTCACCGCCCCCGGCACCCCAACCGCACCACCTGCCATCGCCCGCACCGCCAGCGTCTCGCCTTGCCGCGCGTAATCCAGCGCCTCGGCCAGCACCCGCGCCGCCTCTTGCGGGGCGTGGTAGCCCATGCTGTTCTCCGCCGCGATGAAGTCCAAGCGCCACTGAGCCTTGCGCTGCATCACTAGCGCAGGCTGGAGTTGATCGGCGGTCGCGCCTTGCGCTTTTGCCTGCGCAATCGCGTCGAGCAACGCCACAATCGCCTTGCCCCCGCGCTGCAAGAGGTCGTGGTTGCGGCCCTGGATGACGGCCACGCGCTCGCCCAGCTCCGCTTCGGTCGCCCGGTGGCAGGTCTGGCAGGCGCGGTTGATGTTCAAGAGCGGACTGCGCACCCAGTGGTCGCTGACTTTGCCTGCGCCTTCGCGCATGTACGGCATATGGCAATCGGCGCACGAGACACCGCTGCGCGCGTGGATGCCCTGGCTCCACAGCTCGAACTCGGGGTGCTGGGCTTTGAGAATCGGCGCCCCGGTTTCCTTGTGCGCGTAGTCCATGAACGGCTTGCCGTCGGGGAACTTGGTCTCGTCCCAGGTCTTCTCCATGTCTTCGGCCCGCAAGCCATTTTTCCACGGAAAGGTCAGCGGCATCTTGGTCGAGCAGTAGTATTCGACGTGGCACTGGCCGCACACGAAGCTGCGCATCTCGTTGCGGGTGGCGTCGCGGTTGGGGTCATAGTCGGCTTTGCGCGGGCCTTTGCGCCATTGTTCGACGCTCGGCAGCGCTGGCAGCGGCGCGTCCGATTTGGCCAGTTGCGCCATCGCGCGGATGAAACCCGGTCGCGTGACCCGCAAGCCCATCGTGTCCGGGCTGTGGCAGTCGCCGCAGGTGACCGGATGGGCCTTGCCGCTCTCGTGCAGTTTCTGGTTCAGGTCCTTGTAGCTGTACTTGAACGACTCGGCGAATCCCTTGTCGGCGTCGCCCTGGCCCAGTTGCCGGTAGAGCGGCATCACGGACGCGTGGCAATGCAAACATGACCCCGACTGCGGCTTGGTCAGGCGCTGGGTCGCCTCTTGGTCGGCGAGCATGTAGGCGTGGCCGCGGCGGTCGCGGTAGTCGATGCTGAACGCGTAGCCACCAAACATGCGCTTGAGCCACGGGTCGCGCTCGATTTTCTCCTCTGGCATCGCCTCGCTGCCGGCGTGGCCGCCGAACTTGGTCGCAGTCCTGAGCGCAGTGCGCTTGTAGCTGTCGTACTGCGCTGGCCAATTGAGGCCCCACCTGGCCGGGTCGGTGTCGTCGTCGCCGACTTGGACCACGCGCACCTGGCTGTGCAACGCCTCTTGCTTGCGCTCGGTGATGCTGACCAGCAGCGCAGCGCCTGCGGCCGAACCTGCGGCGACGACAGCAAAAAGACCCAGATAGAAAGGCCAGCGGCGCGGCTTGGCATCAGCGGTCATGGCTTGTCCTTTGGTTTGGCGGGCGGCACGTCGAGGCCCCGCAGTTCGTCCTGTCGCAGCTTGCCGCCCAGGCCCGCCGTCTGGCCGTGACCCACCGTGAAGTGGCAGTGCACGCAGTACACGGGTTCTGGCGCCGTAGTCGCGCTGGCCAGCATCCCGTGCACCAGCGAACTGTGACAGCGAAGGCAGTTGTCTTGCAGGATCTGGCTATTGCCCGGCTTGATGCGGATGGGTTCAGCGAAGTCCTGCAAAGTAAAGCCCTTGCTGTGGCTCCAGCCGTTGGCGGCTTTGGCGAGGTACTTGGCGGCAAAAGTGGTCGGCAGGTGGCAATCGACGCACGTCGCCGCCGTGTGGTGGCTCGCTTTCTGCCAGCCGTCGTACTGCGGCTGCATGATGTGGCAGTTGGCGCAGGCCTTGGGGTCGGCGCTGAAGTACGACAGCCCCTCGCCATAGCGAAAGGTGAAGGCCCCCAAGCCCGCCAATGCTGCCGCCGCCACCACCAACGCGCCCAGGCGCGCAGGATCGCGCAGGATCCGCCCAAAAACCATGCCCGCCCTGTTAGCGCGGCGCCCGATAGCCCTCCGCGAGGCCATAATCGTGCACTACAAGCGACGCGGAGCGCCAGTTCCTGGCCTGGCATACTTAGCGCCGGCGACACCGTCGCGGGACGCCCGGTTCATCGGCGTCGTCTTGCGCGCAGCTCCGCCATGCGCTACACCGCGGCCATGAACTTGCGCTGCATCGCGATTGCGCTTTTCGGCCTCGCGGCTTGCGGCGAATCGACCGAGCCCACCGCAACGCCAGCCGCGGCCGGCAAGTGCGTCGACACCCTGGCACGCAAGCCCACCGGCAACGCCTCCTGCGCGTACTGCGCTGCAGGCCAGGTCTTTGAGCCTGGGGCCGGCACCTGCATCGCCGTCGGCCCGCCCGAGTGCCGCGTCGCCCACCCCAAAGCCGCCGACCTGGACGGCAGCCTGTGCACACCGGTTTGGTGTCCGTTTCGCGCCGACGCGCAAGGCCAACCATGCGCCTTAACCGAGGGCGACTGCATCTGGCGCGGCGCAAGCTGTGACCCTGCTGCTGCTGCTGCTGCGACTGCGCCGGCCGAGTGCCCTGTCGGTACATTGCCGAGCGCCGACGGCCTGGCCGCCTGCGTTGCGGCCGGCGACGATGTGCGCGACGTCAATGGCCTGCTGCCCGCCACTGCTGGGCTGGCTTTGGCTCTGGTGCCAGCTTGGGCCGAGTTGCCAGACGCAAGCGTGCCGGCGCACCTAGCTGGCGAGACCGCGCTGCCCATCGCGTGCCGCGACGGTTCCGGCGACCCGCACGACTGTGCGCGCGGCGAGCTCGGCTGCCCGGTCGGGTACCTGCCCGCAGCCCAAGCCAACTCGTGTGAGCCGGTGCGCGGACCCGAGTGGACCTGCCCACCCGGCTTTGTCGCGTCGGGCAAGGCAGCGTTTGAGGGCGGACTGCCGGGTTGCGCACCCGACCCAGCAGCGTGTGGCGAAGCTGGCGTCGATGAATTCGGCTGGTTCGCTGATCAACCGGGCACGGTTTACGTGTCCGCGGCCAATACCGCCGGTCCCTGGTCGGGCACGCGTACCGCGCCTTACAGTGCGCTCGGGCCGGCGTTCGCTGCGGCGATGGGCAGCGGCAAGGTGGCGGTGGCGGCCGGCACCTACAAGGGCAACTTCGTGTTGACCGGCAGCGTGCAGGTCGTCGGCCGCTGCCCCAAGTTGGTCAGCGTCGAGGGTTCGATTGCGGCGCCCACGTTCGCGGCCAAGGGCAAGGCCAGTGGCGTCCTGTTGCGCGGCCTGACCGTGCGCGGCGGCTTTGGCGGGTTGGCAGTGACCGATGGCGCCTTGGTCGCCGCGAGCGATTTGCACATCGTGCATTCCGCCGTCAATGGCGTCTACGTGTCCGGCGCCGCCACCGTCAAGCTGACCAATGTGCTGGTCGACGAAGTGCAAGCGCACCCGGATGGCTCGCTCGGCATGGGCATTTTGGCTGTCAAAGGCGCCAAGCTGACGATAAGCGACGTCCGCGTCCGTCGGGCGCGCCTGATGGCAACTTACGTCGAAGGCCCGAACACATGGGTCGACGGCAGCGGGCTGTTGCTCGACAACACGCAGGCCGACGGCTCCAAAGCCCTGGGCAATGGCCTCGTCGTCAGCGAAGCGGCGAACGTGGACCTCGTCCGCTTTCGCGCCCACGCCAACCCTGGCTTGCAAGTGATGGTGATGGGCAAGGGCACGGGCGCCCTGTTGCGGCGCGCCCGCATCGACCACAGCCAGACTGGCGGCAGCTACAAGCAGTTGGGCTTTGGCCTGGCGGTCAGCGAGGACGGCGCCCTTGGTGTGCACGACGCCTTGGTGGTTGCCAATACCGTTACCGGCGCCATTGCCACGGGCGCGGGGTCGTTGCTTTCGCTCAACCGTGTGCACGTAGCGGGCACGCAAGCCGCTGGTCAGACCGCCGACCTCGGCGACGGCCTGGACGTGGCTGCGGGTGCGAGAGCCCACCTGAATACCGTGCGCATCACTGGCAACCGCTCGGCCGGTCTGCGCTTGTACGGCCAGGGCTCCGTCGTCACGGCCAAGCGCTTGCTGGTCGACCACACCCTGCCGAGCGCCAAGGGCGACATCCTGGGCCTGGGTATCAATGTGCTGGAAGGAGCGGAACTGCAGCTACGCGAGGCGCGCGTGTCTTCGAACCGGGCCTCAGGTCTGGTTGCGCAGGATCCCGGGTCGCGCGTGGTAGCGACTGACCTCGTGGTGGACGACACGCTGCCCGAAGCCGCGTCAGGTGGGCTTGGCCAGGGCCTGGTCGTCTCGGGTGGGCAGGCATTGCTCAAGCGCGCGGTGCTTGCAGGCAACCACGGCATCGGAATTGGTGTGGAACTGCCGGGTTCGCGCCTGGAGGCTGCCGGCCTGTTGGTGCGCGACACCAGGCCTCGCGAGAAGGATGGCCTTTTTGGCGTTGCACTCCAGGCTCGCGACAAGGCCGAGGTGCTGCTGCACGGCAGTCGCTTGCAGGGCGGCCATCTCGCCGCGGTTTCGCTGTCGCACGGCGCGACCGCGACGCTGGTGGGCGTGGCCATAGCTGATGTGCAGCCACAGTTGGCCGATGGCATCCACGGCGGCGGCGTGTGGGTGGCCCATGGTGGCGTCGCGCACCTGCGGTCGTGTGCGCTGCGCAACCTGGCGTCGGCCGCAGTCGCCACCCGCCTTGGCACGCTTGATGTGCGCGGCTCCGTCCTACATGGCGTGACCGCGGCACCTACGTGGTCGCGCAGCGGCAGCTTGGGGCCGGTCATCGGCGACGGCGTGCTGGCCATCGACGCGCAGGGCTTGCGTATCGCGGACACGCTGATCGGCGGCTACGCCCGTGCGGGGGCCATGCTGGACGGGGCCGTGCAGACGGCCGCGACAGCAGACCGCAGCGCGTGGTCGGGCGGCACGTTTGGCCTGGTTTTACAGCGCAAGGCGACGCTTGCGCGCACAGCGACCTGGATTGCGGGCGCCTCGCAGCAAAACGTGGCCGGCGACAGCGGGCTGAGTGTCCCTCAAGCGCCGGAACTGGCGGATCTGAGCTTGCCGAAGGCGCCGAAGCCCGGATTCTGACGTGATCAAGTCCAGGTCAATTTACGCCACGATTTCAGGGATCTGAACAGACCCCCCCTTCGGCCAAACCCATGATTCGCGGTGTTACCGGACACACCGCACCTGCGCGTTGTTCGCCGCCGACTCCGGCAGCGATTCGCCAACAGCGAAGTACACCGCCCACACGATCTTGGTTGAACCCGCCAGCGGCGTCGCCGAAAAATAGGTGTTGGTCTGGGTTATTGGAAACGCGGTGCCATCGATGGGTGGGCTTATCTTTTGCACATCCACAATCCCGCGCAACTCGGTCACCGTCGGCATGCGCCAGCCGCTGCCCTCCAGCTGCAGCGCAGCGCAGTACTCTGTGGCCTTCTGCCAAGTCTGGGTGTTGGTCAGGATGTCGCGCTGCCAGGTCAGCTTGGTCCAGTTGTCCGCGACGGTGCCGCCGGCCGGGCTCACCACAAAGCGCGGCGCGGGCGCGGTGTTGAGGCCGCCGCGCACGCAGCGGACCTCCCGACTGCTGGTGACCGAATTGCTGTAAACGTCGCCCGCGTTGAACCACACATTCCATGCGCTGGTGGTGGAGCTTGCGCGCAGCGACGCCGACCAGTACGAGCCGGCTTTGGTGCCCGCAAACGCGCTGGTGTCGATGAGCAACCCCGGTCCCACAACCGTGTAGTCCAGCAGCGACGACAGCTCCGCCAACGACGGCAAGCGCCAGTCTTTGTGGCCGCCGAGCGCCAGGCCGTTGCAGTAGGCCTTGGCGTTGGTCCAGTTGTGGGCTTGTGGCGCGATGCCTTGCTGCCACATCAGCTGTGTCTGCGCGTCCAGCACCACCTTGTCGCCCCCCAAGACCTGCACGGTGTACACGCCCGCCGGCTGAATCGGCCGCGTGCCCCACACAGGGCCAAGCGCCGAGCAGACCGACTTGGCGGCGCCATCGACATCGACAGTGACCACGTCGAAGCCGGCGCCGCAGACCGCGCATGCACCAGCCGCGCACACGCCATTGGGTAGCGCCGTGCAGGGCTGGCCATCGGCCTTGGCGGCATCGAACATGCAACCACTTGTGGGCGCGCAGCTGTCGGCAGTGCACGGCTTGTTGTCGCTGCAGACCAAGGGCTTGGCGTTGCCCTTGCACGCGCCGGCCTGGCAAGTTTCGCCGACCGTGCAGGCGTCGCCGTCGTTGCATGCCAAGGTGGTGGGCACGTGTTTGCAACCAGTCTTGGCCTCACAGCTGTCGTCGGTGCACGGGTTGGCGTCGTCGCATGCCAATGCCGCGCCGGCGGTGCACTTGCCGTTGGCGCAACCGTCTTGCGCTGTGCACAGGCTGCCGTCGGCGTCGCAGGGCTTGCCGTTGGCCAGCGTCGTGCAGCCTTTGCTGGCGTCGCAGGCATCGTCGGTGCACAGGTTGCCGTCGTCGCAGGTCTTTGGACTGCCAGCGACGCACGAGCCGCCGCTGCACGCGTCGCCGACGGTGCACACGCTACCATCGGCGTCGCACGGCTTGGCGGTGGGCACGAATTGGCAGCCGGCCTGGCTGTCGCAACTGTCGTCGGTGCAGGGTTTGGCGTCGGCGCACGTCACCACTTTGCCGGCCTGGCAGGCCTTGGCGAGACAGGTGTCGGGCTTGGTGCACGCCGAGCCGTCGTCGCAGGGTGCGCCGTCCAGTGCCTGCACGCTGCAAACGCCGCCGACGCAGAACTCGGCCGTGCACCCGTTGCCATCGCCACACGCCGCCGCCGTCGCACACGAAACGCAGCCGGGCAGGGCCACCGCCGAGCAACCCTTTGACTTGTCGCAGGTGTCGGTGGTGCATGGGTTGGCGTCGTCGCACACTACGGCGACCCCGGCGCCGCAGGTACCGCCTTTGCAAGTGTCACCCGCTGTGCACGCGTCGCCATCGCTGCATCCGGCCACATTGGGTGTCGCCGCACAGCCCAAGCCCACGGCGCACGCATCGTCGGTGCACGGGTTGCTGTCGTCGCAGAAGAGTTGGCCGCCGGGCTTGCACTGGCCGCCCGCACAGGTGTCAGCCACGGTGCACACGTCGCCGTCGGTGCAAGTCGCCGCAATGGGCGTATGCACGCAGCCGGTGGCGTTGTTGCAGGCGTCGGCGGTGCACGGGCTGTTGTCGTCGCACGAGGTCGCGGCGCCGGGCAGGCAGGCTCCGCTGGCTCCGCAGTGGCTGGGTGCGACACAGGCGTTGCCGTCGGTGCAGGTCGATCCGGCTGGCAAGGTCACGGTGCTGCACTGGCCGTCGACCGGGTTGCATTTGTGGTGCACGCACGCCGTGTCGAGGCCGGTCTGGCAGGCGACCACGGTCTTCGCGTTCACCGCGCACTGCTTGGTCACCTTGTCGCAGTAGAGCGTGCCATTGCAGGCGTCGCCGTCGTCCTTGCTCGCACATTCTGCGTCGGTCTGGCAGGCGCACACATTGGCTCCCGCTGCGCACTTGCCGCCGTTGCAGGCGTCAGCACCAGTACAGGCATTGCCGTCGGCGTCGCACGGGGCACCATCGGTGACGGGCTTGGGTGCGCAGGTGCCGGTTTTGGGTTCGCAGGTGTTCTTGCTGCACGCGGTGTCCAGCCCCGTTGGGCACACCACCACTTTGGTCGGGTCGAGCAAGCAGGTCGCCGTCGCCTTGTGGCAGTAGAGCGTGCCGTTGCACAGGTTGCCGTCTTCGTACTTGGCGCAGTCGGCGGTGGCGGTGCATGCACAAGTGTTGGTGGGGCTGGCGCAGGTGCCGCTGGCGCAGGTTTCGCCGGCCGTGCACACGTTGCCGTCATCGCACGGTTTGCCGGCGTTGATGGGCGATGGCGCGCACAGTCCGGTGGTGGGCTGGCAGGTGTTCTTGCTGCACGCGGAGTCTGCGGCAGTGGGGCAGTACACGACCGTCACCGGGTTGACCTGGCAGACCTTCTTGGCCTTGTTGCAAAACAGGGTTCCGTTGCACAGGTTGCCGTCTTCGAGCTTGGCGCAGTCCGCAGTGGATGTGCACTGCGCTGCGACCACGCCCTGGCCGCAGACCCCAGCGACGCAGGTTTCGCCGCTCGTCGCTGCCAGCTTGTCGTCACAGGGCAGGCCGTCGGCCAGGTTGGCGGTGGCGCACGTTGCCGCCGTGGCGGGTGCCACTGGCTCCTGGCAGGCGGTGGTCTGGCAGGGCTCGGTGTTGACCGGGCAGGTGACGACCGATGTGGCGTCGAGCTTGCAGGCGTGCGCCTTGGTATCGCAAACGAGCTTGCCGTTGCACAGTTTGCCGTCGTCCTGCGCCGCGCAGTCGGCGTCGCTCTTGCAGGCACACACGCCCTCGTCGGTCTGGCCGTCGCAGTCGTCGTCCAGGTCGTTGCACGCTTCACTGACTGCGGCCGGCGCGTCGCAGGCGGACAGGCCGCCGTCGCCGCAGCTGCGCTTGCCCGGGCAGCTGCCAAAAGGGTTGGACGACGCGCAAGCCGTGGTGGCCTTGCTGGTCTTGGCGAGCGCGCTGCAGGTGCACGGTGCGCCATTGGCCGGTCGGCATTGCAGGCCGCTCGCGGTGGCGACACAGTCCGCGCCGGTCGGGCAGTCGCCTGCGGTGGCACAGCCAATGCCGCAGAACGACCCTGCGGGTCCATCGGCAACGCAGCGGGCGCCAGTTTCGCCCAAAGCCTGGCAGTCGGCGTCTTGGGCGCAGGGGGCGCACAGCAGGGCGTCGCGCGGCAGGCACACCGTTGCGGGGCCGCCGCCCGGGTGAGGGCCGCACTTCCAGGACTGCGGGCAATCGGCTTGCTTGATGCAGGCCATGCTGCACACGCTGCCGGCGAAGCCGGGGACGCACAGGCCGCTCGAGCACTCTGGGTTCGAAGTGCACGGCTTGCCGACGTCAGCGGGGCCGGCGTCTTCGGATTCTGGGCCGTGGGCGATGTCGGCGGTGGTGTCGTCGGTTGGTGCGTCGGCAGGTGCGGCGTCGGTGAACGCTGCTGGTTTGGCGTCGGGTGCTGGGCTTGCGGGGGCGTCGCCGCAGGCGGCTAGCAGCAAAACCCCGGCCGCCCGAATTGAGACGGCGACGCATGGGTCGGTGGGCGGTCGCCACAACTGGCTTGGGAAAGTCATCGCGATTTCTGCTCCTGCGGTCAGTCCCCAATCGGGGCGCCTTGGCGTACTGCGGGGTGTGGACCAGCTGGCATCAGGTCAGTCGCGCACACACCGCACATTGTGGGTCTGGGCCCCGGTCGAGTACACAATCGCCCCACCCGAAAACGTCACCACCCACACATCGACTGCACTTCCGGCCCGCGGCGTAACCGACCAGTACGTCCCCTTCACGGCGCCCACAAACGCGGTCTGGTCGATAGTCGGCGCATTGCCGGCGTAGTCGACCAGCCCATGCAACTCGCGCACCGTTGGCAAGCGCCAACCGGCGCCCTCCAAGCTCAGCCCCGCACAGTGGTCTTTGGCCGCCTGCCACAGCATCACGCCACCGGTCGCCTGGCGCTGCCAGTGCAATTGCGTCCACTTGTCCGTCGCCACCCCGCCAGCGGCGGACAGCGCATACCGAGCCGCCACGGCGCCTACGCCGCCAGCGCGCACGCACCGCGTCTGCATGAGGTTCTTGGTCTCGTAGTATTGCAAGCTCCCCGTCTCAAAGTGCATGCACCAGGCGGTGGCGGCGTCGCCTAGAAAGGGCGTCGTGGACCAGAATTCCGCGGCAGGCGTGCCCACAAAGGCGGCGTCGATGGCCGGACCGGGGAACGCCACGCTGTAGTCCGCGACCGTCGCCAGTTCATGAGCCGATGGCACCCGCCAATCTGTGAACGTGCCGATGACCAGCCCGTCGCAATACCCCTTGGCGTTGGCAAGGTCTTTGATGACAGGCGCCGTTCCCTGCTGCCACATCAGCTTGGTTTGGCTGTCGAGCACGACCTTGCCGCCCGCGACGTCTTGCACGGTGTACACGCCGACGGGCTTGATCGGTCGCTGGCCCCACACCGGCCCCGTCGCCTCGCACGCCTTGGTCGGCTCGCCCACGACGTCGACCGAGACGGCCGCGTAGCCGGCCCCGCACTGGCACGTGCCGCCCTTGCATACGCCGTTGGGCAACTCGCCACAGGTTGCGCCGTCGCTCTTGCTGCCGTCATGGACGCAGCCCTTGGCCGGGTCGCAGCTGTCGGCCGTACAACTCAACTGGTCGTCGCAGGCTGTCGGGGTCGTCGGGCCGCCGCACTTGCCTGCCGTGCAGGTTTCGCCGGTGCTGCAAGGGTTGCCGTC
Source organism: Pseudomonadota bacterium (assembly GCA_005792545.1). Classification (GTDB taxonomy): domain Bacteria; phylum Myxococcota_A; class UBA9042; order UBA9042; family UBA9042; genus SXRM01. Next base: position 20,684 of record SXRM01000005.1, on the reverse strand, counting down.
GTTGCAGGGCTTGGTGTTGTTCGCCGCTGCGCAACCGGTCTTGGGTTCGCAGGCGTTGTCGGTGCAGGCGTTGCCGTCGTCGCAGGCGGCGGGGCCTCCCGGCGTGCATTTGCCGCCTGCACACTGGTCGGCGGTGCATGGGTTGCCATCGGCGTCGCAGGCCTTGCTGTTGGCGGTCGCACTGCAGCCAGTCTTTGCGTTGCAACTGTCGTCGGTGCAGGAGTTTTTGTCGTCGCACGTGGCAGCCGGCGCGGTGGTGCAGCCGGTCTTGGCTTCGCAAGCGTCAACCGTACAGGCGTCGCCGTCGTTACACGCTTTGGGGGGACCGGCTTTGCACGCGCTGGCCGCGCAGCTGTCGCCGGTCGTGCAGGCGTTGCCGTCCTCGCATCCCTGGCCCTCGACCGCTGCGAACTGGCATAAGCCCGATACGCAAAACTCAGAGGTGCACACGTTGCCATCCTGGCACGCCCCACTGTTGGCGCAGGGCGTGCACCCCGACAAGGCGGCGTGCTTGCAACCGCTTGCTTTGTCGCAGCTGTCGGTGGTGCAAGCGTCCTTGTCGTCGCAGCCAGCAGCGGCTCCGCCAAGGCAAGCCCCGCCAAGGCACGCATCGGCCAGCGTGCAGGCATTGCCATCGGTGCAGGTGGCCGCATTGGGCAAAGCGGTGCAGCCCTTGAGCTTGGCGCAAGCGTCGTTGGTACACGGGTTGCCATCGTCACAGGCGATTGCTGTGCCGGCTTTGCAGGTGCCGTCCGTGCAAGCGTCGCCAGCGGTACAGGCATCGCCGTCAGTGCAGGTGGCCGCCGCCGGGCTGTGCACGCAGCCAAGCTTGCCGTCACAGGTGTCCAAGGTACACGGGTTGGCGTCGTTGCAGGACTTCACATTGCCCGGCGTGCACACGCCAGCCGCGGTGCACAGGCCGGCCGAAAGGCACGCGTCGCTCGCACTGCACGTCGTGCCGACCGGCAACGCGACCGGGCCGCACTGGCCGTCGATAGGGTTGCACGTTGCGACAAGGCATGCCGTGTTTTGGCCGGTCGCGCACTGAACCACCGTCGTCGGGTTGACCAGGCAGGTACCCGCTGCTTTGTCGCAGTACAGCGTGCCGTTGCACAGGTTGCCGTCTTCTTTGCTCGCGCAGTCGCCGTCGACCTTGCACGCGCACACATTGGAGTCGGCTTTGCACGCACCGGCCTGACAGGTATCCGCGGGTGAACAGGTGCTGCCATCGGCATCGCAAGGCACGCCATTGGCGACGGCGGTCATTGCGCACTGCCCGGTCGTGGGCACACAGGTATTGAGGCTGCAGGCTGTGTCTTTGCCACTTGCACAGGCGATGACCGTAGCCGGGTTCACCACGCATACCGCCTTGGCCTTGTCGCAAAACAGCGTGCCATTGCACAGGTTGCCATCCTCGCTGGCGTTGCAGTCGCTGTCCTTGCTGCACTTGCAGGTGTTGGCGGCCGCGCTGCAGGCGCCTTTGTCGCATGCTTCTCCTGCGGTGCAGGCAAAGCCGTCGTCGCACGCCTTACCCTGGTTGACCGCTGTCATCGCGCAGGCGCCGCTCGCAGGAACGCACAGGTTCTTGCTGCACAACGTGTCGCTGCCGTCGGGACACTTGACCGCCGTCGCCGGATTGACCTGGCACAGTTTGGTCGCTTTGTTGCAGAAAAGCGTGCCGTTGCACAAATCGCCATCCTCATACTTGGCACAGTCGGCGCTGACCGTACACGGCACGACCACCACCCCTTGGGTGCAGGCGCCAGCCGAACAGACCTCGCCCGTGGTGCTGGCCAATCCGTCGTCGCATGGGGTGCCGTCCGCAACCGGAAGCGACTTGCAAACGGGTGACGTCTCAGGCGCTTGCGGTTCAACGCAGGTCGCCACGGTGCAGGGCAGCATCGACAGTTGGCACTTGACTACGCTCGCCGGGTTCAGGGCGCAGGCATGCGTCACAGGGTCGCAGTACAGTGAGCCATTGCAAAGCTTGCCATCTTGCTGCGTCGCGCAGTCGGCATTGGACTTGCAGGCGCACACGCCGTCGTCGGTTAGGCCGTCGCAGTCATCGTCGACACCATTGCATTGTTCGGGCGAAGCCTTGTTTGCGGTGCTGCACGTAGCCGACGCGATGGTGGCGCACACCACCTCGCCACCACCGCAGACACCAGCGCCGCAAACTTGACCCACAACCAGCGCGTTGCCGCCCGCGGGGTTCTGCCAGGCGAACGCCTCGTCGGTGGCGCCATCGCAGTCGTCGTCTTTGGCATTGCAAGCCTCAGCGGCCGGCGGCAGGGCGTCGCAGGGACCAAGCCCGGCCGGTCCACAAGCGCGAAAACCGCTGCATTGTCCAAGGGTGTTGGCGTTGGCGCATGTCGTGGCAAGTCCCTGATCCTTCGCATACGCCGGGCACGTGCAAAGCGTCCCGGCGGCGGGACGACACAGTTTCTTGCCCGAGGACGTGTCGCAGCCAAAACTGCTGGGGCACTGGTTGCCGTCTGTGCAGGCGATGGCACAAAACGAGCCTGCGGCGCCCGCCGAGACACATTGCGCGGCCGGGTCGCCCAAACGGTGGCAGTCCGCATCTTTAACGCAAGGGGCACACAGCAGCGCATCAGCGGGCGCGCACCACGCGTCGCCGCCACCCTCCGCAGACCTGCACGCCCAGCCACTGGGGCAATCGGCCGGCCCGTTGCAGCTTTTGCTGCACAATCTGCCGGCAAAAGCCCAAGCGCAGTTGCCGCTTTGGCAGTCGCTGTCGCCATTGCACGGTTTGCCAAAGTCCGCTGGACCGACGTCGGAGGTTGCGGCCACGTCTGGCGCTGCGTCGGTGGCGGCCGCGTCCGCCGCAGAGGCCTTTGGCGGCGAAGTGCCAGCACCATTGTCGCCGCAACCTGCCAATGCCGCGCCCAAGGCCAAGAGGCCCGCAAGGCCACCGCCACAGCCGACCGGCAAGGCCATCGGCTTGAATAATCGCCTCGTCACTTCAAGCCCCTGCCGCATGGTCCGTCATGCATGATCGGAAGCGACCAGATTTGTAGCGTGATTTCGGGCATCTGAACAGACCCCCCCATAGATCAAGACGCGGCCGTCCACCAGTTTTCAAGCACTTGCGCGTCAGTCAGGGCCAACGCGCGGTCGGCATCGCGGTGCACCGAAAACCGCAGCGCCGCGTCGCGCACCGACCCGGCCAGGCCAAGCCAAGCGCACAGCTCGGCAGCGGCGTCTTGCGGCGGGCGACCTGCCAACTTGGCGGCGTTGGTGACCTTTTTGCGCAGCGCCGTCCACAGGAACAGAACAGAGCCGTTCATGTCCGCGCAGACCTTGCGGAATTCAGCGGGCACATCAGCGTCGAACTGCACCATCCACTCGCCAAAGCCGGGCGTTTGCGTCGCCTTCCAGACCGCCGCGAAGAAGCCGCGCTGGGCCCGATGGTGCGCCGGGTCGAAGTAGTGCGCCGCGTGACACAGGTCGTGCAGCGCAAACGCAAACGGCGTCGGCTCAAGGCCGCAGTCGGCGTCCGGCGGCAGCAGCGACAGCCACCGCCAGCCCTGGCTCTGGCCGCGCAGCAGCTGGTCGGGGGACGGCATCGCGTCGGTCAGGCGCAGGTCCACTTCGCCGCGCTGCCAGCGGGTCAGCACCTGGGCGACATGGGCCTGGATGCGGAACACGTGCCGATGCGCCAACGTGTCCCAGGCCTGGGTTGCCCACGAGGCATCTGAGGCCGCCACTTCCAGCGGCGGGTCGCGCCGACCTTGCAGCCACGACGAGCGCGCTTCGGCTTGCGCGTGGGCGAACAGCCACGCAACGGCGACGTCCGCCGGCCGCTGGCACTGCTGCAGCCCGTCAACAGCCGCTAGCTGCCACGCAGCGGCGTAGTCGGGCCCTGAGGCGGTACCGGCGAAGGCCACAGCAACAGCGTAAAAGGGCGTGTCTACGCCCGCTTGCCCAGCATCGACTCGGTGCCCACGATGAGCTTGTAGCGATCGCGGGCGACTTGCACGATGTTCTGGGCAAACTCGGGGTAGATCTTGAGCACCCGCCGAAAGTCAGCGCCGTCCAGGCTGTAGAGGTCGCAGTCGGTGGTCGCCACCACGTCGGCCGTGCGCGGGCTGGCTAGCAGCAGGCTCAACTCGCCAAAAAAGTCGCCCTCCGCCAGAGATTTGAGGACCGCGCCGTCCGGGGCGCGGACCTCGACCTTGCCGCGCACAAGCAGATACATGTCGGTGCCCGGCTCGCCTTTGCGCACGACGTAGTCGCCATTGGCCTTGGCCAGAGGCTTCAAACACAGCGCGAGGCCATGCAAGAACGCTTCGCTGGTGCCGCTAAACAACGGCACCTTGCCCAGAATCGTCGGGTTCACGACTTCGAGCCACTTGCGGCCGTCGCGCTCCATGAACTGAAACGACGCCCGCGGGCCCCAGGTGCCGGTGGTGTAGTTCGGGAAATCGGGCGGTTGGCTTTGCGTCCATGCATCGAGCATGGGCTGGGCAATCCGCCATGCCGCTTCCACGAGATCCGAGCGCGAAAACAGCGATGCGTCGCCGGTCATGCAGTTGTAGATGAGCACCTCGTAGCCGGTCGAGCGCTGAGCCTCAAAGTTGCTCTGGTAGTCGAAGCGCATGTTGACCGGCTGCAGCATCATGCCGGGGCCCGGGCTTTTGGCCTGGAAGCGCAGTTCGACGCCCTGGGCCGGCTGGATGTGGAAAATCAGCTGGTTGGGCTCGATTTCCTCGACCTCCGGCGTGTCACGAAACAGCACCTCCGGCGCTTTTTTGAACTGCACCAGGATCTCGGTCGCGCGCGTCCACAGGCTTTTGCCGCTGCGCAGGTAGACCGGCACACCCTCCCAGCGCCAGTTGTCGATGTACAGCTTCATGGCCGCAAAGGTCTCGGTGCGCGAGTCGTCGGCGACCTCTGGCTCGTCGCGATAGGCGATGACCGGCGTGCCGTCCGGCTTACTGCCGGCGCCGTACTGGCCGCGAATGGTGTAGTTGTCGATGTCTGCCGGCTTGTAGATACGCACCGCGTCCAGCACTTTGAAGCGCTCGTTGCGTACGGCGTCCGGCTTGAGCGAAGTCGGCGGCTCCATGCACAGGTAGGCCAGCAGCTGAAACATGTGATTTTGAATCATGTCGCGCAGCACACCCGACGACTCGTAATACTTGCCGCGGCCCTCGACGCTCACGGTTTCGGCGACCGTGATTTGGATGTGGTCGATGTGGTGCTTGTTCCACAGCGGCTCGAAAATGCCGTTGCTGAAGCGAAAGGCCAGGATGTTCTGGACCGTCTCTTTGCCGGTGTAGTGATCGATGCGAAAGACCTGGTCCTCGCTCCAGTGCGCCAGCAGTTGCTTGTTCAATGCCAGCGCCGACGGCAGGTCGTGGCCGAACGGCTTCTCGACGATGACGCGCCGCCAGGCCGCGCCCGCTTTGCACAGCCCCGCGCCGTCGAGCATCTGCGACACCAGGCCAAACAGCGACGGCGGAATTGCGTAGTAGAACAGCAGGTTGTCGCACGTCCCCGCGGCCGCTCCGACCTCTGCGCACACCTGGCCCAGGCGCTCAAACGCCGCGGCGTCATTGAACTTGCCTGGCGTGTAGTGGATGCGGCGCACCAGGTCTGCCCACGCGTCTTCGACAAACACCTTGCGCGTCGAGAACTTGCGGATGTCCGCCGAAAGCCGGTCGCGAAACACTTCGCTCGTCAGGTCGTCCATTGCCATGCCGACGATGCTGGTGCGCGGGTCGAGCAGCCCGTCGCAGTGCAGGTTGTAGAGCGCGGGCATCAGCAGCCGCTTGGTCAGGTCGCCCGAGGCGCCAAAGATGACCAGCACGCACGGGTCGGCCGGGTCGTCTTTGGTGGGCACACGCAGTAGCGGCGTCGGGTCGGTCATGGCGGCTCCGGCTTACCTTGCGCGGTTTTGAGCGCGGTGGTCGAGGCGGCCATCGTGCGCCGGGTGAGCGGCGGCGTCAATGGGCGGACGGTGTCAGGTGCGCTGCCAGCGCGGCGCGGGTTGGCACCTCCGGCCCTGCCCGCAGCATGTCGGAAACCGTCCCGCACCACGTCACCTGGCCACCGGCAGCACCGGCGCCCGGACCCAGGTCGACCAACCAGTCCGCCTGGGCCATGATGTCGAGGTGGTGCTCAATCACGACCAAAGTGTCACCCCGCGCCACCAGGTCGCGCAGCACGGTCAGCAGCTTGTCCACGTCGTGCAGATGCAGCCCAGTCGTTGGCTCGTCCAGCACGTACAGCGTCTCCGCGCGGCGGCGCTTGGCTAGTTCGGTCACCAGCTTGAGTCGCTGCGCTTCGCCGCCCGACAGCGTGTCGCTCGACTGACCGAGCGTCAGGTAGCCAAGTCCCATGCGTTCGCATAGCCGGAGCGGCTCGGCAACGGCCCGCAGCGCCGCAAAGTGCAGCGCGGCCTCGGCCATCGACATCGCCAGCACCTGCGCCAGGTTCTTGCCCTTGTAGCCCACGCCGAGCACCCGCGCGCCGTAGCGCTGACCCTGGCAGGCCTCGCACGGCACCGCCACCGTCGGCAGAAACGACATCTCGACGCGAATCTGCCCGGTTCCCCCACAAACCTCGCAGCGACCGGCGCCGGCGTTGAACGAAAAGTCCGACGCGGTCAGCCCCGCCACCTTGGCGTCGGGCAGCGCGGCATAGGTCTGGCGCAGCGTGTCGAATACGCCCATATAGGTTGCCGGGCACGACCGTGGGGTGCGGCCAATCGGCGCCTGGTCCACCACAGCCACCGCCCCGAGGCCATCCAGGCCTGCTACGGTGCCCAAGTTCGCCGCCACCGCCGCGGCGCCGCCCCCCGCGACCCAAAGCTTTGCCGCCTGCACCAGCACGTCGCGCACCAACGTCGACTTGCCAGAGCCCGAGACGCCGGTAACGACGTTCAAGTGGCCGCGCGCAAACCGCGCCTCGTCGCCGCGCAGGTTGTGCAAGGTCGCGTTTCGCACTGAAACTATTGTTGTTTCGCTGCTTGCAAGCTTGCCCGCGTCGCGCGGCCGCAAACCCGGTGCCAGGCGCAGCGCCGCACCCGTCGGCGAAGTGTGCGCAGCCAGCAGCGCCGGCACCGTGCCTTGAAACACCAGCTCGCCACCGCTGTGGCCGCCGCCGGGGCCGAGCTCAATCACGTGGTCGGCGCGGCGGATCGTCTCTTCGTCGTGTTCGACTACCAGCAAGCCGTTGCCGCGCGCCCGCAGCTGGTCCATCGCGTCGAGCACGCGCGCGTTGTCGGCTGGGTGCAGGCCAATCGTCGGCTCATCGAGCACATACAGTACGCCGCGCAGGTTCGATCCCAGCTGCGCGGCCAGCCGCAGTCGCTGGCTTTCGCCGCCGGACAGCGTCAGCGCCGCCCGACCCAGCGGCAGGTAGTCCAGGCCCACTTGCGCCAGAAAGGTACAGCGACCGCGCAAGTCCGCGACAATCGGCGCCGCCACTAGGGCGTCGCGACCCGCAAAACCCAGCGTGTCCAGCCAGCCCATCAGCTGCGAGGGCCCCTGGTCCAGCGCTTGCGCCAGGTTCTTGCCGCCCACCTGGACCGCAAGCGCTTCCGGACGCAGCCGTGCGCCCTGACAGGTCGGGCACACATCGAGCGCGCGCTGCGGTTGCAGGTCCAGGCTCTCGCCACCGTCGGCCAGCCCGGCCTTGGCCAGCGCTTCGCTGGACTTGGGGTCCGCATCGGGGTCGTGCAGCACGGCCTTGGGTGGCTCGCGCATGCCGGTGCCTTCGCACTTGGGACACCATCCGGCCGGCGACGTAAACGAGAACAGGCGCGGATTGGGCGGTTCCACGGCGATGCGGCAGGTTGCACAGTGGCGGTCGGTGCTCCACACGTGCACGGAGGCGGCACCGCGCCGATGACTCGAGACGCAGCGCGAGCCGGCCGTGCCGTCGCCGAGCCTGAGCGCATCCTGAACTGCCGCGACCAGCGTTTCAGTCGAGGCTTCGGGCCGCAGCAACGCGACGACGAAGTCCAGGTCGTGGATCTGCTGACGTCCCAGTTGCGGTACCGCCTGCAGACTGCACAGCGCGCCGTCAACCAGGATCCAGCTGTGGCCGTGCTGACGGGCGCGCTCGAGCACTTCCGCGTGGTGGCCTTTGCGACCGCGCACCGCCGGCGCTGTCACCGCAAAGCGCACATCCGCGCGGTGCACGCGCGCCATCTCGTCCGCAATGCCTGCCGCGGACTGCGCACCCACGACGCCGCCGCAGCGCGGGCACAACTGGGTGCCACAGCGCGCGAACAGCAACCGCAGGTAGGGCAGGGTGTCGGTCAGCGTGGCCACCGTCGACTTCGGCCCGCCGCGGGTGGTGCGCTGGGCGATGGCAACGGTCGGCAGCAGGCCGCGGATCGCGTCGACGTCGGGCGCCAGCGCGGGGGGCAGGTACTGGCGCGCAAACGGCGACAAGCAGTCCAAAAAGCGCCGCTGGCCCTCAGCAAACACCAGATCGAAGGCCAGCGACGACTTGCCCGACCCCGACAGTCCGGTCACCACGGTCAGGCAGTCGCGGGGCACATCCAGGCTTAGGCCCTTGAGGTTGTGGACCCGGGCGCCGCGCACCTCAATGACGCCTGGGTCGCGCTCCAGCACTTCGCCATCCTGCAAGCCCCCAGCCGCAACGTAGCGCTGCCGGTGCTTGTGGGCGCGCAGCGCTTTGGCCGTCGGCGACTCCAACACCTGCAGCAGGTCTTCGACCAGGCCCTGGTGCAACACATGGCCGCCGTCTGGCCCGCCGTCGGGCCCGAGCTCAACCACCCGATCCGCGGCGGCAATCACGTCGAGGTGGTGCTCAATGACGACCACCGTGTGGCCGGCGTCGGCCAATTCGCGCAGCGCGCGCAGCAGGCACGCGACGTCTTGCAAGTGCAGGCCCGTCGTCGGCTCGTCCAGCACGTAAAGCCCGTTCTGTAGCCGATCCGCCCCGCCTTGCAGGTGCCGAGCCAGCTTGACGCGCTGCAGTTCGCCGCCCGAAAGCGTCGACAGCGGCTGGCCCAGACGCAGGTAACCAAGGCCGAGGTCGCACAGCCGCTGGGCGGGCGCACACAGCGATGCGTCCGCCGCAAACGTCGCCACGACTTCGCTGGCGGTCGCATCCAAGAAGCGCGCGACATTCCAGCCGTGGTGGCGCACGTCGAGCACATCGCTGGCAAACCGCTTGCCCTGGCAGGTCTCGCAGGTCATGGCGACGTCGCTTAGGAATTGCATGTCCACGGTCTGGACGCCCAACCCTTCGCACGCCGGACAACGACCTTCGGCCTTGTTGAAGCTAAATGTCCCCGTCGAGTACCCGCGCTGAGCCGCCAGCGGGTCGGTCAACAAGCGCCGCCGCACGACATCCCACAGGTCCAGATACGTGGCACAGTTGGCGCGCGCACTGCGGGCCGGTGGCGTCTGGTCCACCAATGCCGCGGTGCGCAACGAAGTCGCACCTTCGACGCCAACATGCGCTTCGGGCGCATCCGCTTCCTGGCCGAGCGAACGGGCCGCCGCCCGGTAGAGCGTATCGACGACCAGCGTCGACTTGCCCGACCCCGACACGCCGCAGACGACGTTGAGCTGGCCGTGCGCGAACTGGACGTCATGGCCGCGCAAGTTGTGGCCGTTGGCGCCGCGAATCGTCAGCCATGCTGTTTCGCCTAACCTTTTTCCGGGTCGCGCCTGCGCTGCTGGCGGACTCGGCATCGTCACAGCGCCAACCAGAAAGCGGCCGGTCGGACTGTCGACAGCATCACACAGGCCGGCGGTCGGGCCGCTGTACAGCAGGTAACCGCCCTGTTCTCCAGCGCCCGGCCCCAGTTCGACGGCGCGGTCGGCGGCTAGAATCAACGCCGGATCGTGCTCGACCACCACCACCGTGTTGCCGGCGGCCTTGAGGCGTTCCAACACCCGCAAAAGTCGGTCGTTGTCGCGCGCGTGCAGCCCAATCGATGGCTCATCCAGGACATAGAGGACCTGACTCAAGCCGGTTGCGAGCGCCGCGACCAACTGCACGCGCTGCAGCTCGCCACCGGACAGCGTGCGGCCCTGGCGGTCAAATGTCAGGTAATGCAGGCCGATTTCGTCGAGCAGCGCAGCACGCCGCAACAAGTCAGCAAGCGGCAACGCCACTGCTTGCCGCGCCACTTCGTCCAACTGCAGGCCGCGCAGGCGCGCGACTACCTGGCGGACCGGCAGCGCCAGCCAGGCGGGCAGGTCCAAGCCGTCCAGACGCCACAGGCGGGCTTGCGCTTTGAGCCGCGTGCCCTGACACGCCGAACACGCAACGTAGGCCCGGTACCGCGCCAGCTGCACGCGGATGTGCATCTTGTACTGCTTGCTCTCCAGCCAACGGAACCAGCCGCGCACGCCCTCGAAGCGGCCACGTTTCTTGCCGGGTTCGCCGTCCAAAATGCGGGTGCGGTGCTCGACCGGCAGCAGGCGCCAGGGCGTATTGACGTCGATGCCCGCAGCGGCGCAGTGGCGCAGCATGTCGCGGAGCTCGCTGCGGGTGCTGTCGGTCGTCCACACGCGAACGGCGCCGAGCGCCAGGCTCAGGTCGCCGTCCGGGATGGCCCTGTCGATGTCCAGGCCGGCGACGCGCCCAAAGCCGTTGCAGCTCTCGCAGGCGCCGACCGCGCTGCTCGCGCTGAACAACTGCGGCGAAGGGTCGCCGACTTCGGTGCCACAGGCCGTGCAGCGGCGTGCGGTGGCGGCACGCAGCCAGGCAAACGCGCCGCTGTGGCCAAGCAGCCGCCAGCTGCCGCCTGTCACTGCGGCTGCTTGGACAAACACCGAACACAACCCTGCTCCGCGGCGCAGACCCTCGGCCAGCGAGTCCAGCAACCGCGGCCGTTCGGCAGCGTCGAGCCGCATGCGGTCTTGCACGACCTCAACTGCGCGGCCGATGCGGTCTGCGGTCAGTAGCTGCGCGAGATCCACAGTCTCGCCTGCCTCAAAGGCCCGGTGGTAGCCGCCCTGTGCCAGCGCCGCCAGGCTGCCGCGGGCGGACTCCGTGGACAGCACCGGCAGCGCAAACGTGACGACAGCACGCTGTCCAGCGTAGCGCTGCAACAGGTCGTCGGCCAGAACCGCCAGCGGCTGCCTTGCGACACTGCCGCCGCACTTGGGGCACGACGGGCTCGAGGCGTGGGCAAACAGCGCTCGAAACAGCTCACCCGCGTCGCACAGCGTCGCCACTGTCGAACGCGCCGAGCGCAACCCGCGACCCTGACGCAACGCCACTGCCGGCAAGATGCCGGCGATGTCGTCGACAGCTGGCCGGTCCATGCGCTCAATGAACTGACGGGCATAGCTCGACAGGCACTCGACGTAGCGCCTCTGGCCCTCTGCGAACAGGGTGTCGAACGCCAGCGACGACTTGCCGGAGCCCGAGACGCCGGTAATGACCGTCATCTGGCCGTGGGCAATGTCGAGGTCGAACCCGCGCAGGTTGTTCTGGCGAACGCCGCGCAGGCGAATTGCGGCGGTGTCGGCGGCGCAGGTGGGCATCGTCAGCGGCACGATGCGGTCGCAGTGCGGGCATGACAGCCCGCCGACAACCGCTGGCGCGATGGCCTAGCCGTAGCGGTGGCCGAGGTACATCTTGGCCTGGCGGCGCCACCAGCCCCACTCGTGGTCGACGTCCTTGCCCCACAAGTCCATGCGGTTGCTAATGCCCTTGCGGTTGAGCATCTCCGACAGCCGTTGGGTCTCTTGCCAGTTACCGTCTTCCCAGGGACCGCGCCCGCAAACCAGGTCCAGGTGGGTGTGACGGCGGATGCGCTCCAGCAGGTCGCCGTCGAGGCCGCCGACGTACGCGAGCGGGTTGTTGAAGTACACGTCCAGCGACTGCAACGGATTGAAGTCGCGCACGTCGTACCGACCCGACATGCACAGCGCATACCGAAAAACCTCGGGTTGCTTGAGTGCGAAGTTGGCGGAGTACAGCGCCCCGAGGCTGGTTCCGGTGACGCCAAACGTGATGTCTTTGCTGCGGCAGTCGTCGCGCAAAAACGGCACCAATTCCTCGCCGACGAAGCGCTCGTACGCCAGGTGCCGACCGATACGCCACGCCGGGTCCAGGTCTTTCTTGGTCCAAGCTTCGCTGACGTTGCTCTCAACGCAGTACACCTTGAGCTTCTTGGCCGAAATGAGCGGCGCGAGCACGTCGATCATGCCCTGGGCTTCCCACTCGTGGGCCATGCCCGCGGCGGACGGGAAGACCAGCAGCGGCGCCCCATAGTCGCCGTACTGCCACAGATACAGCTGGCGGCCCATGTGCTGGCTAGGGACGAGGTGCGGCTTCTTGAACACAGCGGGCCTCCGGACGGGCGGCCGGTTATCGCATTGGCCAGCGGTCGGCGCAAGGGGGCGCTTGGGCAAACGCCCCCGCTGCCCAGGCCCCTGCACTTTGGACGGCTTGCGACATAGTTGCGACATAGTTGGACGATCCCCCCCATTGTTCAAGCCGCTGACTACATTGAAATCTCCCCGGCGCGACGGCGCCAATTCTGCTGTGCGCTAGACGGTATCGCCGAGCACCGCCGGCTTGCCGGCCTCGCGCGCCAACCGCCCCAATGGCGCGACCGCTGCAAAGGTCCACAGCGGAAACTGGACCGACTTGGCGCGTTTGCCCCGCAGCGCCCGCTCAGCTTGCTTCTCGAGCGCTCTGCGCGCATTGGCGTGCGCCTGCCGAATGGCCTTGTAGGCGTCGCGGTATCGCGCCAGCTGCGCCTGGCTATCGGCGTAGGCTTCGGGCCGGCGCTGTCGCTTGTGTTCCGTCTTCTTGGGACGCGGGCGCGGCATCTGCATCCACGCTTTCTGCGCGTCGGTAAGTGCGGATGCAGTGGCTGGTTCGCCAGCAGATGCGGGCGCTTGAACAATCCCCCCCTCCGCGCCAGTGCCCTCCGCGCCAGTGCCTGTGCTCTTACGCAGGGCGAAGCGCTCGGTGGCCACTTCGCCGATTGCGCGGTAGCGGCTTCGAAGCTCGGATTCGGGCAAGGCCTCCCAGCCCGGCAGCGGCGACACTGCAACCGCCTGCTCCGTGGTGTAGGTGTCGTCGGGCTCCGGTCCGTCCTTGCGTCGCGCGTCCAGGGTCTTGCGGCGATGCGCAAAGTGCTTGCCGACCACCGGCTCGCCGTACAGCAGGGCGCGGTTCGTGTTCGCTCCGGGCCAGTTGTCCAGTGTCCAGCAGCGATCCACCTTGACGGCCTGCGCCATGATGTACGCGACGCGCTCGGCCAGGCACTTGTCCCCGGCGATGATCGGCGTGACATCGCAGCGGCCGTTGAAGACGGGGCCGACGCGGCCTCCGACGCGGTTGGCGTAGCGCGCCATGTTGCCGTGCACATCGCATAAGAAATCTGCAAATGAATTAGGATCTTCAGCGCCAAAGATGCCGTGGTAGTGGTTGGACATGGCAAAGTAAGCGTAGACCCGAATGCCATGCTTTTTCTGAGCCAGGGCGATAATCGCGTTGAACGCTGCTGCGAAGCCGGGGTGCGCGACCGGGTCAAACAGGAACGCGCCACCGACGGTGCGGGCGGTTACCTCGAATAGCAACGCAGGACAATAGTAACGAATCGACATGGGATTGCCTCATCGGCGCGGCAGGTGCGCCGTCGACAAGGTGATCGGTTGGTGTCGCCAAATGCCGCGGCTAGACGCGAAAAAAACCTGGGCGGCGCCAGCGTTTGATCGAATTGGCCCTTTTGTTCGTCGTAAGTTCAGCCAGTTGAACAATGGGGGGGATCGCCAAACCCGTGATCAGACGTTGCGCTAGGTCAGTTTCAGCGGTATCGTCGCCTCCGGCGATCCATGCCACCGGAGGCAGCCATGTTCCGCATTGCCGCCGCGCTCGCTGCCGCAAGTGTGCTACTGGCCGTGCTTCGGCCCAGCGACTGTGCCGCCGAAATTCCAGAGCGCTGGCCACCTGCGGACGGCGGCGCGGTGAGTTCAGCGCGTGACCCAGGCTGGACACCGGCCGTCCTGCTCGCGACCGGCGCGCGTGGCAACGCTGGCAATGGCGAACCGTCGATCTGGTATGGAGCCCAGGTTCGAGCTCCAGGCGCTCAGCGGTACAGCGTTCTTGCCGAGGCGGGCGCAACACGCAGCCGCAGCGCCGTCTACGGGCCAGCGCCGTGCAACGGCTGTGCACCCCTGCTGAAAGGCCACGAGACCGAGCACACACCGTATTGGCGCGCCGGATTGGGCTACTTCGATGACCGCCTGGATGCCGTCGTCGGCCTGGGCAACCTCGGAGGCAGCCTCGACGGTTTTGCGCGCGCAACGGCCAGGTGGGGCCAGCGCTTCGTTCGTATCGGCATTCGCGACGGCTTCGACCTGGCGGTGCCGCAAGAACTGGCGCGTCTCGCCGGCGGAACGTACCTCGATGCCGGGCCATTTCCGATTGACGTCTCGATCTCGGCCATGGCGATGCGCAGCGCAGGGGTTGTCGAGCCGAACTTCGACATCGGGCTTGGCGCCACTTGGAGCGGTCTGCGCGCGACAGCTCGCGTGTCGACTACTTTGTTTACGGTGGCAGTCGGCTACTCGCCAGCCACAACGCCGAAGGCGCCCCGCGTCGCCGAGTTGATGGCTGAGCCCGTGCGCGCGGCCGCCGCGCCGGAGCCGGTTTTTGACGCCGTGCCGGCATTCAACGCCGTCGCCACCAAGGGCCGGGAATTGACGTTCGTGACCAAAGGGATGCCCACGGCGATGACTCGCTGTGTGCTCGTGCAGCGGCGCGACTTCTATCCAGAGGGCCGGCAAGTCGCGCTTTTGCGTTTTGCGTGCACCGATGGACTGCCGGAGGTCGATAAAGAGCCCTACGACGGACCGCAGCTGGTGCGAACGGGCTGCTACACGCTCGACGCGCAGGGGTTGTGGCGCGTTCCGGCATGTCCCGACACCAATCCAACGGGCCCGCTGCAGCGGCGCGTGCTGGTCGTGCCATCAGCAGCGTGGCTCCGTAACCCGAGCACGCGCTTTCACGATATGACGGCGCGCTATATGTCGACGCGAACGGTGCAGGTGGACGGCAAGCCTGTCACCGCCTATTGCGCCGCGCAGTTCCTTGAAGGACTGGACGAGGTGTGCGCTGCCGATGAGTTCGGCCTTTTGTGGGCACGGACCAAGGCCGGCCAGTCCGTCTCGCTGGCTGCGGTCGCAACGGCAGACGTCGCGGTCGAGGAGTACGGCCGCTTCGGTTCGCTGACCGGTGGCGACCTAGCGTGCAGCTTGTCGTCACCCTGCGCAGCAATTGGCCACTGTCACCATGTCGACGGCCGGTGTCTTGCACTAGGCAACGGCGACTGCGCGGCGGCGCAGTGCTGCTCAATCAATGGGGCTTGCACATCGAAGAACGGTGACTGTGTCGCCGCCGACGACGCCAGTTGCTCGGCGAGCGAAGTCTGCCGTGCGCGCGGGCGCTGCGCCGCCGTCGACGGTCGCTGTCGAACGACCCGGGCCGAGCATTGCGAAGGCGCCCTCGTGTGTCGCGACCACGGCCGGTGCGCGGTGCTTAGCGGTGAGTGCGTGGTCGGCAGCGACGCCGACTGCCAGCGCTCGAGCGGCTGTTTCTCGGACGGCCTGTGCGTGCGCCGCGGATTGTCCTGCGCGGCCCTGCAAGACGAGCATTGTGCCAAGTCTCTGGCTTGTGCCAGCGACGAGCGTTGCCGCGCCGAAAACGGCCGTTGTGTCCGATAGTTGAACAATGGGGGGGATGGCGCAACTGGTGGCGCAACTGGTGGCGCAACTTGCCGCAGCCAGGTCGCCTTGGTATGCTCAAAACGACCCGGCGCGCGCTGCGGTCGATCCTTCACTGCTGCGGAAAAACGCCCACGCGCCCGAGTGGTTGCACCATGACTTCGTCCATTCGCGCCGCGCTCGCGGCCCTCGCAGCGGTTTTCGTGTGCTTCGCCGGCCTTGTCGCATGCGAAAACGAAGCCACCACCGACCAGCCGGGCGCCAGCGACGCCAGCAGTGACGGGTCTGCTGGCAAATTGGGCGACCTCGGGCCGGGCACGGACACGGCGACAGCACCACAGTGCAGCGAGACGATGCCGTGTCCGCCACCCAAAGAGCAGTGCGTCGTCGTCGCGTGCCTGAGCGGCGCCTGCCAGGTCTCGCTTGCCGCCGACAGCACCGCTTGCGACGACAGCAACGCCTGTACGACCGGCGAATCCTGCATCGCAGGTAAGTGCCTGGGCGGAAAGCCAAAGACCTGCGACGATGGCAACCCGTGCACCACCGACTCGTGCGGAACCGAAGGCACTTGCAGCAACACCGCGGTGACCACGGCATGCGAAGATGGCAACGTCTGCACGCTCGGCGACGTCTGCAAGGGCGGCAGTTGCGTCTCAGGCACCGCCAAGCAGTGTGACGACGGCAACCCCTGCACGACCGACGGCTGTGACAAGGCGACGGGATGCACTTTTGCCAAGCAGACCGGTCCGTGCAGCGACAACAACGCGTGCACGGGTGGCGATGCTTGCCAGGACAGCGTTTGCGTCCCCGGCCAGGCGCTAAGCTGCGACGACAAGAATCCGTGCACGGTCGACACCTGCGACCCCAGCAAGGGCTGCGTCTCGCTTGCCGCCGGCGCAACATGCAGCGACAGCGACGCCTGCACCCAGGGTGACGCGTGTGCCGCCGGCGCCTGCGTCCCCGGCAAGAAGGCCGACTGCGACGACCAGAACCCTTGTACTGCGGATGCGTGCGACGGTTCGCTCGGCTGCACGTCGACGGCAAACGACGCGCTGCAGTGCAGCGACGACAGCGCGTGCACACCCGGCGACGCCTGCAATTCGGGCGTTTGCTTACCCGGCGCAACCACCACCTGTGACGACAGTAACCCGTGCACGACGGACAGCTGCGACCCCAAGGTTGGTTGCGTGTTCGCCCCCAACGCGCTGCCTTGCAACGACGCCGACGCCTGCACGCTTGGCGACACCTGCAAAGCGGCGGCCTGCGCCGGCACCAGCAAACTGCAGTGCTCGGACGGCAACGCTTGCACGGACGACGCCTGCGACCTCGCGGCCGGGTGCACCTTCACGCACAACACCAAGGCATGCGACGACTTCAACAACTGCACTGAAGGTGACGCCTGCACCAAGGGCATCTGCAAGCCGGCCAAAGCCAGCCCCTGCGACGACGGCAACGGCTGCACCACCGAGACCTGCGACGCGGCCGGCGGCTGCAAAGTCGCCAACAACCAGGCACCGTGCGACGACGGCAGCGCCTGCACTACCAATGACACCTGCAAAGACGGCAGTTGCGTACCGGGCGCGGCGGTCACTTGCAACGACGGCAACCCATGCACGGCCGACAGCTGTGACCCCAAGAAAGGCTGCGTGTTCGACGGCGGCGCGGGCGGCTGCAGCGACAACAACGCCTGCACGGTCGGCGATGCCTGCAAAGACGCCGCGTGCCTGCCCGGCGCCGCCACCGACTGCAACGACAATAACCCCTGCACGACCGACAGCTGCGACACCCAGAAAGGCTGCGGCAACCCGCCCAACACCTTACCGTGCAGCGACGGCAACGCCTGTACCAGCGGCGACACCTGCGCCGACGGCAAGTGCACGGCCAAGGCGGTGCAGTGCGACGACGGCAACCCGTGTACGACGGACTTGTGCGATGGCCAGAGCGGCTGCTCTTTCGCCACCAACCAAAGCCCCTGCGACGACGGCAACCCGTGCAGTGAAAACGACGCCTGCCAGAAAGGCACTTGCCTGCCCGGCGCGGCCAAGAACTGCGACGACGGCAACCTGTGTACCAACGACGCGTGTGTACCGGCCGCGGGCGGTTGCAGCTTGACCGCCAACAGTCTTGCCTGCGACGACGGCAATGCGTGCACAAGCGGCGACGTCTGCAAAGACAAGGCGTGTAGCAGCGGCGCGGGCTTGCAGTGCAACGACGGCAACCCGTGCACCAGCGACAACTGCGACGACAAGGGCGGCTGCACCTTTGCCAATACCACCGCAGCGTGCACCGACAACAACGCCTGCACCGACAAGGACGCGTGCAGCAAGGGCAGTTGCATCCCCGGCGCACAAAAGGCCTGCGATGACGGCAATGTGTGCACCGACGACGCCTGCGACGCGGCCAAGGGCTGCGTCAACACCGCCAACGCATCCGGCTGCGACGACGGCGACGCCTGCACGCAGGGCGACGGCTGCAAAGACAAGGCCTGCGCAGGCACCCTCAAGACCAGCTGCGGCGACGGCAATCCGTGCACCGACGACACTTGCGACAAGCAGAAGGGCTGCGGCCACACCAACAACACCGCGACCTGCAGCGACGGCAGCGTGTGCACAACCACCGACACTTGCGTCGACGGCGCGTGCCTGCCGGGCGCCCAGACCGACTGCGACGACGCCAACCCGTGCACCAGCGATAGCTGCGACGGCAACAAGGGCTGCGTCGCCGTCGCCAACACCCAACCGTGCAGCGACGGTAGTGTTTGCACCGTGGCCGACGTCTGCAAAGGCGGAGCGTGCGTTCCCGGCGCCGCGGTCGCGTGCGACGACGGCAACCCCTGCACCGACGACAACTGCGACACCGCCAAGGGCTGCGGCCACGTCAACAACACCAAGCCCTGCGATGATAACAACAAGTGCACTGCCGGCGACACCTGCAAGGTCGGCGTCTGTACGCCCAGCGGCCCGGCCAAGTGCGACGACGGCAACCCTTGTACCACCGACCTGTGCGATGCGGCCGGCGGCTGCAAGACTGAAGACAACACCGCGCCCTGCAGCGACGACAGCGTGTGCACGGTCGGCGATGTGTGCAAGGGCGGGGCGTGCATCCCGGGGGCGTTCCAGAACTGCAACGACGGCAACCTTTGTACCGACGACAGTTGCGACAAACAAGCCGGCTGCGCGCACACGCCCAACCAGAGTCCGTGCAGCGACAACAATGCCTGCACCAAGGGCGACGAGTGCGGCCAGGGCAAGTGCGCGTCAGGCACGCCGATCGTCTGCAACGACGGCAACGTCTGCACCGACGACCTGTGCGACGCCGCCAACGGCTGCCTCAAGGATACCAACAAGGCCAGCTGCAGCGACGGCAACGTCTGCACCGCGGGCGACACCTGCAGCAACGGCGCTTGCGGTGCGGGCGCCAGTATCGTCTGCGACGACGGCAACCCATGCACTGCTGACGCGTGCGACGCGACCAAGGGATGCCAGTTCAGCGCGAGCACCGACGCCTGCAGCGACAGCAATGCCTGCACGGTGGGTGACTCGTGTGCGCTCGGCAAGTGCGTCTCGGGCAAAGCCGCCAACTGCGCCGACGGCAACGTCTGCACCGACGACACCTGCGCGGCGGCCAGCGGCTGCGCCAACCCCGCGAACAAGGCCAGCTGTAGCGACGGCGACATCTGCACCGGCGGCGACATCTGTCAGGCGTCCCAGTGCGTTGGCGGGCCCAAAATCGCGTGCAACGACGGCAACCCGTGCACTGACGACAGCTGCAATCCCAATAACGGCTGCGTGTTCGCCAACAACACCGCGCCGTGCGACGACAACAACGGCTGCACCAACCTGGACGTATGCACCGGTGGCAAGTGCAAGCCTGGCGCCGGTTGCGATGCGCAGGCGTTGTGCACCCCAGGCGCGCAGGCCGTGTCTTGCGTCTGCAACAAGGGTTGGGTTGGCGACGGCTTTTCGTGTGCCACCAAGTGCGGCGACGGCCTCGTGGCCGGCAGCGAGGGTTGCGATGACGGCAACACCAAGGCGGGCGACGGCTGCAACGACCAGTGCGGCACCGAGAGCGGCTGGACCTGCGCCGGCACCGCGCCGACCGTCTGCACCGACGTCAACGAGTGCTCCAAAGGCACCGCCACCTGCGGCGCCAACACTTCGTGTACCAACACGCCCGGCAGCTACACCTGCCCCTGCAACAGCAACTACGGCGACTGCGACAAGACGGCCAGCAACGGCTGCGAGGCGGACCTGCTGAGCAACAGCAACCACTGCAAGACCTGCAACAACGCGTGCGCAGGCGGCAACGTCTGTACGGCAGCCACTTGCGTGCCGCTGGCCGCGCCGACTGTCAACGACGGTTCGACGACCTCGGGCACCGATCTGCTGTACCAGTACTGCCCGGTCGCCGCCGGCGCCGGTTTTGTGCGGGCCAACTGGACCGCCTTGACCGGGGCATCGAGCTACCAGGTGGCGATCGGCACCACGGCGGGCGGCACCGAAGTCAAGGGCTTTGCCGACGTCGGCAACGTGACCAGCGCTACGATTGGCGGCTTGTCGGTGGCGGGCGCGTGGACCGGAGCTGTGTACTACGTCAGCGTGCGCGGCGTGTTCGGTTCGGCGACCGGCGCCATTGGCAAGTCCAACGGCATACGCATCGCCGAAGCACTGACCTGGGACGGCGGCGTTGCCGGACTGCGAACTCCCGATGCCCAGGGCGGTCACAACGCCAACTGGCCCGCTTCTGGCTTGCTCGCGGTGTACGGCAAGCACTACTTCGAGACCGTCAACATTGGTGTCGGTACCAACGTGCTTGTGCAGGGCTTTGGCAAAGCCGACAACGTGCAGAACGGTGTGGCCAGCACGGCCGCGTCGGTGACCTCGCCCAAGGACGGCTGGCTCGAGATCTACGCCAATGACATCACAGTAGCAGGAACCATCACGGCCAGCGGACGCGGCTTTGGCGGCGGCGGCGGCGGCG
>SXRM01000071.1 GCA_005792545.1 Pseudomonadota bacterium | reverse complement strand
CTTGACCTGCATTTCCAGCGGCATCTCGCCAACTTCGTCCAGCAGCAAGGTGCCGCCGCTTGCAGCCTCGAACAAGCCGCGGCGGTCCGAGACCGCGCCGGTGAAGCTGCCTTTGGTGTGACCAAACAGCTCTGATTCTAAAAGGTTCGATGGCAACGCGCCGCAATTGACCGCGACGAACGGCCCCTTGCCGCGGGCGCCGGTAAAGTGGATGGCGCGTGCCACCAGCTCTTTGCCTGTGCCCGACTCGCCGACCACCAGCACTGCAAACGCGTGGTCGCGCACACGGTCCATTAGCGAAAACAGCCGGTGCATCTGCGGACTCTCGCCGATGATGCGCGAGTAGTCGCTGCGCCGCGCAATTGCCAATCGCTGGGCTTGCAGGTCAGCGCGCGCGTCGTGCAACTGCGTCGAGACGTCTGCGAGTTGCGCTTGCAGCTGGGCATTCAAGTTCTCGACCTGGGCGCGGCTGCGCTCCAGATCTGCCGAGGCTTGCCGCAGCTTGTCGACCAGACGCGCAGTCTGGATGGCGATGGCAGCTTGATCGGCGAGCGCCGCCGCCAGCGCTGCGTGCTCGGCAGTAAAAGCGCCGGCAGCAAAGCGGTTGTCGACGTAGATCGCACCCAGCACACCCTCAGGCGTGTGCAGCGGCACGCACAGAATCGACCGCAGGCTGCCGGCGTGGACACTGGCTTGCGCAGCAAACCGCGCGTCGGCCTGGGCGTCGGTCGTCAGCACCGCCTCGCCGTCCACGAACACCCGCTCGGCGACCGTGTGGCTGAGCTTGTGCTGGGGTCGCCGCAAATTCTCGCGGTCCAGGTTGCGGGCCACCGCGACTCGCAGCCGAGCGGCGCGATCTTCGGGGGCGGCACCGAGTTCGCCGTCGTCGATGAGCAGGAAGCCTCGCTCCGCCCCGGTCAAGCCGACCGCGGCATCCATCACCGCTTCCAAAAGCAGTCCGACGTCGCGCTGGGCACCCAAGCGGCGGTTCAGTGTCAGCACCGCGTCCAACAGTGGCAACCGACCCGCGCTGGCAGCAGGCGCCGCCGCGACAGGCTCCGCGGCGTCGGCGACAACCCGCAACACCAGACGCACGTCGCGCACGGCCGCGGCATGGTCGAACTGCGGTCGCAGCGCGGCCGGCAACGACGAACCGGTGCGCAGCAGCAGCGCCAGGTGGTCCAGCGCAATCGGGCGGGCGACCGACCAGAGCCCGCCGGCCACCAGCGCGCGGACCTGCAACGCCGCGACGGTGCAGCGGTACAGCACTTTGCTGTCGGGCAGCAGATCCAGGGCTGTTCGCGCCGCGGTGAGCGCCGCTTGGGCATCGGCTGTGGTCGGCGCCTGGTAGGGCGCCGCGTCGAGCAGGACCGCCGCCTGCAGGGCCAGCGCCCGCCCTTGCAGTTCACCGGAACTCTGTCGCACCGCGGCTGCCTGCACCGTCTGGGCCAGTTCGGCAGCCAGCGTCGTCTCGCCCTGGGCGAGCGCGAGGTGGCCGCGCTCCAGCTGGATTTCCGCCCGCTCGGTGGCGGCGCCGGCCTCGGCCAGCGCGTCGTCCGCGGCACTGAGATGGTGGTGGGCCGCGGCCAGGTCGCCCTGGCGCCGCGCGATCTCGCCCAGCAGGCAGCGCACGTTGCCGACCAGATGGGCATTGCCGGCGGCCTGCCAGACGCGCAGGGATGCCACGAGGTCGTCGGCGGCCGAACTATCCATGCCCAACGTTGCCAAAAGGTTCGCGCGGTTGGTACGCGCCCGGGCCTCGACGCCTTCGTTGCCTGCGTCGCGCGCGGACTGCACGACGCGGCAATACCCGGCCCAAGCCGCGCCGAGATCGCCGCGCTCATGATCGGCGACGGCGACGTTCATGGCCATGTTGAGGGCCCGCGCGTGATCGCCGATGGCTTGAGCCAGCGACTCGGCCGCTGCATAGCGTTCGCGCGCTGTGCTCAAATCGCCACGGCGATGGGCCACCAGACCCTGGCCCGATACCGCCGCGGCGTGCAGCGACCCGTGCGAAGCTGCGGCCAAGCTGTCGAAGCGGGACTGCGCCTGCCCGATGTCGCCAGCGTAGTACGCGCCCAAAGCTTGCAGGTATGACAGCCATGCGCGGCGGGGGTCGTCGGCCCGCGCTACTTGCAATGCCTGCTCCGTGCGGGCCACGGCACTACTGGCTGCGGGGCGGTCACCCTGCCAGGTCGCAGCAAACGCGGTCCACAACCCGGCGTCAACTGCAGCATCGCCATTGAGGTGGGGTGCGCAGGCGGCACGGCAGGCCGGATAGCTGCCGGAACGAAAGTGGTGTTCGGCCAGCGCCAATGCGACTGCGGCGTGGTTGGCCATGGCGCCGGGCAAGGATGCGGCAACTTGCTCGACCCTGCTGGATTCGCCGATGGCGGACAGCGCGGCAAGCCAGGTTGCGATGATGGCAATGGTTGCACCAGGTTCGCGTTCGGCCGCCTGGCCAAGCTCGCCACACCACTGGTCGCACGCTTCGGCAACGGCGCGCAGGTCACCCCCAGACTGCAAGTGCTGCAGGTGGGCGAGCAAGTCGGTGGCGGTCGGCTGTTTGGGGTCGCCCAGGCCGTGCGCCGCGAGGCTGGCCGCGGCGCGCACTGCGGGCCGGGCGTCGGTCGCTGCGAGGTCGCGCCAGGCTTGCACGACGATCGCGGGAGGCAGATTGGCAAGCGCCCAGCGAGCGGCCGCCAAGTCCAGATGCGCCCATCCCGCCACGTCGCCAAGGGCATGCGCTGCCTCGAGGTCGGCGACACCACAAGACCTGCGCACAGCTGCGGCAGCGACTGCGGGCCAGGCTTGCGCAGCCGGCAAGCGCAAGGTGCCCAGCGCGGCGACGGCCGCATCCACCGCAGCTGCCGCGGACGGCGCCGCCAACGCCCAAGCATCCTCGCGGGCAACCACGGCGCCGGACTGCACCAATTGGGCCGCGACCTGCCCTGCTAGGGCGCGCCGTCCGCCAATGCCCTTGACCAACGCGGCAACAATGGCGCCATCCCAGCGGCGGCCGCCGCCGGCGGCACGGAGCCAGGCATCCGCTTCGCCGACTTGCCAACCCGGCAGCGCTGTGCCCGCTCCGCCGCCGGCAGCGAGCACGCGCCATGGACATGCCGGCAACCAGGCAGCGCCCCACTCGGCAACGGCGCGACGCAGCGGCAGCGGCAGCGCGTCAGCGTCGTCCACCAGCAGCAGACCGGTCTCGGCGCAAGTCCGCAAGTGGCCGTCAAGCCAACGTGCCGCCTCGACCGCTCGATCGGATTCTGCGTTCCCCAGATAGGCGAGTGCGATGGCCCCTGCAAATCGCACGCGCTGTTCGCGCCAACGCAGCGACGCCATGCCGTCGTCGACGGCGAGCCAGGCCACCTGCACACCGGCGGCGATGGCATCCGCATGTGCCTGCTGCAGCGCCGTCGAACGCCCGCTGCCTCGAACAGCGGACCAATGCACAGCGCCCTGCAAGCCCACCAAGCCTGCCGGCGCCGTGCGCCGCAAGTCGGCGAGGTCGCCCCACCAGGCCGAGGGCCGTCGACCGGCAGCGCTCAGGTCCGCGCAATGGCTAGCCGCCGTACTGGCGTGATCCAGCAGGCCGGCGTCGACCAGACGCGCGATGACCTGCGCCGCGGACTCTGGTCGATGTTCGCGGTGCGGCGCAACGAGGGCGTGCAAGATTGCGGTCATCGCAGGTGGGGTGTTTGAGGGCAGGCCCTGCGGCACATCGCCAGCGACAGGCATGCGCGAAGGGTAGTCGGGCCACGGATGCCGGCCCGTCCAGGCGTGCCAGACGCCTGTGCCCAAAGAGAACAAGTCGTCGCGTGGGTCGGCAGTGCCGTCGCGCAGCCGCTCCGGTGCGGCCGTTTGCACCAGCCCCGGGCCGGACGATGGCGCGCCAACGCGATCAGCCAGGCCCAAGTCGAGCAGTGAAACCCGCGGTTCGCTTGCAGTACCGGCGATGAGCAGGTTGCCGGCGTGCAGGTCTCCATGCACCCAGCCAGAGACGTGGATGGCCGCGAGGGCTCGCGCAGCGTCGCCGAGGACACGCGCGACGCAGGCCGCGTCGACACCGGCGAGGAACGCAGCGGCCGGCACGCCGGGAACCCGGCCGAGCACCAGGGCAGCAAGGCCGCGACCGACGGCCGGGACAGGCCACAGCGCTTCGGGCAATTGCGCGACCGGCAGGTGCAGCAAGGCATCCCATTCACGCTCCAGCGCCAACTCGGCGCCAGGCTGGGCAAACTTGACGACGCAGGCAGCCGCCGCACCGTCCTCATGCACCGCAGTCCACACCTGGCCGCCGCCACCTTCGGCCAGGAGCGTTCCAAGGCGCCAACCGGCAATCGCCATGCCGGGGGTCGGTGCTGGCAGCGGTGTAGACATGGCAACCTCGATCGCGCGCGACAACGGCAGAGCAGGTGCGTCCAGTCGCGTGCACGGCACAGGCGCGGCGGGCGACGCGAAGCTGCTGCATTTTTCCACAACTGACGACGGATGCAACATGCGTGTGGCCGCCGAGGTGCGGATCGCGCTTTGGGGTCTACGGCGAGGCGCGTGGAACCAGTGAATACGCATGGCGTTCAGGTTAGACCCGGCGGCTAAAGCCGCAGGCTTGCTGTACGAAGCCCGGCCTGCGCCGGGCTATTTTTCCCTTGTGATAATATAGCCTTGCGGAGGCAAGGCTTTGCACCCACAGGCCGCGGCTTCAGCCGCCGGCAGTATCTACCAGGACCGTGTGGGTACCATGCCAGCGATCGCCCCCATTTCAGGAACCGCACCCTGGCCGCCGTACCGCCGACTGGCCGCTCGCTGCACGCTTGCGCTGCATGGCACAGCTTTTGCAGCATGCGCCCAGGGCGGAGGTGGCCGACGCCGCGCGGCCCGCCGGGAGCGACCATGAACGGACCCAAATCGCGATTGCGCTTCCTGGCAGCCATGGCCTGGTGCGTCGTTGCTGCCCTGTGCAGCTGCACGGTGAACCCGGTGCCCACCCCGGCCAAGACGACTGGCGGCGGCGTGCAAGGCAATGAGGACAACAACGGCCTGCCGACTGGCCTTGCCGACGCCGCCGAGCCGGGCAAGACCAATGACAGTGCCGATGGCGGCGCCATGGGGGCCGCGTCAGAAACAGCGCCACCCGCAGCGGAGGTCACGGCGGTCCAAGACGGCGGCAGCGAAATCGCGACGGGTGAAGTCAGCGGCCGCGGCCAGGACTGAAGCAACGCCTTACGGCAAGGGTCGGCCGCGGGCCCACTGCAGCAGACGGTCGAAGGCGAGATGCGCGGCTAGAGTCTTGAAACGGCCGCGCGGCAGTCCCCGCAACACGATGGTCTCGGCACGGACCTGGTCGCGGTCGGCGATCGCCAGACACAGCGTCCCTACCGGCTTGTTCGGCGTGCCCCCATCCGGGCCGGCGATACCGCTGGTCGCCACGGCAACGTCAGCATCGGCGCGGGCGCGCACGCCAGCCGCCATCGCGCAGACCACTGGCTCACTGACCGCGCCGTGATCGCGCAAGAGGTCGTCCGGCACCCCGAGCACGCTGGACTTGGCCGCGTTGGCGTAGGCGACCACGCCCAGCGCCAGCGTGCGACTGGATCCAGGTACCTCGGTTAACAGGTGGCTGACCAGGCCGCCGGTGCACGACTCGGCAACCGCCAGGCGAGCATCGCAGCGCTGCAACTCGCGCAGCACCGCCGCGGCATGCGAGTCGCCATCACCCTGGCCGTACACGAAGCGGCCGAGCCGCGCTCGAAAGGCCTCGAGAAAGACCGCGAACGCAGCGGCATCGCCGCGACTGGACAGTTTGAGGCGGATCTCCGGCCAGGTCGGCAACGACCGCATAGCGCAGGCGTCGTAGCGCGGCAGCTCAGCCAGCGCGCCCTGCATCTCACTCTCTGGGATGCCGAACAGGCGGTAGGTCAACTCGGTGCGCGGTGCTGCCACGTGGCCGGTAGCCTGCAAGGCCGTTCCCAGATGGTCGTCGAGCATCGCCGCAAACTCGCGCGGCACGCCGGGCAGCGCCATCACCGCGAAGTCGCGCACGTGGATCAGAAAGCCTGGCGCGGTGCCGTGCAGGTTCTCGAGCAACTTCGCACCCAACGGCAGCCACGCCTGCGCCGCGTTGGCGGGATGCATGGTGCGCCCGAGGCGCGCAAAACGCTCCTGAATCTGCGCCATGGCGGTCTCGGATTGCACGAGCAAGAGGCCGAGCGCTTCCGCCACTGCCTGCCGGCTAAAGTCGTCGTCGGTCGGACCGAGGCCGCCGCTCATGACCACCAGCGTGCCAGGCTGCCGCCGCAGATCGGCGAGTGTCGCCGCAATGGCCGGCTTGCTGTCGCCTACGGCGCGCAACTGATCCAGTCGCAGGCCGAGCCCGGCCAGATGCTCCGCCAGCGCTGCGCCATTGCCTTCACGGGTCTCGCCGCGCAGGATTTCGTCGCCAATGGCCACAAAACAGATTCCCATGGGCTGTACTCCGGGCTACGCGCCGCGGCGCATGGTGCCGGCAAACCCGGCCGGTGGACAAGGGTGGTGGCGGCGCGCGGCGAAAACCGGGATAGTTGTCGCGTCGCACGGCTGCGACCTGGGCGCTGCCTTGCGGTTGCGATTCGCCTGTGTCGTCTTGCTCGCACTCGGGCCCGGTTGTGCAGTGGATCCGGTCGCGGCGCCGATGCCGATGTTGCCGGCCGACGCCCACCTGACCTGGAAGCAGGCCCGCGCTTGCCGCAGCAGCCACGAGCATTGGCTGCACGGCGTGCGCGTGGTGCTCAACGACGCCGCGTGGAAACCCTACACCGGTTGGTTGCCCTACCATACGGCCAACGCACCTTTCCCCGTCGGCGCGATGGTCGTCAAGCCGGAGTACGACGACGAGAACTGCAAAGACCTGCTGGGCTATACGGTGATGCGCAAAGAGGCTGCGGGCTACTGGCCGGCCGGCAGCGACTGGAGCTGGCACGACCTGGATGCCAAAGGCGTGGCCCGCAAGTCCGGCAAGCTCGACAAGGCCTGCGTCAACTGCCACGTCCAGCACTGCGCGCCGCCCAACGGCTTTGACCTGACCTGCACGCCCGACTGACGCGGGGCATGCG
>SXRM01000070.1 GCA_005792545.1 Pseudomonadota bacterium | reverse complement strand
GGCTCAGGATGCCAAGCCCGGCCTACGCCGGGCTGCGATTTTGTTTTTGATTACTTAGCCTTGCGCAGGCAAGGCTTTGCACGCCTAGGCCGCGGCTTCAGCCGCCGGCCGTTTTCGCGAGGTGAGCCTGAGCACCATCGCGCCGATTGCCCCCAATTTTAGGAACCGCACCCCAGCCACGCGGTCACGCTTTTCGCCGCGCTATCTTTCATAGACAATCCGCCCTTCACGTGCCGCTGCGGCAACAGCAGACCCAACAAAGTCACGGCTTTGGTTCCATTCGCTCTGCGTCATCATCAGCAGATCAATAGACGACCGCAAACCCATCAGCGCAAGCCGCCACGCCACCGTCCGGGGACCGCGCGCCGGCACGCTATCGACAATCGCAATGAGGTCGTAGTCGCTTTCCGGCTGGGCGCCGCCGCGGGCCCGCGAGCCAAACAAGACCAGCTTGTGCAGTCCCGGCACGGTCAGCTTGGTGCGGTTGACAATCTCGGCGAGTTTCTCCGTGTCGCTCATGGCATGCGCTTACGCCACCGGCCAATTGCGGATGCCACTGAGGATACCCACGCTGTATGCGCGTGTGCAAATTGGCGACGTGCGCTGGCGGTGGCTCGGTTCGACTGCGCAGCCGCGGCGCCGGTGGGTTGGAGGCGCGTGCCGATTTCGGCAGTCGCTTGGCCGTTGCGGATTGCTACGCGTCGCCAATTGCCGCCAAGCGTCGCGGCACCCGCCGGCCGCTTGGCAGCAGCACCATCTGGTACGCCGCGCGGCGATTTTCCGGCCCGGCGCTGACGTGCAGGGGCCGGTCGGGTTCGTACAGGTACAACCTGTCAAACGGCAGGTGTTTGGCGATGAAGGTCGCGAGTTCGCCTGCCGGGAGCCCGGGTACACGCACGTCGCAGGCCTGGCCGAGGCGCTGGCAAATCGGCTGGCCGGCGCGGTTGCGCTCACTGCCGGCGTGCTGGTCCAGGGCGGGGGCGATGCGGCTGCGGATGTGGCGGGTTAGCGCGGGGCTGGCGAAGCAGTAGGTTAATTGTAGGGGGCCGAAGTGGTCGAGGCCCTATTGGAGGGCTTGCTTGAGGCGCTCCCGGTCGGCGGACGCCCACTGCTTTCGGCCAGTCCACAGGCGCGAATCTGGGGTGAGCGGCGCGTACAGCGCCCGCGCGGACAGCAGCGCCGCTTGCGGGACAAAGCTCCACTGCATGCGGTCCGCGAAGTCCGCTAGTGCTGCTTCTTGACGCCGTCGCCAGCGCACCAGGTGCTCAATGTCTGCCAGATAGTCGCGCTTGTCGTTGTTGCATTCGCGGTCGGCTGCGACGAGGTTGGCGAGATCGTCGCTTGGCACCCGCGACCACGGCAAGAAGTGGTCGACCTCGAATGCCTTGCCGAGGCGGCCGTCGCAATAGAAGCATCGACCGCCTTGAACATCAGCCAGGCCATCGCGCAACGGCACGAGGTCTCCACGCGTCGGACCGAAAAGAAATTCGGGCAACTCTGCCTCTGGCAGGGCGTTGAGTTTTGCTACCTTTTGCGCCCATTGGTGCTGGATGAACGGCCGAAGCAGCGGTGCCAACTGAATCAGCGCGTCACCTACGCCCGGTAGGAGCAAGATGCGGTTATCAAAATCAGGTCGGCGCACTTCTCGCGCGGTTGGCGCGGGCGTGTCCGTCCAATTGATGTGGAACAGCGTTTCGACGGTCTCACCGCGAATGCGCTGCAGCTTGGGCAATGGCATCTCAATGAGCGTATGCTCGACGTCGTCCAACAAGCCTTGCCACTGAGCTTGGGTTCGCGCGCGGACCAGAGGCACGCCCTCGTTTTGCACTGCAAAGGTATGCACCTGTTGAACGATCTTGGCTTGGCGCCCTGAGTTCTGTGTCAAGACGCGGCCAACGTGGACCCGGACCTGTGGCCAATACAATGCAATCACGTGGTTAGCCAGTTGCCGGCTGGTCACGACCTCCGCTCCCGGGCGCGCAACGCAAGCATCAATCAGTCCCAAAAGAACCGCGTACTTGTACGTCGCGACGAACGAGCCTTCCTCAAGGATTTGCAGCATATCCTGCATGACGCGCAAGGGTTCGCGAGTCATTGCGCCGCCTCAGTCAGGGCCAGGTAGTTGCCTCTTCCCGGCACCACATGCCGCACACCTCCTCGCGGGTCCTCGACGTCGCCGGAATAGCGCGGAATCACATGCATATGCAGGTGCATCACCGTTTGGCCCGCTGCCGTGCCAATATTGACGCCCAGGTTGTACCCGTCGGGTCCGAACTCCGCGTCAAGGTCGTGCTTGACCACATCGACGAGTTCAAGGATGGCCAATTGCTCGGCGCGACTGGCATCAAACCAGGTCGCTACCAGCCGCCGCGGCACGACCAACGTGTGGCCGGGCGATACCGGAAAGCCGTCGCGCACGGCGAATGCCAAAGCATTGCACGCGACCCAGGACGACTGCGGTTTGTCGAGAAAGGGCGAAGACATGGTTCCATGTAGGCGAGCGAGGTGCGGGTCCGATGCTGCTGCCTCGGAATCTGCCTGTCAATCACTTGCCGCGAGGCCGGCAAGTATTTGCCAACAGCAGTTATGGGCGAAGTCAGCGCAGAGCCCGCTACCAGGGCACCCGCATCGTTGCTCTTCACCACCCGCCATCCGTATTGAACCCCCACCTTCGAGCGTGCCACCGCAAGAACTCGCGCTCCGGTCGCAACGTCGCCGCCGCGTGGAACACCAAAGGCTGCCCATGCCGCGCCAACAGCCGCTCGCCCCCCGATTCGGCAAACGCGCCGGCCTTGACCTCAATGAGCAGCGCATCACCCGCCGGCCGCACCGACCACAGCCCGTTGTCGAACATCCAATGGCCATCGGGCGTTAGCGCCAGGCCATTGCGTGGATCGTCGTTGCCGGTTTGGGCGTGCTGCTCAATGTGCGCCGCCTGGACCAAGGCGCTGGTGTCGGTCATCAACCGGTAGCCGCTCCACGCACATGTGTACTGATAGCCTGCCAGCACCAGGCTCTTGAAGCGCCCGTCGCGGCCTTTCTGTTGCAGGGCCCTGTAACCTGCGGCGTCGGCGGCCACGCGCGCGATTTCCGCGGTGTCCGGCACGGGCAAGGCGAGACGAGCACACAGCGCAACCTGCTCCATCGGCTCAAAGTAGCGTGCAATCAGGCGCATGCGCAGGTCGCGGCGGAAGGGCGCGTCGCAAAGCAGGGGCCACAAGGTTGGCTCAATGGCGCATTGGCGTGTCGTCGCCTTGCTGCCCGAGGGCAGGCCGCTGGCGGTTTGCGGCGCCCACACGCCATCACTGTGCAAATGGTGAAAGGGTAAGGCGATATCGGGCGCGCGAGGCTGCCGCGCAGCTAGTAAGCCCCAGTAGTCCCGGAATCGCTGCGTCAAGAATACGTTGAATGCAACGGTCGGCGTTGCCAGTTCGCCCGCTTCCACCAGGTCGAGGATGCTCAGCAACATCACCGGCTTGTGCGGGGCGGGCATTCCCGTGGGGCCTCGGCCAACCTTGAGCGCGCTCAGGCGGTCGAGCCACTCGGCTTCGGATTGACGATTGTGGCCGGTCACCGTTCCTACTCCATTTGTTGCGTGTGTGATCCAGGCCGCCCCTGGTCCGAACCGGGATGATCCTCTACACCTTGAGCCCCGACGACCCTTACATTCGCTGTCCTAGCCCCAGCGCCCAAGCCCAGCGCAGGGCGTCCGCAGGATGCCCCACCGCTGCGCAAGGTCAAGCGCCGGACGATCACCGCCCAGTCAATTTCTGGCTTCGTCGGCACAAGGCACGCCCGCCTTGCGCCCAGCGGCAGGGGCGACGCGGGTCTGCCGCCCGGCCAGGGTCACGCCCGCGGAACCAACCAGCAGGACCAGGCAATTGACGATTGGCGGCAGCGTGTTTACCCTGATTTGACCAGCTCGGCACGCTTGCGCCGATTTGGCCACTGGTGAGTGCGGGCGCCAACAATCTCTGCCTTTTACGGCGTGGTCATTCGGATGTACTGGGCAGACCACACGCCGCCGCATTTCCACGCCGCTTACGGCAACGCAGAGGCGCTCTTCGATATCGCCACGCTCGCCACGCTGCGTGGAGCGCTGCCGCGCCGCGCAACCGCGATGGTGCTCGAATGGGCCGCTTTGCACCGCGCCGGACGCATGGAGGACTGGCAACGATGTCAGCAACGTCAGGAACTACGCAAAATTGCACCGCTGGATTAGCGTTGCCGCCCTGGCGAGTCGCGACTGTGCGGCCCGCAGCAGGGTACACCCTTCACGTCACCTTTGCGGACGGGACCTCCGGGAAAGTCCTGTGCGCGGGGTTGATTGGCGGTCCGCGCCCGGGCGTGTTTGCCGAGTTGCGCGACACGGACCTGTTTGGCCAGGTGTTTGTGGATCACGGCGCCGTCACCTGGCCGGGCGGCCTCGACTTGGCGCCTGATGCCATGTACGACGCCATCGCAGCCCGTGGTGTGTGGCAACTGACCTGAACGCGCGTTGGGCGTCCCAGCCATGGCCGGCCCGCCCGCCTGCGCCAACGCCGCGGCAAGGACGCCGCCCGAAAACCGAGTCGACTTTCTCCGCGCCAGAAACTACCCTCGCCTGACTTGCTCAGGCGACCTTCCGCCATCAAAACCCAAACCGTTACGCCAACACAACAGTTCGCCTTGCAGCCCGCCAGCCTAGGAGACCCCCATGCCCACCGACCTCCAACCCCCAGCCTCCTCAACCGAATTCTCAGACATCCTCCACGCCCTCCGCACCCTAACCCGCGACTTCCTCCTCGGCTTCCGCCTCGAAGTCGGCAAGCTCATGCTCGACCGCTTCTACGCCGGCGACCTGGCCGCCTACCGCAGCAACGACCCAACAAAATCCAACAGCTTCAACAAGTTCACCCAATCCTGCGCCACAGACCTTGGCGATCTCGGCCTGTCGGTCAACGTGCTGCGCCAGTGCATCAACGCCCGCGCCACGTACGACACGCTTCCGCAGGAAGTGCGCGAAAAGCTTCTGTTCACCCAGGTCGTCGCGCTCGCCCGCCTCGACGATCCGACCCAGCGCGCGCGCTTGGCAATGGACGCGACTGCGAAAAACTGGAACGTCGATCAACTCAAGGACGCGATCATCAAGGCCAATGCCGGCCGCTACTACGACACCGACACCACCGAACCGGGGACTCAGCCGCCCGCAGAGCCAGCCGCTGCAGAATCCAAAGGCCGCAAGCCCGGCCGCGTCCTGGTGCAATTCGAACAGACTGTCAAGGACTTGCAAGCGTTGCGCGCAGACTGGCAGGCCGCCGACATGCGCAACTTTACCGCCGCGCACCGGCAGCGCGCCCAGGATGTGCTGGTTGACCTCAAGGCCCAGGTGGCCGAAGTGGAGAAGTTGCTCGCGCTTGCGCCGAAGTGAGGCGGTGATCGCCGGCAGGCGAAATTGCATGAGTTGCGCCTGGCTCTCTCGCAATCGTTCGACAATCAATCGAAATCGTGCACTTCGGAGCGGGCGCTCTCTGTTGGGTCGCTCGGGATCGACAGCGCCGCCGAAGTAAGACCTAGCTGCTGCTACCTCGGCGTCGCCAACAGCCAGTGGAACAACGACTGCGGATTTGCCAACCTTAGCCTGCTGGTCGGCGTTCCTTAACCGGCGTTTGTCGCGCCGCCCTCATCCATCCGTCGATGTTGCATAGGCCTGCGCCGCCGCCAACACCGCCCGCAAGCGCACCGACCCCGGCGCTTGCCGCGCTTCCATGAGGGCCATGAACGCCACTGCGGACTGCATGTCCGCCTCTGTGGCGACCGCCAGCAAGCGTTGCAGGTCCGCATGGTCATCTGGCTTCTTGCGGTTCGCGCACGCCAATGCCTTGAGGCCGATCAAGGCGCCAACCGAAGCCACGGCGCACCGTCTGCCCTCAATGACCTCCAGGTCAGCCGCGTCCGCCACCATTTCCGCTTCGGCACCGCACACCCCGGGTAACAAGTCGACGTACACATCGCCCAGCGTGAACCGCATCGTGGCGATGCGTGTCAGGTCGGTCCGCTCGAACAAGGATACGAGCACGAAGCCATGGCGCAGCATTGCCTGGCCGATTCGCTCTGCTTCAGCATCGCCCGCTACTGCCACCAGAAAATCGGCGTCTTTGGTGAATCGGGGTTCGGTCCGAACCGAAACCGCCAGTCCGCCAATCACGGCGAACCTGGCGCGCGTCTCCAGCAGAACCGCGACTGCCAGATCAAACGCCCGCAGGTACGCATTACCGCCTGTCATCGCGTCGCCCATTCCCGGTTCGCCAGCCGCCAGCCCGGCTGCGGCGTGTACTCCGCCAGCCATTGCCTCACGCGTTCGTCCGCCTGAGGGGGCCCAAACTCGCGGATCATTCGCTGCCGGTATAGGGCAACGCCAAATTCGTGCAGGTCGGCCACCACGCGAACGGTTTCACAGACGTTGCGCACGGTCTGGGCGGCTTCGTCGGTTTCCATGGTTGCTTTCCGCGCTGACGCCCCAGCGCCGCCTTGCATTGTACATCGGTCGCCGGATCCCTGACAGGCACGCGAGCAGGCGGCTCGGCCATGCGCCGATTTCGCGACGCCAAGGGCAAGGCCATCATCTGGCTATCAGGACCACCGGTTCCTTCTCAGATCTCGTGTTCCGCAAACCAGCATCCGCCCCACCGCTGCGCAAGCTCAAGCGCCGGGCAATCACCACTGCATTTCCACCACCGCATCACCCGACCACGCCAGGCAACCGAAAAGCCGGACTCATCCGCTCGATCTCGCGCCGACCAATACCAGCGTCGGCCGCCACGCGCTGCCACTGCCGAACCGCGCCGACCACTGCTTGCAGCGCCCGATTGGCCTCTGCCGCGGTCAGCCCAAACGACCGATGGCTGGCCATGACCGTGTCCAGGTCACCCTCATCGTGCAGTTCGTCGAGCAACAGTGCGTGGGGACCACCGTGCGGGTTCGGGTTGACGTCGAACGCTGGCGCCAAGGTCCAGCCGGTCTGTGTCAGAAACATGCCGTGATTGCGCAGGTGGTCGTCGGTATTGCTGACGGCCACGTTGAAAAGCACGCGCGCAAACAGTTCGCACGTGTCCGCGCGGGCTTTAGCGCCCTGGCGCATGAGCAGCTCTGTCAGTTCGAGGTAGCTCGCGCCCACATCGCCGTCGGCTCTGCCTAGCAACGTCATCGCGGACGCATAGGGAATTCGCGCACCCGACGCCGTGCGGTCGAACCGGCGCGTCAATAGCGTCGATCCGAATTCGCTCAAGTCCAGCAGCCGTGCATCCGGCACAGCAATACCGGCCTGCCATGCGAGCTGGTTCAGCACAAACTCCCAGGCGCCGACGTTGAACCGGTCCAGCCGGGCAGGGAACTTTGCCAGGCACAAAAAGCCCGACTCATCTCGTACCACGGCCTTGGGTCGCGCGCCGCCCAGCGAAGAGCCCGGTGCCACCAGCTGTCGCAGCCACCTGCCTTCTTGCTCCTCGCTCACGTCGCCCTCGTCGCGGTCGATGGCAGCAGCCACCGCAGCGAGTTCGCGCAGATCGGAGACTGGGGGTACGGCCAGCGCGCCGCTGTCCGCCACGAAAACGGCATCTGGCGGCCGGCGAAACCGCAAGGCGCCCAACCGGGTGACGTCTTCTACGCCCAGCAGGAAATCCCACTGCCGCAGCACGCGCGGCTTGCGACCCTCTTTGCGCGCCTGCCAGTTTTCGCGACGCTGTAGCAATGTCCGGCCCCAGCGATCCGGTGCGGAATCCAGGAAAACGCCAAAGTTGTCCCTGTTTGGGCGCGGCCAGCTGCGTCCACGCATAAGCGCAAGGTCCGGGTCCAACGGCACGCCGCGGTTATCGGCAAGCCAGGCGGCGTCATACTCAAACGAATAGACCTGCACACCGCGGGCTGCATCGACATGCAGCGTGCCGACGCGACGCTGCCCGCCGAGCGCATCCCAGTCCAGGACGACCTCGACACTGTCCGCCACTGCCTTCATGGCGCCTGCGCCTTGCCGCCACGTGTCCGCACCCGCTTGGGCGTCGTCAAGGCCAAGTCCTGTAGCTTGCGGCCGAGCTCGTCGTCGCGCGCGATGGCATCCAGATCGCCGTCCAGATTGAGCGCCAGCAAGATGCGCGCGTAGGTGCCCAGCGCCACCGCCGGGTCGCCGTGTTCCGCGCGGCTCAGCGTCGCTCGACTGATTCCAGCGCGCTCTGCCACCAATTCGGCCGTGCACAGGCGGCGCAAACGCGCCAGCTGCAGCCTGTGTCCGAGGCCAGCAAGCGTGCGCTGAAGGCGCGGTGGCAACGGCGGGGTGATTCTCGGCATGTTCGTGTCCTGAGCGGGTTTAACACCACATAGATTGTGCGCCATGCCGGCAGTTTGCTCAAGTTATGTGATGTTAAGCCCGTGCTCCTCCGGTCCACGCTTCAGCGACGAAATCCTCCAATGGCGGACTTGCAACTGCGAGCGCGGGCACCCGTAAGTGGGCTTGGCGTAGCGTGGCCCCAAGGTCATTTGCTGGTCATGTCCCACCCCGCCGCCCCGTTTCACCGCCTCTGGCCCGTATGCTATCCTACCCTGCGAGGTGCGCCATGCCTGCTTTCGCTGCCAAACCGACTCAAAAACGCGCCACCTACCAGGCGGTCCTCGACGCGCCACCGCACAACGTCGCCGAGATCATCGACGGCACGTTGTCGCTGCAGCCGCGGCCAGCCGGTCCGCATGCCGAGGTCACCTCGCATTTGGGCATGGAAATCGGCCCGAAGTTCCGCCGAGTCGCTGGCGGCGGCCCGCGCAAGCCGGGCGGCTGGCGCATCTTGTTTGAACCCGAACTGCATTTTCCCGACGACGACGGCGGCAGCCACGTCTTGGTTCCCGACCTGGCCGGATGGCGGTTGGAACGCTTGCCGCAGTTGCCGGCAACGGCGTGGTTTGACGTCGTTCCAGACTGGGTGTGCGAAGTGGTCTCGCCGGGCACCGCGCGCCACGACCGCATGCGCAAAGTACCGGTGTATCGGCAGCACGGCGTCCCGGTCGTGTGGTTGGTCGACCCGCTGGCGCAGACCATCGAAGTGTTTGTGCTGCGCGAGGGCCAGTACGGCTTGCAACTGACGGCCGGCGGCATGGATCGCAAGGTGCGCCTGCCGCCGTTTGAGGCCGTCACCTTTGATTTGCGGCGGTTCTGGCCGGTTGGGTAGCCCGGTGCCGGGCAGGCCTATGCTTGCGCCACTGCCCATCGCGAATCGCGCGCCTGTCGGCCCGCCTACGCCGCCTCCGCCCCAAACCCCAGCCGTCCCGCATCCCAGTGGTACATCTGCAACCCGGCAACCTTGCCGCCGACGACACTGGCCACCAAGTACGCGACCCCCGGATACAGCGGCTGGTCGTTGGGCGCCGCGCACCGCACATCCTCGGCCGAGAAGTACGCCCCAGCATCACAGTGGGAGTGCCAAATGCCCACCAGCGTCTGGCCGGCGTCGGCCGCCTTGGCAATCAGGCGTTCGTTGAGCTTGTAGGCAGTCCGCGCCGTCCGCGGATACGCCGCCGGGTCGAGCGCGTGGTAGCGGTCTTGCAGATTGGGCGCGGCGGTCGCAAGCAGGGTGCCGCTGGCATCGCGCAGCAGCAGCCCACAGGCCTCCAGGGGATAGCGTGCCTCGCACTCGGCTTGCACCACCGCCAGTTGGTCGGGCAGGCCACGCAATTCAGCCAGCAGCCCCGCACCAACCTGCGGCACAGCCGGCCCGGCCGTATCGATAGCGCGCACCACTTTGTGCACCGCCGGCGCCGTCGGCTCGCGCCAGTCCACCGTCACCAGCGCCGGCAAGGTCTCCAAATGCAGCGCGTCTTGCACCACCAGATCAGCGGCGAGCGCGCCCAGGACAATGGCATCGCCCGGCTCCGCGGGTGCGCCAAGCTCTAGCCGCAGGGTCACCACGCGCGCTGGACCGGTCGCGCCCGCTTGCCAGCCGTCGCCGGCGTCGGTCAACGCGATGTCGACACTGGCCCCATACGGTCGCGCGGCAAACCAGAACTGCGCCACCGGCGGGCCAGCGCCTGCTGGGTTGTCCAGCAGCTGCAGGTGGCTGTCTTGACCTGCAAGCCCGGCGGCCCATGCAGAGGGCGCCACCGCTCGGCCCAGACCGGCGCCCACCAGATAGTGCGCGGCGACTTCGGCGGCAGCCTGGGCAACCGGCGAAGCGTCGGCGCCGAACACAGCTGCGAGACGGTGCAGCTTTTGCTGGCCTTCGAAGTCCGCCCCGGGCACCAGCAGTTGCCGGCCGTAGCGCTCGACCAACTGCGCCGGATCGCGCAGCAGGCCCATCAGTCCGCGCCGCCGGCAATGGCCGGAATGATCGAGATCTCGTCCTTGGCGCCGACCACGGTCTGCAGGCCGTCCAAGAAACGTACGTCCTCGTCGCCGGCGTACACGTTGATAAAGCGGCGGATTTTGCCCTCGTCGTCGACAATCTTGGCGAGCAGACCGGGGTGAACGGCGTTGGCCGCCGTCAGCGCTTCGCCGACGGTGCCGCCGGCAACCTCGACTTCGGCCTTTTCGGCGGTGAACTTGCGCAGTGGCGTCGGGATCTTGAGCGTCGGCATGGACCTTTGGGCTCCAGGGCAAAAAAGAGGGGGGTCAGTCGGCCATTTGGCCGCCGACGGGGCGCACAGAATAAGCGGCGCCCCGGCAAACGCAATCGTCGGCCGGTGGGACTGGCGTTCGCAACGCGCCGCGCGGCGTCCAGCGGACCAGCGCGCCATCGGCCGCGTCGGCTTGGCCGGTCAACGCCCGCCACAACGACCTGGCGGCGAGGCTGCCAACGATGCCGACAACGGGTCCGATGACGCCAGCGATGCTGCACGTCGCCAAGGCCTCGGCAGCGGGAGGGCGCTCGAACAGGCAGCGGTAGCACGGACCCGCCGGCCGCACCGTAAACCACTGTCCGCGCCGGCCAATCGCGGCGGCGATGGTCGCGGTGCGGTCGGGCGCGGCGATGGACCAGTCGTTAATGGCAAATTTGCACAAAGCGTCGTCGGTGCACTCGATGGCTGCGCTGCAGTCGCGCAACACGGTCTGGGCGTTGTCGGCGTCCACCCGCGCAGCGCGCACTTCGACCGCGAGCCCAGCAAAGCGGCGCCGCAACGCCGCGGCCAACCGCTCGGCCTTCGAGGCGCCCACGTCCCCTTCGCCATAGAGGACTTGCCGATGCAGATTGCCGAGCTCGACCCGGTCGGCGTCCACCAACACCAGCCTGTGCGCCCCGGACGCAGCTAGCGTCCACGCCGCGGGTACGCCGAGTCCACCGCAGCCGACTACGGCGATCGTTCGGCCAAAGGCAGGGTGGGCGACAGTCAGGTGATCCTCGGCTGGCCAGGGCAGGGCCGCGGCGGCAATCGTGCCGCCCAAAGGGCTCGGTTGGCAATGCCAGGCAAGTGGTTGATCCCGAAAATCTTTGCCTTTCGCCTTGCCTCACCGCTCCCGCTGTGCGACCTTAAACGGTCGCGCCGCGTCCAAGCGGTTGCCGGCGCACGGCAGGCCCAATTCGACCGTGACCTCACCCTCCACCAAAGATCCGCGCTTCTGTCCCGCCTGCGGCCGCGACGCCTCCGGCGAAACCTGCGCCTGGGACGGCACGCCGACCGTCGTTCGCGCCATCGTCGGCCAAGAAGGCCTCAAGTTCGCGCCAGCCTCCGTCGTCGCCGGCCGCTACCGCATCGAAGTCCTGCTCGGCCGCGGCGGTTTTGGCGCGGTGTATTCGGCTCGGCATGTGTCGACCGGGCAGCAGGTGGCGCTCAAGTTCCTGGCGTTGGACGGCGAGGATCAGGGCGACGCTGCGATTCGGCGCTTTTTTCAAGAAGCTAAGATTACTGCGCAGTTGCGGCACCCCAACACCGTGCGGCTCTACGATTTCGGCCAGGCCGAAAACGGCGCGCTGTTCATGGCCATGGAGATGCTGGTCGGGCCGTCGCTGGAGCGCGTGCTGCGCGAAGCCGAGCTTTTCGGCAAGGTGCTCGGCGAGCAAAAAGCCTGTGAAATCGGAATTTCGGCGCTGCGCAGCCTGTCCGAGGCCCACGCCAGTGATCTGGTCCACCGCGACCTCAAGCCGGCGAACATGGTGCTGGCGGAGGTGCCGGGCGAAGACCGCGTGGTCAAGCTGCTCGACTTCGGCATTGCGCGCATCCGCGGCAGCTCGCTGACCGGATCCGGCACCGCGCTCGGCACGCCAGCCTACATGAGCCCGGAACAGTGCGTTGGTCAGGACGTCGACGGCCGCAGCGATTTGTATTCGCTGGCAGTGGTGCTGTTTCGCTGCGCAACCGGGCAACTGCCTTTCGAAGGCAACGACCCCTTGCAGCTGATGTACCGCCACCGCTATGAGGCCGCGCCCGACCCCCGCGAGGTGGCTCCGGGCGAAGTGTCGGAGGCACTGGCCGAAGTGCTGGCCAAGTCCCTGGCCAAAGCGCCCGACGACCGCTTTGCCGACGCGCGGTCGATGCGCACGGCGTTGGAGCGAGTCGCGGCCGCGCGCCACCCGGGCACCGACGCCGTCATCGACTTGGACAACGAACTGCTGCATGCCTGGGCGAGCAGCGGCGGTGTGCCCGACGTGCAGGCGGGTACCCCGCCGCCGTTGCCGATGCCGGGCGAAGTCGCCGCCGCCAAGGCGGCCTCGTCGCCGCGCGCCGCGGTTCGGCCACCGTCGGCCCCAGCATCGATGACGCCATTGACAGGCAAAGCGACACCGGTGCCACCCGGTTTCGACGTCGGCAAGCCCGCAGCGCCAAGGCCGCCGAGCGGCCCTGCCGCACTGCCCCGAGCGCCCAGCGCGCCCGCCGCGGCACCCCGGCCGTCGAGTGCGCCCGCCGCCTTGCCGAGGGCACCGAGCGCGCCTGCCGCGGCGCCGGTGAGCCCCAGTTCGCCTTCGAGTCGCCCGCCGTCGGCGCCGATGGTGCTCGAATTGCCCGATCCGCGGCACCGGCCGACCGACGAACTACCCGAGACGCCGCCGACGCGGCCGCTTAAGCTCATCGCGGCAGGGGCTTCTGCCGTGGCCGTGGCGGCGGTCGCGTGGATCGCGATCTCCGCGGGGAGCAAGTCCGAGCCGGCGGCCACGCCACAGACCGTGGCAGGCGGGACGCAGGCAGGGGCAGGTGCCGACACAGAGACAGGCACAGAGACAGGCACAGGGACAGGCACAGGGACAGGGACAGG
>SXRM01000069.1 GCA_005792545.1 Pseudomonadota bacterium | reverse complement strand
GACGACGCTATTGACCAAAAACGGCTCGTAGCGGCGTGCGAAGCCGTAGGTGCGCGCCTCCATGGTGGTCTGGTCGGTGTCGTAGTGGGCGTTGGCCGACAGCGCGGTACCTTGGCCGGTCTCGAAGTACATCACGTGCGGGCCCTGGGCTGAGCCCTCGCGGCGGGTCAGGTCGGCGGCTTCGTTGATGAGCGGCACCGAGATGCCGAAGTTGCGATTGGCTTTCTCGGTACCGGCGAGCGACTGGAAGCACAGATCGACCGGCGCCTGGAATCGTGTAATGGCGTCCATTTGCACGGTGACGTGCGCCAGCACGCACACCTGGGTCGGAATGCGGTGCTGCCGCATCAAGTCCTTGACGGCGTGCAGGATGGCCGCGGTGTTTTCGGTGGACTCCGTCGCCGGATTGATGCCGATGACCGCGTCGCCGTTGCCATACGACAGCCCGTCTTTGACGGCGGCCAAGATGCCGGCCACGTCGTCGACCGGGTGGTTGGGCTGCAGCCGCGAACTGATGCGCCCGGTCAGCCCGATGGTGTTGTTGCAGCGCCGCACCACGCGGATCTTGCGGCCAGCGACCACCAGATCCATGGTCGACATGAGCTTACAGACCGCCGAGGCCATCTCGGGTGTCAGGCCAGGGGTGATGGCCGCGACGTCTTCGCCGCTGGTCCTGCGGTCGAGCAGCCACTCGCGCAACTGCCCCACGGTCCAGGCGTGCACCCGCTGGTAGGCGCGCTGGTCGAGGTCGTCGACGATGAGCCGCGTGATCTCGTCCGCTTCGTAGGGTACGGACGGATGCTCATACAGGTGGCGCAACTGCAGGTCAGCGAGGACGCGCTTGGCGGCGACCCGCTCCGACGTCGAGCGGGCGGCGAGGCCGGCGGCGCGATCGCCCGATTTCTCTTCGCTGGCGCGGTTGAGCGCATCTTTGACGCTGGTGAACGCGTACGACTGGCCGTGAACGGTAGCGGTGAGCTTCATGGGCGGCCAGTGTAGTGCGATTGCGCGCGGCCGGCTACGACTGCTTTTGCGACGAGCAGACCTTGAGCGCCCCGGCCGAGAACACGCCCTTGACGCCGGTGACGCAGTACGGCTGGTTCGGGTTGATTTTGCCGCAGTCGGCGTCGGTCTTGCAGGTGACGCCGCACTCGCTGCCGGAGCCACTGGCGGCTTTGATGCAGGTAAAGGCCAGGCCCTTGGTGTCGTCGTTATCGATCGAGCACTGCGAGGTGGTGCCGCCGCACGAGCACTGCTTGGTGCACACGCCGGTAGTGGACGACTTGCCCTGTTGCATCGCGGTCTTGGTGCAGGTGCCGTACTTGCACTGGCTGTTGTCGGTGCAGCCGACACCGTGCAGGAGTCCATTGGCATTGCCGACCACGGGCGAGCCGAACGGGCACTGGCCGTCGGTGGGCGTGGTGGTGGTCGTGCAGGCGGCCAGGGCCAGCGTGAGGAGCAAGAGCGTCGCTTTCAAGGGGTCCTCCGGTCAGTTGCACAGGGTGTTGCAAGGCTTCTTGTAGCGATCGCAGCTCCAGCCGATGGTGGTGTCGTCCAGGTTGACCCAGCCGGCGCCTTTGGGCTCGTAGCGCCAGACGTCGCGCAGCACGCCGCAGTCGCTCTTGCCGCCGAACATCCACAAGTTGCCCTTGGTATCGGCTGTCAGGCCCATGGCCTCGCGGCGCTCGGGCGACGCCTTGTCGAGCACCATGAAATCCGGCGGGAAGTCGCAAAACGCGTTGGCCGGCTTGAACACCACGTCGGGGTTGTCGTTGGCGCCGAGGTCGCCCTTGTGGATGACCTTCCAGCCGAGCTGAGCGGCATCGAACTGCCACAGATCGTTGCGATTACCGACCGCGCCGTCGTCGTGTCCGCCGAAAAGCCAGATGGTCGAACTGTCCGGCGCCGTGGCCATACCGGCTTTGATGCGCGCCATCGGCGCCGGTCCGGCGACGGTCGACCACACCAGCGTTGCCAGGTCCAACACGAAGGTGTCGCCGTAGAAGGGACCCTGAAATGCGTTGACGCCGCCGCCGCCGTAGACCAGCAGCAGCTTGCCGTCGTCGCTGACTGCGCAACTGTGAAAGAGGCGGGCGCTCGGCGCCGTGCCGGTGGTCGCGACCTTGGCCCACTGCGCGCTGCCGGCGTCGTAGCTCCACAGGTCGGCCAGCGGCGTGAACTGCAGGCCGCTCGTCGAACTGTTGCCGCCGAACACCCACAGTTTTTGGGTCTGGCGCTGGTAGCCCATGCAGGTGTTGGAGCGCGCGGCTGGCCCGGCCTTGCCTTCGTCGACCAGCAGCATCTGGCCGTCGCTGCCGCCGTAGCGCCACAGGTCGTTGTAGTTGGTGTAGGGGCCGCTGTTGGTCTTGCGGTAGCGGCCGCCGAACAGCCACAGTGCGTCGTTGTCGCGGTCGTAGGCCAGCGCGGCACGCGCGCGCGGCGCGGGCATCGCGGCCGACTTGGGCGCCTCCCAGCCTTTGCACGGGTCGAACACGTGGGCATCGCTGGTGTACTTGGGGTTCGACTGGCATTGCAGCGGTGCGCCCTCGTCGCCGTACAGCACGACCAGCTTGCCGCCGGCATAACCGGCTGCCACGTCGCCGCGCGGTGAGGGGCCGCCAGAGGGATCCGCTTCGCAAACGGCCGCCGCTTCTGCCGCGACTTCGCCACCACCCAGAGCCGCAGCGTCACCTGCCTGACCGCCACCGGCAGCGCCGTCCGCTGCGGTTGCGGAGTCGCTACTGGCTGCGCCACAGGGCTGGCAGAGGCCGGCGCTACAGCACTGCCCGCTTGGACAGGTGCCGTCCTTGGCGCAGGCCACCACCGTCACCTGCTTGGCCGACTCGGCGCAGGCGACCGCAGCGATCGCGCAAAACAGCGCTGCCAGCGCGCCAGGACCATTGGAGGTTCTCGTCATCCGGCACCTGCACCGCGCGCGCTCGCAGGCCTTTGGGCGGCGTCGCGCAGCTGGTAGTACAACTTGAGGATCTTGCGGACGTAGTCGTCGGTCGCGGCGTAGGGCGTGGCGCCGCGGCGCTGCACCTTCATCGACCCTGCGTGGTAGCCGCTCAGCACCTGCACCATGTCGCCGGCAAATCGGTTTGCCAGCACCCGCAAGAAGCGCGCGCCGCCCATGATGTTCTGGGCCGGATCGCGGATGTCGTCGACGCCCAAAGCCT
Organism: Pseudomonadota bacterium; assembly: GCA_005792545.1. Lineage (GTDB taxonomy): Bacteria > Myxococcota_A > UBA9042 > UBA9042 > UBA9042 > SXRM01. The sequence continues at coordinate 6,860 of SXRM01000069.1, read as the reverse complement.
GTGCGGTCGCGGGCAGCAGCTGCATCAGGCCCACCGCGCCAGCCGACGACACCACGTTGGGGTTGCCGCCACTCTCAACCATCATCACCGCGCGCACCAACTGTGCGGGCAGCTTGTAACGATCGGCAGCGACGGCGATCTCTTTGGCGTAGATCCCGTCATCGATCGCCGCGGGCGGTGTCGGCGCGGGTTCGACCGGTGCCGGAGTCGGCGACCGCTTGCCCCAGGCGTCGCGCTTCGCACCCGGTGCCGCGGGCGTGGGCGTGACGGGCGCGGCGTCGGTGAGCACGATGGTCTGGCCGCCGCCGCTGACCGCACCGCCGCCGCCGCGCCAGTTGCAGCCGGCTGGATCAGCGGACACGAGGCGGCATTGCTTGGCGATCTGGCCGTCGCTCAGACGCTTGGCGCGCAACTCTTTGAGGTTGTAGAAGCTCATGCCGTCTTCGCCCTTGCGGGTGCAATCGAAGAAGGCCTCTTTGCACGCCGCGTGAGCCGGCGCACCGAGCGCCATGAGCACCGCGACGGTGGGCAGGATGAGCGAAAGGAACCAGGTTTTCATGCGTTGTAACAACCGGCGGCGACCACCGCGCTCCGGTGGAACTGCGAAGTATTGCAGAATCTTCCCCTTGCGCCAGATCGGCGATTGGCGATGGCTGGGGTTGAGGATTTGGCCTGGCCCAACCTTGACACCCGCGCCTACCTCATGCATCCTGTCGCCCCGCTCGCGCGTCTTTGGACGTCGGGCGCTTGGTGGCGCCTGCCGGTCTCAACCCGGAAAAGCCACTGGAAATTCGGGGTGTAGCGCAGCCTGGTAGCGCACTTGCTTCGGGAGCAAGGAGTCGCTGGTTCAAATCCAGTCACCCCGACCGCAACACAAGCAACCACGGGAAATTGCTGCGGCTTTTGCGCAATTTGGCGGGCCGCGACGCGGATCGCCCCTACGATCACGCCAATGACCGCCTCCGCACCGCTGGTGCTCTTTGAAGACGACCACCTGCTGGCGATCGACAAGCCTGCTGGCTTGTTGGCGCACGCCGACGACGCCACCCACAGCGCGCTGACCTGGGCGCAGGCGCGCGAGGTGGCCCGCGGTCGCGATCCGGCTGAGCTGCATTTGGTGCACCGCTTGGACCGCGACACCAGCGGCGTGCTGCTGTTTGCCCGCGGACAGGCCGTCGCCGAGACGGTCAACAGCCTGTTCCGCAACCGCAAAGTGCTCAAGATGTACCTGGCGCTGTGCTCGCCGGTGCCGACCGTGCGCTGGCAGCGCCTGTCGCAGCAGCTGCGCCCCCAGCGGGTCGGGTCGGGCGAGCGGATGACGGTCGTGCAGACCGAAGGCGCGCATGCGGACAGCGAAGTCGAAGTGCTGGCGCGGGGTCGGCGGTTTGCGTTGGTGCGGGTGATTCCCGAGCAGGGCCGCAAGCACCAGGTCCGCGTGGCGCTGGCGACGGCGGGTAGCCCGATCGCGGGTGACTACCTGTACGGCGGCGCCCTGTCGCGACAACTGGCGCCACGGGTGATGTTGCACGCGCGGTCGCTGCAATTCGCGCACCCGACGACGGGCGCGCACCTGGAAGTCAAGGCGCCACTACCCGCGGACTTCAAGGCCATGATCGCCCAGGACGGCGGGTCGGTGCCGGGCGATCTGGATGTCCGCCACCGGTCAGCGCTCGCCGCAGGCCCGGCGCGCAAACACCTGCCGACCGCCGCCGATGGTCAGGCCGGTGCGGCGGCTTTGCCGCAACCGCGCACCTACGCACGGGGCGGACCGCGCAGGCCGCCAAAATCGTGACAAAGCGCCCACTGGTGCGACGATGAGCCCGTGGCCGCGGCCGGCCGAGGCGACCCGATGATCGCGTGGATCCGCAGTAAACTGGTGCCCCAGCGCGCGCTCGGGCTGTCGTTGGCGCTGCTCGCCGTGCGGGTGGTGTTGGGCGGGGGCCTCGTCATCGCCGGCCAGGGCAAGATCGCCAAGCTGCAAGGCAAATGTGCAACGTCGCCGCTGCCAGAGTGCGAAAAAGAGGCCAAAAGCGGCTGCGGCACCGACGCCGACTGCCTGGCCAAGGTCGGCGCCAACTGCGAGAAAGAACGCGCTCAAAGCTGCGCCGATGACGCGGCCAAAACTGTGGCGTGGTTTGAGGGGCTAAAGCTCTGTGGCCGCGACGATTGGAAGTTGCCGGGCGGCGGTCGGCTGAACCTGGCGCTCGCTGCCGGTCAGGAAGTAGTGTTCGGCGCGTTGGTGTTGGTGGGCTTGCTGGCGCGGTTTGCCGCTGGACCGTTGGTGGCCGTGATGGCAGTGGCGATGGCCTCGGCGCACTGGACGACCTTCAACCACCAATTCGACTTCACGTCCGAGGTCGCCATGGCCTATCTGACGATGGCGATGGTCATCGCAGCGACCGGGCCAGGCCTGCTGTCGGTCGATGTACTGTGGGCGAGTAAAGGCGGTGGCGCTGCGCCCAAGCCCAAAGCCAAGGCCCAAGCGTAGGCACAGCGGAGAATGCGGCCGCTCAGCCGGCGAGCGACAGCTGCCCGATGCCGATGAGCTGGCCAAACGGCACGCGCTCCTTCGCCGTGACTTTGGCGTGACGGTCGATCAGGTCATCAATCTCGTCGTGGCAGGCCCCGCAGCAGGTACCCGCACGGGTGGCGCGACCGACGGCCTCAACGGTCCGGGCGCCTTTTTCAATCGCCGAGCGGACCTGGCTGTCACTGACGTTCTTGCAGATGCACACGTACATGGTCTGGGCGAGCGGGCGTCGGCCCGTGTGACCATGATTATGAATTTCATTTTCAGTTGTCAAGTTCCAGGCAGGGTGCGATGCTCGACGGGCGCGCAGCGGTCACCGTTGCTGGCAAGGGGCGAACATGCAGGGCAATCCAGAGATTATCGAGGTGCTCAACGAGGTGCTGACCGCCGAGTTGACCGCCATCAACCAGTACTTCGTGCACGCCAAGATGTGCCAGAACTGGGGCTACAAGGCGCTGTACGCCAAGATCCGCGCCGAGTCGATCGACGAGATGAAGCACGCTGACCAGGTCATCGAACGCGTGCTGTACTTGGACGGTCTGCCGAACTGCCAGCGGCTGTGGAAGCTGCGCATCGGCCAGTCGGTCAAGGAGATGATGGAGTCGGACAGGCAACTCGAAGTCGAAGCGATCGCCCGACTCAACAAGGGCATCGAGGCGGCCGTGCGGCTTTCAGACAACGGCAGCCGTGAATTGCTGGCTGGGATTTTGGTTTCTGAGGAAGAGCACCTGGACTGGCTCGAGGCGCAACTGACGCTCATCAGCCAGGTGGGTGAGCAGAACTACCTTGCGCAGCAGATCCGCGGCTGAGCGTTGTCAAAACAGCGAAGGCTGCGCTTGCTCGGTCACCTCTGCCACCACCCGGTCCGCTTCCGGCCCGACGACAAACAGATACTCCAGATTGCGCAGGTGGCTGACCTTGCCGACGCGCTGACCCTCCGGGTTGTAGATGCCGATCTGGGCGCCCACGTAGCGCTTGAAGTCGGTCTGGATGACCGCCACCGGCCCGCGCCGCGCCAACATCGTCTGTAGCTGTGCGCGGTCGAAAAAGCCCTCGTTGTTGAACGAGACCAGCAACCACCGGGCTTGCACGCCGTCAATGACCTGCTGCATGGCGGCCGCGGCGTTGACAGCTGAATTGAAATCGCTTTTGCGTTGCCGCACGTCGGTACGCTTGCAGGCCGTGCCGTAGACATCGGGCTTGTCCCACAGCACTAGCGACTCCCAGATGTGGTAATTGCCCAGGTATTTGTGGGCGTTGTACGGCGGATCAAGGTAGGCGACGTCGGCGTGCAACTGGGCCACCGCCGCAATCGCGTCCAGCTGGTGGGCTTGACCCTTGCCCGCGCGGGCCTGCGCCAGCACCTGTGGCATACGCAGCTCCAGCGGTTTGTGCGCCCGCGCCGCCCACTGCTTCAAGTACGCCATCTGCACGCCAGTCGTCGAGTCGACGCGGTCGGCGGCCTCCATCAGCGATACCAGCAGCACCGCGTGCAGTTCGGGTGGCAGCGCCTTGGCGGCGATGGCCTCGCGGATGGCGTCGATGCGCGCGCCATTGGCCGGGTGAAAGAACCGGCTCTGCTCGCACCAGACCGCAGTCGCGTAGCCGGGTTGGCCAGGCAGCACGTTGAACTCGGCGATGAGCTGTCGCGCTTGCTGTTCGACATCGCCAAGGTCGGCCTGGACGTAGCAGCGCGCCAGCGTGGCCGCATAGGCGTTGTGATCGTTGGCAAAAACCTGGTAGCCGTCGCCCTTGAGCGCATGCCCGACCCGGCTGGTGCCCGAAAACAGATCCAGCACAGATCGCGACGTGCCGAGCGCAGCAACCGTGCGGCGAATTAGCGGCAGCAGCGTGCGCTTGGAGCCGAGGTACTTGATCACAAGGTGGCGGCCGCGGGGCCTACAGTTCCAGAACCAGCGTGACCTGCTGTGGCTCGACGTGGCACTCGCCCATGTTGACGACGATGCCGGTCTTGGTGGCGGACTTGAGCCCAGCCTTGGTCGCGATGACGGTGTAGGTGCCCGGCTTCTCGTAGGCGGCGGTATAGACGCACGGCGAGCCCTGCGCCGACACCTTTTCGGTGGTGGCGCCATCGGAGACCGTAACCTCAGCGTCGCAGAGGATGGGGCCGTTCAGGTTCTGCGTCACCGTGATGACGAGGCCTGCCGTCGCCGAAGTGTCGCACGCCCTCACGGATTCGCACGCCGACCAGGCGCCCAAGCCGAGCGCGGCAATCCCGGCGGCGACCAGCGCAGGTTGACGCAGTCGACGGCTAGACATCGAGCGTCTCCCCTTCCATGGCTGCGAGAACCGGCACGTCGCTCAAGGTCTGCGCTTCGGCGAGCAAGGCGTCCAGATCGCGGTCGGTGTGGTGCGGCGCATGGTGGGTGAGCAGCAGCTTGCGCGCCCCCGCCATCCGTGCGACCGCCACCGCCGTGGCCGCCGTTGCGCCGCCCCAGCGCTGGCTGTAATGGTCGCTACGGCTATGCCAGGCGGCGTCGTGGAGCAACAGGTCGACGTCGCGCGCGAGCTCGACCGCCGCGGCCAAGGGCCCGTTGGCCGGATGGTCGATCGCGGTCACGATCGCCAGCGACCTGCCGTCGGCTTCGATGCGCCACGCCACGCCGGTGGCCCGACCATGCGGCACCCGCAGCGCCTGCACCTTGAAGCCGTCGATGGCGACCGGCCCGTCGCTGACGTCGTGCACGGTAATGCTGGCGTTCAGGTTCTTTTGGCTGTTGATCGGGCAGACGTGCGGATCGAACAGCGCTTCTAGAACGTCATAAAGCTTGGTGTTAGAAGCCGCGCCGTAGACGTCAATCTTGTTGCCCGGGATGAACACCGGGACGAAAAACGGCATCGCCGCCGTGTGGTCTAGATGGGTGTGACTGAGCAGGACCGGCAGAACACCCTTGCCCGCGCCGAATCCCGCGCCAAGCAGCGCCCGGCCAAACGGCACTGCACCAGTGCCAAAGTCGATGCCGATGCGGTTGCCGGCGTCGCTGACGATCTCCAGGGCCGCAGTGTTGCCACCATAGCGCACATAATCCGGGCCGGCAGCTGGGTAGAAGCCGCGCACGCCCCAAAAGCGGATCTTCATGCGACCGCCTGGATGCGCCGTGGAGCGCTGCGGGCGCGAGAACCGACCGCCAGCGCCATCCCTTCGCGCGCCGTCACGACCTCGATGCCCAGCGTCTCGCCTTTGCGGCGGTACTGCGCGTCGATCTCGTCCATCATGGCGTCGGAGTGATTGGGCGCGTGATGGAACAACACCAACCGCGCGACGCCCTGGCCAGCCAACAGGTCCAAGGCGTGGTCGGGGGTCGAGTGGCCATAGTGCGGAAAGCGCGCGTACTCGTCCTGGGTGTAGTGCGTGTCGTAGATGACCGTATCGCAGCCCTGCACCGCGTGCAGCAGCGACGCACGCAGGGCCTGCAACTGGCGGCGGTCGGAAGGCGACAGCGGCTCAGGACCCTTCAAGAAGTGCTTCTTATGCAGCAGCAAGTCAAACGGCGCCGTATCGCAGACGTAGGCGCAACTGCCATCCTGCCCGTCGATGCGGTAGCCGACGGCGCCAAATGGGTGATTGAGGCGAAACGGCCGCACCGCAAAGGCAGTGGCCCGAAAGCGCCGGCCCGGGTGTACCTCGTGGAAGTCGAACTGGGCGGCCATGTCGTCGAGCGCCACTGGAAAGAAGGCGTGACGCGCCACGCCGCGGACGATGTCGCGCAGCTTGACGACGTCGGGCCGCAATGCGTGGATGGCCACTCGCGCTTTGTCGTGGTGGCACGGCGCGAAATAGGGCAGCCCCTGCACGTGGTCCCAGTGCAGGTGCGACAGCAACAGGTCAAAGCTGCCGCCCGCCTCGTTGCTGGCAGCGAGCGCCTCGCCCAGGCGTGCCAGCCCCGTGCCGGCGTCGATGACGACCCGGTCGCCGTCCGTGCTGCGGATTTCTACGCAGGCGGTATTGCCCCCGTAACGGACCGTCTCGGGTCCCGGGGTCGGGTAACTGCCGCGCACGCCCCAGAAAATCGCTTGCACGTGGGACCTATTGGGCGGACGAGTGAAGGCGGCGCCGGGCGATCCGGCACGTCGCAAATCGCGACTCTATCCGCATGTGGCATGGGGCGCAAGAAAGCGATGGTTCGCGCGCAGGGCGATCGCTAGATCGCTAACCTCCGAAACAGTTTACAGATAATGCCTACCGCGATCAACTGGTTTGCCGCAGACCTGTGATCTGCGGCGGCCCGCCGTGACACCTGGCGAACTAATCAGTGAACTATACAAGGTTTCTTCGGCAGAGCCCGATTGGCGGGACGATCGCGGAAAG
>SXRM01000004.1 GCA_005792545.1 Pseudomonadota bacterium | reverse complement strand
CGCGCGGCGCCAGGTCCTTGCGTGGGTCGTAGCGCGGCATGAAGGCCTCGCCCTTGCGGTTGCGCAAGATGCCACCCTCGCCCCGTAAGGCTTCAGAAATCAGAAAGTTCTTGGCCAGCGGGTGGTAGAGGCACGTGGGGTGGAACTGGAAGAACTCCATGTTGGCCACCCGTGCGCCCGCCCGCCACGCCATCGCCACGCCGTCGCCCGTCGCCACGTCGGGATTGGTGGTGTAGCGGTAGATCTTGCCCGATCCGCCGGTCGCCAGAACCACCACGTTTGCCGCGAAGGCCTCGACGCGATCGCGGGCGATGTCCAAGGCGTAGACGCCGAGCACGCGGTCGCCTTTCCAACCCGGCGTGCCGCGGCCCGACCGGCGCGCCAGCCGCGCGCGAGTAATGAGGTCGACGGCCTGGTGGTGCTCAAATACCGTGATGTTCGGACTCTCGCGGACCCGCTGGACCAGCGCCGACTCAATTGCGTAGCCCGTCGAGTCTGCCTGGTGCGCGACCCGCCGCGCCGAGTGGCCGCCCTCGCGCGTCAAGTGCAACTGTCCGGCCTCGTCGGCGTCAAAAGCCACGCCGCGCGCGCGCAATTGGGCGATTGCGGCAGGCCCGGCGCCGACGACCAGTTCGACCGTCTCGGGCTTGCACAAACCAGCGCCGGCTATCAGCGTGTCGCTGACATGGCGGGCCGGGTCGTCGCTGACCGGGTCGAGCACCGCCGCGATCCCGCCCTGTGCCAGGCTGGTGTTGCTGTCCGACAGACCGCGCTTGGTCAAGATGGCAACGCTGGCGCGGGCGCCGAGGTTGAGCGCCAGCGACAGGCCCGCGGCGCCGCTGCCGACCACCAGCACATCAAAGGTATTGCGCGCGCCATTTTGCGGGTCTGCCATGCCGTGTCCAGGAGCGCGGCTGCGCTTGTGGGCCGATCTAGCGCAAGTGGCCGGGGTGGTCCAATTCAGCCGCTTGGGCGCGCCGACGGGGGGCGTGCGGTTCGCCCGCGGTTGACGCCGAACCCGCTGGCTGCGACGCTCCGCGACTCACGCGAGCCTGTGGCGCGCAAACACGGCGGATCCCATGGCAAATGCTCCGAGCACGGGCTGGAAAGAGACCATCGGCCACGACGAAGAAGCGCGCTTTGCACACTATGCCCGACAGTTCACAGAACTGCAGGCGCAAAAGACCGCGCGCCACGGTGCCGGCCGGGCGCTGCACCGCAAGCAGGTGCTCGGCCTTGGCGCCACCCTTGAGGTCAAAGCTGGCCTGCCGGAACCCTACTGCCAAGGCGTGTTCGCGCGACCCGGAAGCTACGAGGCGTGGGTCCGGCTCTCCAACGGCGCGGCGGCGCGCGCCAGCGACAAGCGGCCCGACATCCGCGGGCTTGCGGTCGCTGTCCATGGTGTCCACGGCCCGGCGGCTCTAGGTGGCACGACCGATCGGCAGTGATTTTTGTTCATCAACCACCCGGCGTCGCTATTCGAATCGCTTGACGACTTCGTGGGCATCGCCGTCAACGGCGCCCGCGGCCCGGCAAAGCTGCTCGGGTACCTTGTCTCCAAGCGCGGTGTATTTGGCGCGCTCAAAGAGGCGGGGCGCCTCGCCAAAATGCTCAAGCGCCCCTTTTCCGGCTTCGCCAGCGAGCCGTTCTTTACGTCTGCGCCCATCGCCATGGGACCCTACGCTGGACGGCTGCGCCTCAAGCCGACGCGCTCGGCGGTCAAGCAAGCGGGCAAGGTCGATTGGGCTACCGAATTCCGATCCCATTTGGCCAGCGGGGCAGTGCGGTACGACGTGCAGGTGCAGCTCTATACCGACGACGCAGCGACGCCCATCGAAGATGCCACCGTAGACTGGGCGGAGAGCGCCAGCCCGTACACCACGGTTGCGACGCTGAACGTACACCAAGAGACGGCCGGCAGCACGGCGCTGGCCGAACGCATTGAAGCGGCGAGCATCGACCTGTGGCAGGCGCTCGCCGTGCACCGGCCGCTTGGCGAGATCAACCGCGCGCGCAAGGTGACCTACCTGCACAGCCAGAAGGCTCGTGGCGCAGTGTAAGGTTCCCAGTTGCGCCCCAGCAATGTCTTTGATTTCAGCGCGCTGCGCAGCGTTCCGCAGAAGTTGCGGCGCTTCCCAACGGTGCAGGCCCCTGCTAGCATGCTCGCCCCTCTGCCGGCCCTTTCCCCACTATGGCCGGCACGCGGATTGAGGAAAAAATGGCATATTCGTTCAATAAGGAGACGGCGACCACCTACTGCTTGCACGTGTTGCGCAAGTGGCCGGACCGCGAGATCCAGATCGCCGAGCTGTCCAGCTTGTGCGACGGCAAGTACCAGAAAGAAAACATGCAGAACGCGCTGGCGCGCCTGCTCGACAAGGGCTACGTCAACCGCGAGACCGACGCCAACCGCGCTGCGTGGTGGTCGATTACCGAAAAAGGCCTGACCGGCGGTCCGGACTAGCCACTAGCACTGCGGCGCGCGGGGTCCAGCGTGTTTGGTATCGGCGGCCCGGAACTCGTCGTCATCCTACTGGTGTTGCTGCTTTTTGTCGGTCCGGACAAGCTGCCGGCAGTCGTCAAGACGGTTGGCAGTGGCGTGCGCGACTTGCGGCGAGCGGCGAACCTCGCGCAGCACGAGCTGCGCCAGAGCATGGACGAACTGGCGCGCGAAGTGGAGTCGGTCAAGGCTGATGTCACCGGCTTTGTCGACGAGCAGGCGCGCGAAATCGAGCGCCACGCCCGGTTGGAAGACGAACCGGCGCAGCGCCCGCCCCCCAAGGCGCCAGTCGATGGTGAGACCATTGCCGTTGTGCCGCGGCGGACCGGTGCAGATGCAGCCGCAGTCGCTCCCCCTGACGCAGTTGCTATCAGCACCGAATCTGCGGCGCCGCAGCAGTTGGCGATCGACGACGGACCGCCGCCGTTGCGCATGAACGCGCCACCTGACGCACCGCCCGACCCGGTGGTGGCGCGGCCAGCGTTCAATCTGCCGACCGGAGTCCCTGTTGGCGGCACGCGCGCCCATGGTGCCTCGCCAAACATGCGCCGCGCTTCCGAGCCGCTGGTGGTGCAAGACGCGGCGCCTACGGTCGACCCGGACTCGGACCTGCCGCCGCCGCTCGAGGGCCTGCGCAAGGCATGAGCAGCGACGCCCCCGCCGACAACGGCACCATGTCGTTTCGCGAGCACCTGGTCGAGCTGCGCTCGCGGGTGCTCAAGGCGTCGCTTGGCGTCATGGTGGCGTTCTTTGTCGCCTGGGCGTTCCACGTCGAGCTGTACGCCTGGCTGTCGGCGCCGGTCCGCAACGCGCTCGCAGATAACAACCTCTACGCCATCAAGGCGTTGCAGATCACCGAGTCGATCGAAGTCTACATGAAGCTGTCGCTGGCCGGCGGCATCTTTTTGGCCAGTCCCTGGGTGTTCTACCACCTGTGGGCGTTTGTGGCGCCTGGGCTCATCGACAAGGAAAAGCGGCTGATGGTGCCGGTGCTGACCGGCTCTGTCGCCTGCTTCGTGCTCGGTGCGGCGTTCTGCTACCTGGTGGTTCTGCCGTTCATGACTGATTTTCTGGTCAAGCTCACGGTCGAAGCGCCGGGCATGACGCTGGAGCCGACGCTCGCCAGCACCGTGGCCTTCTCGACCGTGATGCTTTTGGCATTCGGTGCGGTGTTCGAGCTGCCGTTGTTCATGTACGTGCTGGCCGTTATGGGGCTGGTCACCCCGGCTGGGCTGCTCAAGTTCTACCGGTATTGGATTGTCATCGCCTTCATCCTTGGCGCGGTGCTGACGCCGACCCCGGACCCGATCAACCAATCGCTGATGTCGCTGCCGCTGGTGCTTTTGTACGGCGTCGGCATCGGCGTGGCCTGGCTGGCGCAGCGCGACCCGAACCGCAAGATGAGCCGGCGCAACATCGCGCTGGTGTCGGTGGGCCTGGTGGCGCTGGCTGCGGGTGGCGTGGCGCTTGCCGCGCGCCCGACCGACGCCGGCGTGTGGGACGATCTGCCCGCCGATGCACGGCAGGTAGTGGGCGTGCACAAGGACCGACTGGCACGCCTGTTGCAGCACGGCGAGCGCGAAGTGTTCACGCAGGGCCGGCTGGCACCGCTATTGCAGCTTCGGTCGCTGGAAATCGAGCCCAAGGGCGAGCCGTTCGTGGTGCTGGTGCGCGGCGAGGCGGCTTCGGCGCTGGTGCTGGCGGTCGAAAACCCCGAGGCCGTGGTGCGTCGGTTGTCCAAACGCCAGCAGGTGTCGCTGGTGCAGGCCCCGTCGGGGCTGTCGGCCGCGTTTGCGCTGCCCGGTTCCACGGTGCGGTGGCGCGCGGTGGCGGCCGGTAAGCAGGTGCTATGGTTGGGCGACGACGCTGGCGTGGCGCTGCTCAATGCCGCGCGGGCAGGTCGAAGCAAGAAGCTTGTCGAACTGCCGGGCATGGCCGACCTGGTCGCGCAACTGCGCGGCTCGGGTCCGGTGTGGTCGCTGTCGGTGGCCCCCGAAGGCGTGGGTCGCTGGCTGCCCGCCGGCGCGCTCAAAGGCCAAGTGTCGGTGGTGACGGCACAGCTTGGCGCCGACAAAGACGAGCTGTCGCTGCGCTACGAGTGCAAGGGGCCGGACTCCGCCACAGCGCTGCGCGACCGCCTCGACGCCTGGGTCGCCGACGAACGCCACCGCCTGGCCGGACCCGCGTGGACGCTGCGCGAGCGCGAGTCTGCATCGCAGCTGGCCGAGCTCGCCGTCCTGGTGGCGCGCACTGCCGAGGCTGCAGCGCGGGTGCTGCCCGTCGGCTCCAGCGACCACCAAACCCTGATGGCGTCGAGCTACCAGGCCATGCGCCTGAGCCGCGACGCTTCGCCAACCGACGAAGGCGTGGCACGGGCGCGTCAACTGGCGCAGACCGTGGACAGCGAGCTCGGCGCGGCCATTCTGCCGCCAGCCACGGCGAGCGCCGAAGCCCGCGGCAACGCCACGCTGTGGACGGTCCAGGCGTCGCAGCCGCGGTTGCTTGGCCTGCTGCTGGCGCCGAGCGACGCGAGCCTGGTGTTACCACCGCTCGAGCCGGCCGAACCCCAAGCCGCGCCAGCGAGCGAACCGCGGAGCCCGCCGTGAATTACCCCACCAAGTTCGACAACCTGCTCGACCTGGCGCGCCTGCCGTGGTTCGAGGTCAAAGGCGGGCGCCTCGTGCTCGCCGATCCGGCGCTCGGCCCCGCTCTCGACGTGCACACGCACCTGGCCCTGGCCTACGGTCGGCCCAATAGCGTGGATCTGATGCGCTTGTGGCCGGAGGCCGAGCTCTACCTGCCCAAAGGCGCACCGCTCGACCTCGACATCTACATCAACAAGAACATCCCGCCCGCGGCGCTGGCGGCGCTGACCGACGACTTGTCGCTCAAGTCATTGGGGCCGAACGGCATGCGCCGGACCCACACCTGGCCGAACCTGCAAGCGGAAATGGACGAGCTGGGCGTGCTCAAAAGCGTGCTGCTGCCCATCGACTTTCCCGTGCTGTCCGAAAACGCGACGACCTGGCTGCAAGCCACGCGCGGCCAGCAGCGTGCGGTGTGCTTTGGCTGCATCCATCCCTACCGGCCCGGGATGCGCAAAAGCCTGCAAGCGCAGGTGGCCTTGGGTGCGACCGGCATCAAGTTTCACCCGGCCGTACAGCTAGTTCGGCCCGACGACCGCCGGGCCATGAAGCTCTACCGGCTGTGCGCCGAGTACAAGCTGGTCGTGCTGTTCCACTGCGGGCCGGTGGACATCGAGACCCGGCTCGGTCGCTACATGAGCCAGGTGCGCCATTACGAGCGCGCGCTGGCCGAGAACCCCGACGTGCCGTTCATCCTGGGCCACTCGGGCGCGCTGCAGATGCCGATCGCGTTGGAATATTGCAAGAAATACGACAACGTCTACCTCGAAGTCAGCAGCCAATCGGTGTCCAACGTCAAGCAGATTTTCGAGCAAGCGCCGCGCCACAAGATCCTGTTTGGCAGCGACTGGCCGTTCTACCACCAGGGCATTGGCCTGGCCAAAGTGTTCATGGCGGCGGGCGACGACGCCGAACTGCGCAAAGACGTGCTGTGGCGCAATGGCGCGCGGCTTTTGCGGTTGCCGGAGTAGGCCTCGGCGTAGCCCTGGTTCGCGACGACTGCGCTTTTGCGCCGTACTCGGCCAGGCAGTGCCTGCGCTGCGGACCGTTCCGCTCGGCCCCGTCTTCGCGGACTCCTAGCTTACTTGCGCGTATTCGTCGGCCGCCGTCGCGCCAGCCACGCCCACGCCAGACCGCCCAGCGCGACGCCAAACCACAGCGTGCAAAAGCGAATGAGCAACGTCGCCAACGTCGCGCCCGCTCTGTCCAGGCCCAGCCCCAGCGCGGGTAGCAGCAACAGCGCCACCATCACGGCTTCGGTCGAACCCACGCCGCCGGGCAGCATCGACACCGCCCCAAACAGGGTGGCCATGGTGTAGATGACCACCGCCTGGCCCAGGCCGGCACCGGCGCCCAGGCCATCGAGCAGCACTCGAAACGCCACAGCTTCTAAGAACCACGCCGCCGCGGCCAGCGCGACACCGACCGTCAACGGCCCAGGCGCGCACAGCGTCCGCAGCACGCCGTGCGCCTGCGACACCTTGGCCACCGCGCGCTGCAGCCGCGGGTGCCGTACCCGGCCCAGCAGTGCCGGCACCAACCGCGGATGCAGCACCACAGCCAGAAAGCTCAGACACAGCGCACAGACGGCCAGGAACAGCTCGCGGTACGCGCCAAACTGCCATACGCCCGCGGCCGCCACCAGCAGCAGACCGGCGACATCGGTAAAGCGCTCTGCGACCACCGAGCTAGCCACCGCTGTCGCGGAGTGTCCGTGACGCTGCTTAACCAGCCAACCCTTGACGACCTCGCCCATCTTGCCCGGGGTCACCGTGAACAAGAAGCCGGCGACGAACACCAGGCCCGCCTCGGCCGGGGCGACGTGAATCGAAAGCCGGCCCAGGTAGTAGCGAAAGCGCACTGTCCGCAGCGCGTAGTTGCTGAGCACCAGCACGCAGGCTGCAGCGATCCGGCCAGGCGGATAGGCGGCCAGGCCGGCGCCCAGCTTGCCCAAGTCCGCGAAAAAGCCCGCGCCTGCGACGACGGCGGCCGCGAGCACCAGCGCCAACAGCAGCGCCCGACTGGCTTTCACGGGGTCGCGGCGGTCGGTAGCGACGAGGGCGACGCGTCGGTCGGTGCGTCGGCGGGCCACTCGGCGAGCAGGCGCTCGATGCGCTCGGCTTCGTGGGCGAGGCGCGCGGCGTCATACTCGGCAGGGCCCGACCAGCTCAGCGCCACCAGCGCTTGAAGATCGTTGAGCAAGTCGGTCACCAAGCCGCGCTCAAGTCCTGCGGCGCGCAGGTCGCCGTCGCTGCGCTCGATGAGCACCAGCCGCAACAGCGCGCGGCAAAACCGGGTCTCTGGACTGCCCGGCGCCGCAGCCTGCAAGGTGTCGACCAGCGTCCGGATCTGTGCAAAGCGCTCGCCAAGTTGGCGGGCCGCAATCTCGCGGTACACGGCCCAAACCACAACACGGCGCGCGCCGCTGTCGCGCTTGAGGTCTTCGGGCCCGAACTGGGGGGCGACTGTGCGCAGAACCTCCAGGCCGTCCTGGTCGGCGCCGACCAGCGAAAACCCCGCCATCGCGCGATCCAGCGTCGGCGTGTGGTCCAGCGGCGCCGCGGCCAACAGGTACGGCGGAGGCGTTTGGCCCGGCGGGCTTGCGGCGGTCGGCGGCAGCGGCTGATGGCGACAGGCGAGCGCGCCGACCAACATCACCGCAATGCCGAGGCCCCGCAGTAGGGCCGTCAGCGACTGGCCCGTCCTGGGGTGCACGAACGCGGGATAGACGTCACGTAGCGGCTCCAGCACGAAGGCACGCTGGTGCAAGCGCGGGTGTGGCAGCAACAGCTGCGGGTCGTCGGAGACGAGGTCGTCGATGGCGATAACATCCAGGTCCAGCGGTCGCGGGCCGTGCCGGGGCTCGCTGTCGCGGTCGCGCCCGAAAGTTGCCTCAATGGCCAGCAGTGTCGCCAAGCCTTGCTGGGGAGTCACATCCGTTTGGCCGATCCCGACGGCGTTGCAAAACCGCGGCCCGCCGCAGCCCTCGGCCGGGTCCGACTCGACCAGGGCGCTCAGTTGGGCGTCGCGCAGGCGCAGCCCCGCTATCACCGCGCGCCAGGCGGCCGGCAGCGTGGCCTGCGGATCGCCCAGGTTGGCTCCCAGCGCGATGATCCAGGTCTGCAAGGGGCGCGCTGCGGTCACGGCGGGGCATCTTGCGCCACCGTGGGCGCCCGCGCATGCTATCGCGCCGCGCCCGGATGCACCACGGGGCGGCCAATCGGCCGACGGGCGAATGCGGAGCAGGTATGTCGCGCAAGGGTTGGATGGCATTGGTCGTTTTTGCGGTTGCGCTGTGCGCTGCCTCTGCGGGATGCAAGCACGCTGATTCGACGCGGGCGGCACCGTCGGAACTTGGGGCGTCCGCTGCCGTGCCGCTCGCTGCCGAGCCGACGGCGGTGGAGTTGGGCACGGCCCCGCCCGCGCGGCCTGAGCTCCCCAAGTCCGTGGATCCCAAGGATCTCGACGACAAGGAGCGCAAGATCCTGGTCGACATCCTGGCCGAGCAGTTCGACCCGTGCGGCAAGACCCGCAGTATGCTGGATGCGCTCAAAGCCGGCGACTGTGCGATCGCGCCCAAGCTCGCGGCGCGGTTGGTCGAATTCCTGGGTCCACAGGGCATGGGCAAAGCGCAAGCCGTGCAGGCGCTGCTGCGCGAGATCGAGCGCATCAACACCGTGGTGCCGATCGACATCGGCGCGTCGCCGGTGCGCGGCCCTGCCGACGCCAAGGTCAAGATCGTCGAGTTCAGCGATTTTGAGTGCCCTTTCTGCCGGCGCGCGATCGTGCCGCTCGAAAAGCTGCGTGCGCACTACAATGTCTTGCTTTCGTACAAGTTCTATCCGCTCAAGCTCAGCCACCCCAACGCAGAGGGTGCGGCGCGGGCGGCGTGGGCGGCGCACCAACAGGGCAAGTTCTGGGAAATGCACGACACCCTGTTCGCCAACCAGGACAAGCTCGACTGGCCGGCCGTCCAGGGCTACGCCAAGAAGCTCGGGCTGGACGGCAAGAAATTCGCCGCCGACGTTCAGTCTGAGGCCAGCAAAGCTGCCGTTGCCGCAGACGAGAAGGCGGGCGAGGCCGCGGGTGTCGATGGCACGCCAACGTTTTACGTCAATGGCCGCAAAGCCGAGACGCTGGGCCAGGTGCAGGAATTGGTGCGCGAGGCGCTGCAGGCTGCCGGCGCGCGCGTGCCCGAGCCACTGGCCGCGGTCAACATCGCCGATCCAGAAGTCGGCGCCGCGCCAGCCGAAGCGCCAACAGTGGCCCCCGGCCCCGCTGCCCCAGCGGCGGAACCCGCAAAGTAGGCCGCTCATGGCTGGCCATTTGGTGATCCTGGTCGGCCCGGCCGGCGCCGGTAAGACCACGCTGGCGCACCGGGTCATCGCACTGCAGCCCGATCGCCGCGGCTTCTCGGTGTCGCACACCACTCGGCCGATGCGCGCCAACGAGGCGCACGGCGTGGACTATTTCTTTGTCGATGCGGCAACGTTTTTGGCGCTTCGTGACGCCGGTGGTCTGGCAGAGAGCGCCCAGGTGCACGGCAACTGGTACGGCACCAGTCGGGCCGAGATCGCGCGTCTGACCAAGCATGGCGGCGACGTCCTGTTCGACATCGACATCCAGGGTGCCCACAACCTGTGGCGGGCCTATCCCAACAACACCCTGCTGGTGTTCGTGCTACCGCCGAGTTGGCAGGTGCTGGTCCAGCGCCTGCGCGACCGCGGCAGCGAGACCGACGAGACGCTGCGGCAACGACTGCGGACTGCCCGGCAAGAGTTGCGCAGTGTGGTCGATTCGGCTGCCCCGTGGCAGGTGGTGGTCAACGCACGCCTGGACCAAGCCGTTGCCGATCTGCAGGCGCTGATGACGCACGCCCGCGAGGTCAGACCGGCCCGCGAGCACCCATTGGTGCACGCGTTTTTGCGCGATGCCGAGGCGGATCTGTTGGCGGCGTAGGGGTCAGCGCACCAGGATGCGGTGGTCGTAGCCTTGGTTGGACCACTGGGCGACCGGACTCGTGCCCCAGTTGGCTGTCAGCCCGGCGGCGCTGTAATCGCGAACCAGAATCTGAGCGCCCCAAGGGCCATAGTCGCACCCGCTGTTGGCGGTGCTGGCCGGGCTCTCGGAGGTATTGCCGAGAAAGGTAATGCCGTTGCCACCTTGCAGCGAGCGAACCCGGGACGACGCGGTCGGTGCATAGCAGAAACGTGCCGTGTAGTTGGCCTTGCCGCCATTGGGGTCAATGCGGGTAAACGCCTGCGGCGAAGACTCGAAGAAGCCGCCGGAATTGAACCACGCCTTGACCAGCGGGTAGTGCAGGTGGCCGGTCAACTTGGACGAATTGACGGTGACGCTGACCAGCATCTCGGTCGCGCCATTGACGGTCGCGTCCAACGACTTGCCCTGGATGTAGGACCCACCGGTGGTGGGCGTGCCCATGTCGGCAGCCATCCAGTCTTGCACGTACAGGAATTTACCGCCGGCCACACAGTTGTCCGCGACCGCGCATTTGACCACCTGGGTCCAACCGCCGCCCTGGGTGGTCATGTCGCACCACGCCTGCGCCGACCCGGCGCCGACCTTGAGCCAGTACCAGCCGTCCTTGCTCGCTGGCGCCTTGGTCAGGATTTCCTTGCAGCTGCCGGCCGGGTTGTCGACCGTTCCGACGGGCACCAGCGAGAACGACACGTACTCCTTGCCGTTACAGACGTAGAACGACTTGTCCGCCGGACTCGCATACATCATGCCAAACGTGCTCGCCGCGCACGGGACCGGCGGCGTGTCGGTGTTGCCGAGTTGAAAGCCCTTGGTGGCTGCAACCTTCTTGTCCGACAAGGTCTTGACCGTGATGCTCCAGCTGCCGATCTTGCCGTCTTTGCCGCCCGAAAAGCCCGCGACGTCCGCAACCTTGAGGCTCCAGATGCCCTTGGCATTCTTGCCGGCCCAGGTGCCGAGGTCGCCCATGACGAGCTTATTGGGGTCGGGCCAGGTGCCCTTGAGCGCATTGCCGCTGCCGCTCAGGTCGTGCAGCACGTACTCCGCGCCATTGGGGTCGAACACGCTGGCTTTGATCTTGCTGATGTCGGAGTTCAGCACGTCCAGCGTGACCAGCACGGCGTGGGCAACCCCGTGGTCGGGCACGACGATGGAGTCGCTGATGCCGGCGCCCGAGTTGTCCGGGATGTCGAGCGGCGTCTTGCCGCTGGCCGTGACCTCATTGAACTGGTTGGTCAAAAGGCCGTTGCTGATCTCGTCCAAGCCGTCTTTGGGCAAGGTGTCGGCCGTGACGCCACCCTGGGTGCAGTCGTAGCTGCCGTCGGCCTTGATGCCGCGCATGACCAGGCCCGAGCCGCAAGCAGCGCCGAGCTTGGGCAACGTCGGCTGACCCGCCAAATCGCCATAGGCGCCAGTCTTGGCGACGTCGGCCAGCTTGGGCTGATCCTTGAGATCGTTGAAGCTTCCGCTCGCGGCGACCTTGGCCAGCGATGCCGCCTTGACGTAATCGCCGAGTTCGGACTTCTGCGCCAGCCCGCCGAGGTCGGAGGTCTTGGCGAAGCCGCCGAGGTCCGCCGTCTTGGCGTACAGCTGTAGGTCGGTTGTCTTGGCATAGTCTTTGAGATCCGAGGCCTTGGCGTAGCCCGCCAGCTCTGCCGACTTGGCATAGTCTTTGAGCACCGCGGGGTCCAGCTGCGCGGCCGTGACGCACCCCGTGCACTGCAGCGCTTCGGCGACTTGCGCCCGCATCGCCAGAAACACGTGGCGCAACGGCACCGCCGGCAGCGGCGGGTCCAGGCCGATCTGCACCTGCAGCCAGCGCTCGCCGTCGAGCACGGATTGACCTAGCACCGACTTGCTGCCCAGGCCGTGGCTGAACGCCCCGCCTTTGACTTCGAGCAGGATCGGGCCTTCGCTGAACACGGTCTTGCCCGCCTGGCCGTCGAGCAATGAAAACGTCAAGCCGTAAGTGCCATCGGCAACTGGGCCGCTGCCCGCGGTCGTCACCAGACCTTGCACGCCGATCGTGGCAGCAAAGGCGGGCAATGCAAATAGGGTCACTAGACCAGCCAACAGGCGGGTCAGAACGGGCAGGGTGCGCATCGTCGCTCCAGGTGGCGCTGCAATGCTGCGCCAGGGGTTCGGTGCGACGACTCTGCTTGCTGGGCGCGGGATTGTCAATTGCCGGGGCGGCTACAATGCGTGCTCCAAGGCGTCGATCTGCTCATAAAGTTTGCGCTGTTGCCGCGGCGCCGCTGGCGAGTTGGCCGGCGCCCGGTGGCGTTCCGGGTCTTGCTGGCGCGCCCGCGTGACGAAATCCGACGGGTATTCCAACGTATAGCTCAGACGCAGCTGCACCTTGGCGCGCGGGGGCAGCGTCTCCGACCAGCGCACCACGCCCTGCCCATCGGCCTTGGCCTTGTGCGGCGTCTCGACGTCGCTGACGTCGATCTGCTCGGATTGCGCCACCGGAATCCGCTCTGACAGCTCCAAGGTTTGCGCCTGATCGGAGAGGTTCTCCAGAGTCACCACAAACGCCAGCGCCATCTCAGTGCGGCGACCGCTCCGACGCAAGGCGCTCATCTTCTTGTCCAGGCTGCGCTCGACCTTGATGCGGTCGTGCACGCCCAGGAACACGCTGAACGCCTCACCCGGCGCAGCGAAATCGAGCTCACTCGAGCCGACGAACGCGCCATCGACGTACAGCGCCGCGCGGCCGGGCAAGATCGGCGCCTGGCCGCCGTTGCGCAGGTCAGCAACGCGCACGGCGTTGAGCGACACTTCGGGCACCGCTACCACTCGCGGCGTCGCCGGGAACTCGCCCGCGGCGATCGGCACCCGCACCGCTTTGCCGTCGGGGCGCACGGTGCGCTCGCCCAGCGCAAAGAAATGCGCAGTAGTGCCGCGGCCTTCGATGCGAGAAAAGCTCTGAATCGCGCGGTTTTGCGCCTCGGCCTGCCGCGCCAGCGACTCCGACCATTGGTTGCCCTTCTTCTTGGCAATCGACGCGTTCTCCGCCGCATACACCGACTGCGCCTGGCTGAACGAGGCGGCCATCTTGGCCACGACGTCGCCCAAGCCAGCGCCGGTCTTGTCGAGCATCAGCCCATGGGCCTTGGGTACGTCGAGCACGTCGTCGGGCCGCTGCGTCGAGAACGCCAGCACCGCGCCCGACCAGTCTTCGCCGGTGGTCTGCACCACCTGGGCAAACTGCTGCACCTGGACCAAAGTGCCACCCTTGGTCACCCGCAGCTCGCCGACCGGCTCCCAGGTCGCGCCGGGGGTCAGATAGGTCACCTTGATCGTGGCCTTGCCCGATCCGCGCGCCTCGACCACCACGGTGCTCTGCTGCAGGTGCGACCGCTCGTGCAGGTCGGCCAGTTCGCGCTGGCGCTGCTGCAGCACGGGCTCCAGCTCGCGACGGCGCTTGACCAGCTGGCGCAGCTGCTGGCGGTCGCGGCGAACGGTCTCGCTGATGACCGCCATCGTCTCGGCGAGCGACTTGGCCTTGAGCTCGCCAACCGCGATTTCCCGCGGCATGCGCTCGACCGTCAGCACGCGCAACGCGTCCATCCGGGCGATTTCTTCTTGCAGCGTACGCTCTTCGTCGGCAATGGCGCCGATCTCGTCTGCGACCTGGGCCACCGCCTCGTTGGCCTTGCGCACCGCCTCTTCCGGGGCTTGCGCCAGGTGGTCGCGCTGGACCGACACGTCCAGGATCTGACCGGCGGTCGGCGGGTCGAGCGCCACCCGCACCGACTCCGCATCGATCCAGCCGGGTAGCCGGGCCAGGGCGTAGCGGCCCACGCTGGCGCCAAGCTCAATCGGTGCATGGCGGGTGACTTGGGCGCGATCGGCATAGACCGTGACGGTGGCGATTCGCGAAATCAGCGGCTCCGCGTCGCCCGTCGCCAGCGCTGCCGTTGGCAGCAACAGTGCCGTCAGGGCGGCGAAGTGGATGGGCTTGGACATGGCGGGCTCCGCGAAAAAAATAGAGGGCTGTGCCGGTTCTCGGCGGGCATTGGACGCGCGGTGCTCGGGTTGGGTTTGTGCGCGTGCGAGCCGACGCATCAGGCCGAAAAAGGCGTGCTTGCCGAGGCGCGGAGCCGCCTTATCCGCTGTTTGCCCCTGGAGTTGACACCCGTGGGCCGCGCCGTGACGCTCGCCGCGGAATTGCCGCTGCCGGGGGGCGGGCGGCTTGTGGCGGGCAGCTTGCTGGCATTCGTCAACAGCAGCCGACCAGTCCTGTCGTGCGCGAAGCGCCGGTCGGCATGCTGCTAAGTCTCGCGCTGCGCGTCAGTAATGGCTTGCGCCGCGTGCGCCGGCTACCTCCCGGATAGACTGCCGACGGTTCTGCAGCAATTGCGCCAATTCGCCAGCAACGACGGCAGCATCGCGCTGCTGTTCAAGACGCATCCGCACCCCGACGACCGCTGGAAGAAGCTCGATGTCGCCAGTGGCGACCGCTTGGACAAGGTAGCGGGGCAGAGCCTGGCGTATCGGTTGTGTCGGTTGAAGCCGTAGGGGCGGCCATGCTGCCGCCAAGCAGCGCGTCACCCGCCGCCGCCGCCCTGCGCCCTTGACACCCACCGCCCCACAGGCGACCGTACCCACCCCGGCCCATCGCAACTCCTTGCGCCCGCGTCGGATCCGGCCGCGACGTGCGGCCCAGGACTTGCCAAGATGGCCCTGAACAAAGCTATCGTCGTCAGCCTCGCCGGGGCTGTAGTCGTTGGCACTGCTGGCTTTGCTGCCTACAAGCTGCTGCCCGGCCTGGCTGGCGGCGGCGCCGGTTGGGCCGCGGAACTGGACGCCACCCACACCGTCGCCGTTGCCGAGGCGCGCAACCTCGACGCTGGCCTGTCGCGGCTGGCGGCTGAGCTCAAAAAGCTACCGCCCGAGGCGCAGCAAGCCCTGCAGCTCGACAAGGCCACCGCCCGACTGGGGTTTGATCCACTGGACCCGGCAGGCTGGGCGACCACTGGCGTCGACCTCAAAGCCGGCGTCACGGTAGCGCTCGACGCGCGGATGGCTGCCGGGATTCCCACGCCGGTGACATCGCTGCTGATCACCGACCAGGCCAAGCTGCTGGCGTTTGCGAAAAAGGTCGGCGTGGAACTCAAGCTTGGCAAGGCAGTGGGCGCGGCGCAGGCCTACACCTTTGCCGACGGCGGCGTGTGGGTTGGCAAGCGCGGCGACCGAACGCTAATCGCGCCGATGCTCGCAGGCCCAGACGCCCCGCCGCCGGGGTTTGACGCCGTGCTGCAGCCGGCCGCACAGAAGCTCGGCGATGCCCCGAATTTCAAGCAGGTGGTCGCCGACGGCCGCGGCGGGCTCGACTGGCTGAGCTACGCCGACAGCGCCCAAGCGCACAAGTTCTTGCCCGGCAAGACTAAAGCGGGCGACGACCTGGCCTACTACGCCAAGCTGCTACCCTACGCGGGGCTCTTTGCCGGTGACCGCGGCGGCTTTCGGGTGGGCACCAGCCCAGAGGCACTCACAGCGTTACGGCAAGCGTTCGCGCCGGCCAAGCGCCCGCCCAAGTGTGCGAAGTGGTTCGGCAAGTCCGGTTGGTCCGCGGCGCGGCTGTCGGTCAACCTGCCCGACATGTTCACCGGTGCCGTGCAGTTCATGCCACCGTCGTCGCCGGCCGAGGTGCGCAATGCCCCCGCGATGGTGCCCGGCCTGTTTGCGGTGGCGATGGGCGGCATCAGCTGGGGCGAGTTCACGGCTGCGTTTTCGGGCCATGTGTGCGCAGGCGTTGACGGTACGGCTGTGGCAAAAATGGTGGCCGGCGCAGCCAAGGATCCCAACGTGCCCTTCATCGACGTCATCGGCATGGTCGATCGGCCCAAGGCCGAGGAGTTCTTGAACAAGATCATCGCCTTTGCCAAGGGCCGGCTGCCGGCGCCGCCCGCTGAAGTCAACCTGGACGGCGCCAAGGGCTATAAGATCAAGGTCGGCCCGCTCGAACCGGTGGCCCTGCTCTACGAAGACGCCCTGGTCATTGCGTCTAGTGAGGCCGTGTTCAAGGCCGGTCGCGACCGCGCCAAGGCCGAGTCGATGGCCGCGACCGATCACGCCGAGGCGTTGGACGGCGACGTCGTGTACGGCCAGGTCATCGACATGCTGCCGTTGGTGCAGGCGGTCGCCGACAAAGGCAAGGCGGATGGCACAGGCGATGCCGGAGCCGCAGCGGCGATGAAGGCCCTGGCGGCCGAGCCGGTGATGGCTTGGCAGTTGGTTCTGGACCACGCCGGCCTGCTGGCCACCGCACGCACCAAGGGATCGGCCACTGCTGCAGGCATGTTCGGGGCGCTGGCGGCCATCGCCATTCCAAATTTCATCAAGTACACCCAAAAGGCCAAGACCAGCGAAGCCGTGATGCACCTGCAGGACCTGCGCCGGACCGCGGCGGATTACTTTTCGACAACGCAGGTGGACAAGCTGGGCAATGCGCTGCCGTGTCGGTTCCCCACCGCCGCGCCGCTCACGCCGGCAGGCAAGTCGTGCTGCGATCCGACGCTAGACAAGGATGGCGACAAGCGCTGCGACGGCAACACTGCTGCCTGGGACCAGCCGGCCTGGAAGGATTTGCGCTTCGAGCGCGCTGACCGGCATTACTTTCAGTACGCATTCGACAGCAGCGGCGAGGGCAACGGGGCCACGTTTACGGCGAGCGCCTTTGGCGACCTGGACTGCGATGGCGTGTTCTCGACTTTTCAGTTGACGGGCAAGGGTCAGGTCGATGCATCCGGCAACTGCGAAGTGCCGACGCCACGGGAAATGGTCCGCCACAACGAGTTCGAGTAGGCACGGTGACGCCTGAAGCGGCTTCGCCCTTGACACCTTTGGCGACCGGCGCCACAACCTGGGCACGGCGCCCGTGCACCGCAGGTAGAACCATGATCCGCGCTGCGAGTCTCTCCGCTTTGCTCTCGCTCGTGTCCGCGTGCGGTGGCGGCGCGACCGGGCCCAGTCTCGGGTCAGGAACTTCGGGCAGCATGGACGGCGGCGGCACTGCGGGTGGCAGCGACAGCACAGGCGCTGCCGGTACGGGCGACACACAGGCCAGCGGTGGAGTTGACTCCGCCGCCAATGACGTCGTGGTCGCATTGCCGCAGACCAGTCCAGAAACCCAGCAGTTCTTTGACGAACTCGCCACCGCAGTCTGCGCCAAGGCCGCTGCCTGCAAATCTGCGCTCTACCACTACAGCTCACCTGAGGCATGCAAAGCGGCGCTGCTGGCCGACTGGAAGGCCGAGCACCTCGCGCTTTTGGTTGGCCAGGGCAAGATGCTGCTCAGTGTCGACAACGCCATCCAGTGCAAAAAAGACATTGCCGCCAAGTGCGACGCGCTGGCTGGCCCGCCGCTGTCGTCGTGCATCCTGGCCGTGCACGGCGCTGTGCAAAAGGGCAAGCCGTGCATCCCGGGCGGCTGCGCAACCACGGTCTGCCAGAGCGCGGGCGGCTTCTGTGGCGTCTGCACCGACGCCATCGCCGAAGGCAACACCTGCGCCAAGACCGCGCACTGCAATCCCGGCCAGGTGTGCGCAGGCGGCCTATGCAAGGTGCCGGGGACGGTGCCCAACCTTGGCAAGTGCACCCATACCAGCGACTGCGTGGCGACCAGCTATTGCGGTCCCGGCGGCCAGTGCGCGCCGCGCCTCGAGGCGGGCAAGCCGTGCACGCCCAAAGAGGCCGGCTGCAAGTCGGGGTTGGTTTGCCGCGTCAACGCTGATGCCGCTGCCAGCTGCGCGGCGCCCGGCAAGGCCGGCGAAGCCTGCTACGGCCTCAAGGTCACCGGCAACATCGCCAGCGAGTGCGAGGCTGGCCTGCGCTGCATTCCGCCGTCCGACGCCTTCAAGTCCTCGTTGCCCAAAGGCAAGTGCCTGCCGCTCGCCACGCCGGGCCAGCCCTGCGAGTCCGCGCTGCAGTGCGGCAAAGGCGAGGCCGTATGCACTGCCGGCAAGTGCGCGCCACTGCCGGGCAAGGGCCAGCCGTGCGCAGTCGCCCCCGAACTCACCGACGCGCTGGTGTGCGCCCCTGGCCACCTCTGCGACGCGGCCAGCAAGACGTGTCAGCCGGGGCCTGCGGTCGGCATGGCCTGTGGGGCCTCGTGGGTGCGCTGCCCAGCCGGCCAGTGGTGCGGCCCAAGCAGCGTGTGCGTGGCGCTGGGTGGCATCGGCGCCAAGTGCGACCTGGCCGTCGGCGAGGGCTGCCTGCCGCAGCTGACTTGCGACGAAGACGCCAAATGTCGGGCCTGGCCGCAGTGTCTGCCGTGAGCCGACGCCGGGAGAGGTCATGAAAAAGCTCGCTTGCGCCGCGTGGCTCTGTGTGACCACCGCGTGCGGCACCGCCGCGGCTCCGGCCAGCAAAGCCGCGGACGTTGTCGTCGACGTCGACGTGGCTTCCGTCGATGCCGCGGTGGCTGCCGAGGTGGCGGTTGGCGTCGACGCTGCCATCGGTTGCGACCCGGCGTGCGAATTGGCCCAAGTGCAAGCAGCGCTCGCCGCCGATCAGCGCAAGACCGCCCGCACCATCGCGCATCTGCACGGTCCGTACAGCAAGGACGCCTGCGACGCCAAAGGCATCTTTGGCGACAAGCCCAACCCGACCTGCCTCGCCAGCCTGCGGGCCGGCATCTGCGCGTCGGCGCTCGATGTGGTGTTCCTGACTGACCATCCGACCCACATGAAGGACTACACCTTTCCTGCGCTGCTGTACCACGCGGCGACCGACACGCTGGTCCAAGACGGTCTTGGGCGGCCGTACGCCAACGTGCTGCACTGCCCTGCGGCCGACAGCGTTCCCGCCCACGATGTGACGCTATTGGTTGGCTACGAAGGCGAGCACACCATGCCGATCGGTATGCACGCCCACCTGTCGTTCAAAGACCTTTACAAGGTGGTGCTCGACAACGCGACGCCGTTCGACCAGGCCAAAAAGGTGGTCGACGAGGTTCACGCCCGCGAGGGCCTGGTGGCGCTGGTGCACGCCGAACAAAAGGCCGTGTCGCCGGAGCGGGTGCGCGACCTCGGCATCGACCTCATTGAGATCTACAACATCCACGCCAACTTCATTCTTGGCTACCTGGCCGATTTTGGTCGGCTTTTCGAGTTCAACGCGTTCATGGGTCCAGCCGACCAGGCGGCCGATCCCAACCTGGCGATTGTTGCCGCGCTGCAGTACCTGCCCGACGAGGGCCTGAACCAGTGGCACCTGGCGCTGCGCTACAAGCGGATTGGTGGCGTGCTCGGCTCCGACGCCCACGAAAACGTCGAACTGCCAGCGCTGTGCGGCGAATTCGGCATGATCGACGACGTGTGCAAGGCCAAAGCGGCATCGGCGCCCCACGCGGTCGCCGCCTTCACCAAAGGCGGCCAGATCTTGCTGGCGGACGGCTACCGCTTCGACCAGTTTCGGAGGATGTTGCGGTGGTACTCGACGCGGGTGCGGCTTAAGCCCGGTGAGAGCCGTCCACTGCACGTGGCGGTGCAAGAGGCGCTGCAACTCGGCGCCAGCTATCAGGTCTGGAACGTGTTCGGCGAGCCCGACAGTGTTCAACTCGTCGCGATGGGCACGGGACCCAAGGGCACAGCTCACGCAGGGCAGGGCGAAGCGCTGCCGGCAGACGTGACCGCGGGGCGCAGGCTGCTGTTTCGCTTGCCCAAAGCCGTGGCAGAGCCGTGGTCGCCGTTTGCGACGGCCAACGCCGCGCTGGCTGCGCGCGAGGTCAAGCTGTGGCGGGTGACCGCCGATGGACCGAATGTGGTGGCGACCTGGAACGACAAGGGCCACCAAGGCCTGCAGGTCCAGGCCGACGTCGCCTGGGTCAACGACCCGCCGGCCGGCCGGTATCACCTGGAAGTGCGAATCCTGCCCGATTACCTGGCAGGGCCGCTCAAGAACGCCGCTGCGCTCGCCAAGAATTGGTACCGCTGGGTGATTTCGGGGGTGGTGGAGGTGCCTTAGGTCCAGACGAAGCCTCGGCCAGCCGGGCCTTCAGGGTGAGGCGTTACCAGTTCAGCCCGGCCGACGAAGGCCGCGCAACAGACGGAGGCGGTGCTTTGACCGACCGCTCGGTCGGCACCCGGGCGTCGTTGTCACCATTGTCCTCACAAATTGACGGCGCTGCGATCGGCGCCTACCATCCGTCGCCTGTCGCCGTTTGAGCATCTAGGCCGTAGGCGAAATGGCAGGTAGACGATGCCGCTTCCTTGGACCGAGGCAGACTACGAGCTAAAGGATCAGGCACTGAGTGAGTTCTTGCAGGGCATCCACGATCCGATTGAGGTCATGCTCTTTGCCGCTGAACGTCAGGTTTGGCTGTCTCACAACCGGGGCGTTCGGTCCATGCGCGGCGACGACCCTGTTCTCGTGAGATACCGCGAACTAAATCGTCGGCCCGAGCGCCTCGCCGCGTAGCCAAACCATGGCCGACAACGCCACAACGTTTGCTTACTTGGTTCACGTAGATCTCGCTGGATCGAGCGATCTTGATCTCGTTCCAGCCGAACGATGGCAACTATCAAAAATGCTACAAGATTGGTTCACCTACTGCATCGCCAAAGTGCAGTTCGGTGACGCGGCAAATAGCAAAGACCCGAGCATCTCGTGGGCTGGCGACGGCGGCTTCGCGCTCGTTTCGACCACCACAGCCGGCCCCAGCGCCGATGTCGCGCGGTCCATCTTGCTGGCCATGATGGATTTTCTTGAGTTGGCGCCTCTCGTAGTCGGAATGCCACGCGCGGACGACAAGCCGCGCCCGACGCGGCCACTATTGCGCGTGCTCATGGCGCCAATCTCGGTGCACAATGCCGGTCGAATTAGCAACGCGGCAGGGCCAGAACTCAATAAATTCATGAAATATGAACGTGAATTGACGGAAGTTGATGCAATCACGGTCGATCTGAAAACGCTGAAGTTGTTAAACGCCGATGTCCGCGCCGATGGCCCGCACCGTGTAGTCCTTGCCCCAAATCGCGCGCTGCATTTCCGCCCGATTTCGATCAAGGACGGAAAACTCCACACCTGGGTGCGCGCCAATAACCTAGCGTTCCTGCTTGCAAAGGTTCGCGGCTCTCGGGGCACGGCTACCTTTCACGACAAGATGGAAAACGTGCTTGAAAAGGAAATTCGCTGGCTGCAAAGGGCATTGCCCCCTTTGGACAAGGCGTCCGACGCCGACCGCGCATTCTCCTCGCTCGAACCGTGCACGCCGGAGGCGCGTGCGACCCTTGAAAAGTGGTGCATGAGTGTCGTGCAGTTCTTGTTTGAGTGCTGGTCAGATTCCCCGCTAGGCTCCACAGGCGTGCGCTTGTCCTACTTTCGTCGTGCCTGTTCGGGGCAGTCTCGTTTCGACCTGCTGCTGCGCTGTGGCAAATGGGATGACAGTGAGATTACCCACGACGGCTTTTCCATTCCAAGCGGGCGCCCTCAAACCGCGCGCGATGCTGCACTGCGTTGGCAACGGCCAGTAGTGATCGGCGACGTGGCGGCCGAAAACGCTCTTTGGGGCAACAACGAAACGCGTACTGCCACTGGTCGGATTCGCGCCCATGTCAGCCTGCCTATCGAGGCTGAAAACAGCCTTGTGGTCGGCCTGCTGTGTGTCGACTTCGCGTGCGCGGCACTGCCACATTCGGTGTGCGCCACCCGAGGTGTCGATGATGCGGAGCAAAGCTCATCGGTCGAGGCTGCGCAACGGGATGCAGACGCTGACCCGATTTTCCAGCAGTTATGCGCATTCGGCAACGAGTTGCGCTACGGTGAGTTGGAGGCGCGGTACCGCCGTATGCTTGAACTCAGGTCTGCGGCAGTGCAGTAGCGGGCGCGGACAGTACCTCGCGGCGCTCGCGCCAATCCGGCATTACGTCCGTAAGCAGCCCCCAAAACGCCGGCCCGTGGTGTCGCTCGATCAGGTGACAAAGTTCGTGGCACACAACGTAGTCGATGCACTCGACCGGCGCCGCCACGAGCTCAGGGTTGAACGATAGCCGACCAGTTCGCGAGCAACTGCCCCATAGCGTTGGCATGTCGCGCAGGGTCCACTGCGGCACCGTCAGGTCGCGAACATGCGGCCGTTTCATGCACGCGACCAGGCGCTCGCCTACAATGGCCTGCGCGCGTTCACGAAACCAGCCGATGACTAGGGGCCGAATCGCATCCGCGACCGGTTCGCCGACCAGCCGCACAAGCAAGTAGCCATGCTGCAGTACCACGCTGTTGGCCTCGCCCGCCTCAACCCGTAGACGCAGTTGGCTCCCCAGGTACCGGTGGGTCTCGCCCGGCACATATCTCCGTGGCGGCTGAAGCGGGTGGAACTGGTCAAACTGCCTGAGCGCGCGTGTAATCCAAGCAGCTCGCCGCAGTACTGCGGCCTGTACTTGCTCCACGCTGAAACCGATGGGCGCGCGAACGGATACCGTCAAGTCCGGTCGCACGGTAACGGCGACGGCGGATAGAGTGGCAAACTCAAGACCAAACTCAATGCGGTGTCGGCCCCAATGCACGGACGCCAAAGTCATGCGCTGGGTGCGCCTTTCTTGAGCACGGCCACGATGCGCTGCAACAAGTCGTCGATGTCCGCAGTGGTCCACGCCAACTGATGGTTGGCGCGCGCGTCGAAGAGGAAATCGTCGACGCCGTTTTCGAGGTCCTTGACGGCGTCCGGCCGGTGCGGCCAATCGCGAACCTTGTATTTCGCAACTGCAATCTCAAGGTCCAGCGCCAAGGCCGCGTCCAACGCCAACCCACCTTGGAGCGCCGCGTCGCTCGCAGGTAGCTTCTCTCGCAGCAACCCGAAAAACGCCCTTGCTTCGCTGTGCTCTGCGCCATGCAACGTGGCGGGGACGCCGTGCTCGTGGCCTTGTCGGACGGTTGCCAGCAAGGCCTCGATTTGTTGCAGGTACGCAAGTTCGTCGATGCGACCCTGACGATAGTCGTCAATGAGCTTCTGCACCAACTCCGAGAATCGGCCATAGAAAACTGGGTCCAGCTCAGTCTTGTCGCGGCAGGTCTTGCTCAATCGGCTGGCAATCGTGTCGGCCTTGGACGACGAGGACTTATGGCGCTCGACTTCGGCCGCGAATGCCGCGTCGTCGAAAATGCTGACTTCCTCCGTGATCACAGAAACTTCCGTCGCCTGCAAGTGCGTGTCGAGGAGCTTGCGCAACTGCCGCGTGTGGGCCTCCAGGTCGACCGCGTCCGAGTACCGGCTGCTGACCGAGGCGCGCAGCGAGGCGAAGCGTTTGCCATCGCGCTTGTAGGTATCGATGAGGTCAGTTGCCACTGCTTCGTACAGGCGCTCCGACGCCAGCGCGGCCCCCAGCGTGCGCAGGTACTGGCGCAACGCAGCGTAAAAGCCTTCACGGCGGTCTTCGGGCGCAAGGTGGCGCTCCATGGCTTCGTTGTCGGCTTGGTTGGCAACCTCTTTGAAAACGGACCAAAGTGCCGTGTGGTGCTGCGGCAAGTCCCGCAAGACCTGAGCGATGTCCACGACGGCACCGGTTAGATCGACGTCGTCGTGGTCGAAGCCAGCCAGGGCGTCGTAGGTCTTCATGGCATCGTTCAGTTCGCCGAGGACGCCACGGTAGTCGACGACGACGCCGCGATCCTTGCCGGGGAACAGGCGGTTGACGCGGGCGATCGCCTGCAAGATATTGTGTTCGCGCAACGACTTGTCGATGTAGAGCACGGTATTGCGCGGCTCATCGAAGCCCGTCAGCAATTTGTCGACCACGACCAGCAACTGCACGCCGTCTTCGCGCGCGAAGCTGGCAAGGATTTCGTCGTTGTACTTCTTCTCCGTGCCGTAGCGCGTCATCATCTCGGCCCAGAACGCTTCAACTTCACCAGGTTCTTCGTCGACGCTGTCGAGGTAGCCGTGCAACTCTGGCTTCGACATGATGACTTCGGCGCGGATTTTGCCGATTTCGTTCAGGTGCTCGCGGTAGCGGATGGCCGCTGTGCGGGTGCTTGCAGCCAACTGGCCCTTGAGGCCGACGCCGGCAAAGTTCTTGACGAAATGGTCGCTCACGTCATGGGCGATCAGGCGCTGCCGGTCCGTGGCGCTGAGGATCACGTCGCGGCGTACAACCAGCCGCTTGAGTTCGATTTTGTGCTCTGCCTTGAGGTTCACGGTCAGCCGGTCAAACCAGCCTTCGATCACCCGGGCGTTTTGTTCAAGCAACGCCATGCGGCCTTCGTAGACCAAGGGCACCACCGCTTCGTCGGCGACGGCTTGGCGCATGGTGTAGCTGTGGATGAAGCCGCCGAATCGATTGGCAGTCTGCTTTTCGCGAAGAGTCAGCGGCGTACCGGTAAAGCCGATGTAGCACGCATGGCTAAACACCGTGCGCATTTGGGCGGCAAACGTGCCGTAGTTGGAGCGGTGGCCCTCATCGACCAGCACGAACACGTTCGCGCTGTCGTCCGCGAGCGCGCCTTGGGCCATCACAGCCGCGAACTTATTGATGATCGTGCTGATGATGGTCGCCTTGTCGGCAATGAGTTGGCCCAGGTGTTCGCCGGTCTTGGCGCGCTTGACGTCTTTGCCGCAGGCGCCAAAGGTCAGCGACAGTTGGCTGTCGAGTTGTTCGCGGTCGGTGACGAGCACGACGCACGGGTTTGCGATGGCCGGGTGCGTCGCAATGGCCTTGGCGAGCATGACCATGGTCAGTGACTTGCCGGAGCCCGTGGTGTGCCAGATGACGCCGCCGGCGCGCCGGCCAGCGTGCAGGTGCGAGACCCGGTCGGCGGTGGCTTTGACGGCGAACCACTGCTGGTGGCGGGCGACCTTGCGAATGCCGGCATCGAACACCACGCCGTCGCAGATGAACTCGACCAGGCGCGGTGGCCGCAACATGGCCCAAAGCGTTCGGTCTTGTTCGGTCGGCAGCCGTTCGTGCTCGGTTTGCTGGCGCCAGTCTTCTTGTGCAGCGTCAACAGCGGTGGCGACGACAAAGCCTGGGTCGGCCATGACGTGCGCGGCGATTGCGGGATCGAGGCTGGTGTTGATCGCCTTGTGTACGGGTTCGTCGCCCGCACCTTCCTCGCGCCAGGCGGACCAGAATTTGCGATCGGACCCCGTGGTGCCGTAGCGGCAGGCGTTGACGCTGGTTCCGAACAACAATTGAGCGTAGTGAAACAGTTTTGGGATCGCGTCGGCCTGCTGGTAGTCGAGGACCTGACCGATAGCGCGGTCAATGGCCTTGGCGTTGGCGCGGTCGCCGTCGCGGCGTTTGCATTCGATGACTGCGACCGGAATGCCGTTGATGAACAAGACCAGGTCCGGCCGGCAGGTGTCGTGCGACTTGCTGCGCTCGACGGCGAACTCGTCGGTGACGTGGTAGACGTTGCGGTCGGGGCTGCCGTCGCTGCGCTTGTCGAAGTAGTGGAGCGTCCTGCCCTTACGGTCGTCGTCGACAGTGACATCGATGGACGTGCCCAGCATCAGCAAGTGGTAGACGTGCTCGTTGGCGCGGACCAGGCCATCGACCGGCGGGTCGGTCAAGCGGCGCACGGCTTCGGCGACGTGGTTGTTGTCGAAGGTGTGGAGTTTGCCCTTGGTTTGGAACTGATTGTTGGCCTTGAGCCACGGGGCGAGGATGCCGGTCAGGACAACGTGGTCGCGGCGGTTGTTGCGCAGGCGCAGGGCCTCGGCGCGGGGTAGGTAGGTCCAGCCCAAGGCGCAGAGAAGCTGGACGGCGGGGAGTTTGCTGTCGAGGTCTTCAAGGTAGGTGGAGGCGGTCATGGCGACTCCGTTGGGGCGAAGCCTGGCAGGCGGCGCTTGCCGGTGAGGAGCTGTTGCATCAGGCCGCGTTTTTGGCGGCGGTAGGCCTGCAGGAGGCGTTCGAGGAGGGCTAGTTCGCGGTCGGCGGTTTCGGCAACCGCAACAATCGCGGCTTGTTCGGCCGGCGTCGGCACCGGCACCTGAATGCGGGCGAAATCGTCCCAGCGAAGCCCGCCACGGCGGTCGACGGACGAGTTCGTGTTGGCTGCAAAGATCCTGCGGTACTTTTCAGTCTTCAGCTGAAGGTACAGGTACCGGTGGTTCACCGCCGTCGAATCTGCGTCAAAAACCGTGTACATGGGGCTGATGACCGCCGTGTCGTACAAGTCTTGATAACCAATCGAACCTTCTTCGATGTGGTTTGTCGCGTAGGCGAATTGTCCACGGCGAACCAGCCTGTATGTGGTGAGGTCGTCGCTGAAAACTTGCCGATCGAAGTACGAGAGGCTGTCGACAAGGCCGCGCGATTTTGTGCAGGAAAGCACCGGCAGGGCGGCGTTCGCAGCGTTCCTTTCCCCAGACTGGTCACTGAATTCGCCGATTGCGCGAAAGGTCCAGTCCGCCGGTAGTGCGCCGTAGGCGGTGTTGATTTGCGACTGTGTTGGCCCAAACCCCGCCAACCGCCGCTTGCCGGTCAGCAGTTGTTGGAGGAGGGCTTGGCGGCGGCGGTGGGTGGCATTCAAGAGCCTTTTCGTGGCTGCAAAGCTGGCGTCTAAATGTGCAATTGTTTGGCATATGGCGTCCTGTTCTGCGCGAGGCGGTAGGGCAACATAGAACGCGCGCTGCAGTTCTGTCGGATTGATGTTTACCTGTTGTACACCCGGCGTCGCTAATGCGGTCAACCGGTGACGCGGTGCGGCCAGCGTCCACCAATGCCGCAAGTAATCGGGGTTCGCCGCGATGGATATGGCGAAGCGCACTATGTACGACGCAGCGAACGCAATCTCATCGCTGTCCCACACGCCCGCCTTGCCCACCAGCTCGGCGCTGTTCGTGCGGTTGAACAACAACTCACCGCGCCGGAGCCTTGCCGATTTCAAATCGCTTCCGGACACGTGGCAGAAATCCACGTCGGCGAGCAAGATTTCACCGTCGACGATGTTGCCCATTTTCAGAAACGGGTAGGGGCCAATCTCACCGGTATCGCCCCCCAGACCATACGCGGAGTTGGCAACCACCTCGCCAAAGCGTGCCAGTCGCCAATATTCGGGAAACCCATGTTCGAATCGACGGGAAAACCACTCGTCCATCAATGTGCGCCGCTTCACAACCCCACCTCCACCAAGCACTTCGCCATCTGCGCCCGCACAACCGCCAACTCCCGCTCCAACCCCTCGATCTCGGCCTGCACCGCCGCCAAATCGATTTCCTCCTCCTCCTCAAACGTATCCACATACCTAGGAATATTCAGGTTGTAGTCGTTCTCCGCGATGAACTCGCGCGTGGCCACAAACGCGTACTTGTCCACGGCCGCCCGCGCCTTGTACGTCTGCACGATCTTTTCGACCTCAACCGCCACCCTTAACTTGTTCTGGTTCTTGCCGTCCTGGAATTCCCGCGACGCATCGACAAACAGCACGTCCGTTCGCGCCCCGCGATCCCGCCGGAACACCAAAATCGCCGCCGGAATCCCGGTGCCAAAAAACAGGTTCGGCGGCAGCCCGATCACCGCGTCCAGCAAGTTCTCCTCGATCAACGCTTTCCTGATCGCCCCCTCGCCGCCGCCACGAAACAGCACGCCATGCGGCACCACCACGCCCACCCGACCGCGCTGGTGATCCATGGTCTCGATCATGTGGCTGATGAACGCATAATCGCCCTTGCTCTTGGGCGGGACGCCGCGGTGCCAGCGGTTGAGGTGCTTCTGCTCTTCGCCGGCTTTGTCCGCGCCCCACTTATCCAGCGAAAATGGCGGATTGGCGACAACAACCTCGTAGGTCATCAGCTTGTCGTTGGCAAGCAACTTGGGCTCAAGCAACGTGTCGCCCCACTCGACCCGCGCCGTGGCGACGTCGTGCAGGAACATGTTCATCATGCACAGCGCCCACGTACTGCTGATCGCCTCCTGCCCATACACCGCGACATCTCGCGACCCCGCCTCGTTGGCGCACCGAATCAGCAATGACCCAGATCCACAAGCCGGGTCGCAGATCCGCTCACCCGGCTTGGGCGCTAGCAGCTTCGCCAGCAAAATCGACACCTCGGCGGGCGTGTAGAACTCCCCGGCCTTCTTGCCCGCACTCGCCGCAAACTGGCCAATCAAGTACTCGTAGGCATTGCCAATCACGTCGAGATTGCCAATCCGCGACGGGCGCAAGTCAAGCTTCTCATTGGCAAAGTCCTCCAGCAGGTTCTTGAGGATGTGGTTGCGCTTCTTGGCATTTCCCAACCGAGCCTCACTGTTGAAGTCGATGTTGCGAAAGACATTGGCCAGCTTCTGCTTGTTGGCCAATTCGATGTGTTCAAGTGCGATGTTGATCAACTCGCCCACATTGGGCGCCTCGCGCTTGGCGTGAAGGTGCCCAAACGTGCACTGGTCGGGCAAGACAAACCGCTCGCGGTCGAGCTTGCGGCGGATCCGCTCCTCGTCAGCGCCAAACTCCTTTTTGTAGGCGTCGTAGTGGTCGCGCCACACGTCGCTGATGAACTTCACGAACAACATCGTCAAGATGTAGTCCTTGTACTCGGTCGAATCGACGGTGCCGCGAAAAGAGTCGCAAGCGCGCCACAGGATGCTGTTGATGTCATCTTGGGAAACGGTCGGTGGCATGGATTCTCCTAGATTTCAGTAGTTTGGATGCGGCCTGTCAGCAACAAGCAGGCGACGGCTCGATTTCGCCGACGAACCGCCCCTGCCAGCTTTGCCAGCAATTCTTGCTCGGCCCGGACGAGCTCGACGACTTGCACAACTCGTCGCTGCGTCGCCAAGTCGGGCACAGCGATTTCGACTTCGCCCAAGTCGTCGGCCGTGACCATCGGCGAGGTCGACCCCTTGCGCGCCTGCGCGATGGCCGCCTGCGCCTGGACTTGGTTCAGCTGCCATTCGAGGAATTCTGGCACCACAAGTTCCTTGCGCGGTCGCAGGACCAGCATCGCGCTCGACGCCACCGTGCGGTAGGGGCAATCCACGACCAACGCGGCTCGGTTGCGCTCGCCACGCGCGACCACGACGACATCGCCGGCCTGCAGCAAGTACCGGTTCGCACGGTCAGGCAGCGCCATCCGCGTGGCGTGCTCGGCGTCGTTGTACCGGAACCAACCGCCCTCCTCGCCGATGTGGCGCGGCAGCAACACCTGAAACCCAGCGTCCGGGTCGTGCGAGACGGCCGTGGCGATGGCGAATCCAGCTGTAATGTGCGCGACTTCGGCGAGGGGGCGGCGGTTCATTGGCGCGGGCTCCTTGCTACTTCTTCTTGTTGATAGGCAGGTCGTACTTCGCGATCAGCTGGGCCTCGATGTCTTTGCGCTTCACCTCGCCGAGCACAGCGTGGACGCCGAGGTGAGTTGCGCCAAAGTCTACGAAATCATCATGGTGCTCGTGGTTCGCGTGGCGAGTGCGGACGTCGCCAGCTTCGCCGATGTAGCCGATGTTGTAGCCGCCTTTCACTTCGCGCAAGACCGCGTAGACGCCGGAGACCGCCGGGTACACATCCCCAAAGCGATAGAGTTCAAAGTGAAACTCGACACCAAACAAGTTCTTGAGAGTTACCATTTGCTTACTGCCCCGGCCCGATTGGGCCTGAAGGCACAGGTTGTTCCGCAACCGCAAGCAGGCTAAGCTCAAACTTGCCTGTAGGGGTTCGCCTGCCGGCGGTCGCGGTCTTGCTGCACCTCGGTTCTCGAACTCGCGCTGGTCGGCGCCCTGCTTCTTGGCGGAAGTTGGGCGCCGATTGCGCTTTTGACGACCGCGGCCAGAACGTCCGTCCGCGTCCTTGGCATTGTATGCTGGCTCGACGCGTAAGTCAATGGCGCCTGTCGTTCGTGACGCTTTTGTTGCAGTGTGTCCAATCGTACGCAGCCTGCAATCTTGTGTCAAGCTGTGCAGAATGCCGGATTCGCGACCCACGTCATTGTTTCGGCTAGAGAACTCGTGATGTCCGACCTGGCGGCCTACGCCAGGCGCTGCATTGGCTCCGGCGCGCGACTCGGCTGCCTGGCAAGGAAGTACGCAACCGCGCCAAAAATCAGCGCCAGCACGGCACCGCCGACCGCTAGCACTACAAGCCCGCGAACCATTGACGCCTTGCCCGAAAGCGCACCCAACGCCTTGATGCCAGAGCTGATACCCGCTGCGTTCAGCCCAGGCGTGCCCAATTTTGCCACTGCCAGCACGCCACCGGCAGCAGCAGCGGCTACACCGACGCGGACACCAGCCCGACCGGCCCGCAACGCGCGGCGATGATATTCCGTTGCGTACGGATCGTCCTTGAGCATCGACCAGTTGATCGCTGCCGCCGTAGCAACCGCAGGCACAGCAGCAACGAGTGCCACGCCGCCGACCGCGCCAGCCGCGCCTCCGATGGCCGACAGCCCTGCCATGGTGCCTGCCCCGCTGAGGCCTTTCGCAACCCCCGCAGCCCCAACGACCGCCAGCGCTGCCGACGGGCCGCCACCGACGACCGCCGCACTTGCGGCGCCACCGACGCCCGCCTCGACTTGCAGGCTGCGAAATTCGCCGGTCGCGCACCAACGAGCAACCTGCTCGCAGTTGTTGAGCAACAGGTGGTAGTTGTCGCGCCCAAGCAGCGACAGGGCGCGCCAAACGGTCGTCTGGCGATCAAACCGCTTGCCGTAGCGCACAACCTCAACTTGGCCGTCGGCCGCGAATTCGTGCGTCGAGCCGCGCCGAACAACGGCTTCGGCCTTGTCTGGCCGAACGTCGGTGAAGTGAACGACTTGGCCATCGCCAATGAAAATACCGTGGTGGTAGTAGCCACCGCGCTTGACCCGAAGATGATCGCCCAGTTGCCAGATCTCATTGTTTGTCATGTTGCACCTATTTCTCCTTCGGTGGCGGCGCCTGCGGTTCCCGCGAAACCCCCTTGAACTTTTCACCGTCAGCCTTCTGATCGATGAACTGCCCAGTCGCCGTGTCGCGTTTCGTCCACGCGTCTGTGGTCGGATTGCAGCTCTGCGTGCGACCGCGAACCGGACCCTGCCGGTAGCCGTTGCCAGTGTTCTTTGCCATGTTGAACTCCTTGACCCTAGGTCGACTTCGCCTCGACGAAGCCAAGATTGTTGCGTGATCGGCCAGCACAGCCGAAGATCGCGATGGTGCCGAGCCAGACTGCTGGCAGCCACGGGCAAGGTTACGAATTTGCCGGGCCCTTAAAGGGTGTATGCAAAAACGTGACCAGCAACCAATCCGTGCGAGAACCCCGTCTGGGCGAGGAGGCGGTCATGGTTCTGGGAGAGCAGGTGCGGCAGAGGGTCGTCGGGTTGCTGAGAGATGGCGTTGATATTAAATCAGTTTCAAGCGAGACAGGGGTT
>SXRM01000068.1 GCA_005792545.1 Pseudomonadota bacterium | reverse complement strand
GCTGCGTTGTGCATGGGCGTCGGATACCTGGGATGAAAGTTTCCGCCAGGCGGTCGATGCGCCGCCAAGGCCGCTAGCCAATGGCTTGAAATTACAAACCTAAAAAAGAATGGGCGCTCGGGTTTGGATTTGCGCCCGCCGGCGCTTTACCCAAAAAAACCGGCATCGCCGTACGAGTAGAACCGGTAGCCGCGCTGCACCGCCGCTTGATAAGCCGCGAGCACGCGCTGCCGGCCCCAAAACGCGCACAGCAACACCAGCAGGCTCGATCTGGGCAGGTGAAAGTTGGTCACCAGCCCCTGCACGATCGCAAAACGGTGGCCGGGCAGGATGGTCAGGTCGGCCCAGCCATGCCCCGGACGCGGCGGACCGCCCTCGGCCAGCGCGGCCGCATGTTCCAGTGCGCGGGTGACGGTCGTTCCAACGGCTACCACCTGGCGTCCGCTGGCCCGAGCCTTTGCGATCGCCTCCGCGGTTTGTTCAGACAGTTCGTAGCGCTCAGCGGCCACGCGGTGCCCGCGCAAGTCGTCCGATCGCACCGGCAGAAAGGTCCCAGGCCCCACATGTAGGGTCACCGCCGCGCGCGCGATCCCAGCGGCATCGAGCTTGGCGAGCAGCTCGGGCGAAAAATGCAGGCCGGCAGTGGGTGCCGCCACTGCGCCCGGCTGGCGCGCCCACGCGCATTGGTAGCGTGGCCGGTCCAGCTCCGGCTGATCGACGCCGCCGCGGATGTAGGGTGGCAGCGGCACGTGGCCGACCCGGTCGAGCAATTCGTGCAGCGTCGCCGCCCCGGACAGGTCTACCCGCGCCCTGCCGTCGCCTAAGATGTCCGCCACATGCACGTCGCCGCCACCCTGCAGCGCAAGCGTCTGCCCCGCGCGCAGGGGCTTGGACGACTTGTACAGCACGGTGTGCCCGGTCAGGCTAGCGCCGTGCGCGCCGAAGGGATGCTCCAGCAGCAGCTCGACCCTGCCACCCGACGGCTTGTTCGCCAGCAGCCGCGCCGGCACCACCCGCGTGTCGTTGACGACCAGCAAGGGCGGCTGGCCATAGCGAGCCAGCAGCACCTCCGGCAAGTCCCACATGCTGGCGTCGCGCGGCGCCTCATCGGGGGCATTGACCAAGAGCTTTGCCGCGTGTCGCGGCTCGACCGCATACTGCGCGATGCGGTCACCCGGCAGGTCGAAGTCGTAGGCTCGCAGGTCCAGTTCGTCGGTCACGGGTGTTCCAAGGGCTCCAAGCGCGACAAGTGACCGGCGCCGTAGCGGCGCACATCGACCAGCGAGAACCAGCTGTCGTAGTGAGCGGCATCGAGCGGCGCCGCGCTCTCGACGAACAGGTCGCCGCCTTGCCGCACTAGATTGCCGCGGCCCAGTGCGCCGAGCACCGCACCTTCCAGGCCTGCAGCCCAAGGCGGGTCGAACCACACCAGCGAATACACCTCCCCCGCCGCCGCCATCCGGGCCAGTGCCGCAACAACGTCGAGCGCGCGCACATCCAGGCGGTCTTGCAAGCGGGCGTGGACGGCATTGTCGCGAAGGCAGTGTAGCGCGGTTGGGTCGTTTTCGACGGCGACTGCCCGCTCAGCGCCCCGCGACAGCATCTCCAAGGCTACTGCTCCCGTGCCGGCGCACAGGTCCAAGACGCTGCCGCCGTTCAAGAAGCCGCCGATCTGGCTACAGGCGGCGCCGCGCACGAGATCGCTGGTGGGCCGCGTGGTCAGCCCCGGTGGGGCGACGAGGCGGCAGCGCTTGGCGGTTCCGGCGATGATGCGCATGGCAAAGAGGCCGGCAGCATGCCGACGCAGGGCCAGTGATTGTGCCATCGGGACGCCGACTGTGCCATCATCGCGCCATGGGTCGTGCGTTGCGAGGGTGGTGGTATGCGGCGGTGCTGGCGACGGCCTGTGAGCGCCCCGCCAACGACGACGTACATGCCAACGCGCCGCCGCAGGCGCCTGCCGCGCCGCGCGCCTCGGTGGCCAGCATCCGTGTGCGGTTTGACAACGGCCGGCCCGAATTTGGCAAGGCCGAGTCGAGCGAAGATCGCCTGCGCGCGGTCGCGGTGTTCGCCGATGCCGACCCGCGCGACCGGTCGATTGTGCAGGCGCTGGTCAGCGAAAGTGCCGACGCCGACGCCGTGCCCGAACCCGACACCTGCGTGCGACAGGGCAGCGCTGGCGCCCGCGGCGACGCCGCGCCGGCCACCCGGCCTAGCAGCTGGATCCAACTGATGGACGTCGGCAACCTCGAGCTGCGCGCCGGGTCGCTCAGCTTGCCGTTGCAGATTCGCTTGCTGCCCGCTGTCATCGACGCCACCCGCGGCGTGCGCTACGAGGCGGTAGTAGACCGCGGCCGCGGCTTTCTAGCAGCGGGCGTGCTGCGGCTGAGCGGCACAGGGGGCGATGGCGTGGCCGCGTTTGCGACCGAAGTGGCGGTGCCGCGGCCAGTACGCATCTCGTTTGTCGGCGACGCACCGCCGCAGACCGGCCTGGTGCGCGGTCTGGCCACGGGCGAATTGCGGGTGCGCTGGGGGTCGGTCGACAATCGCGCCGACCTGGAGCTGCTGGCGGGCAGTGAAACGTCGGACGAGCCAGTGTGGCTGCGCTGCCGGCCCAAAGATGACGGCGAATTCACGCTGCCGCCGGATCTCGTCGCACAGTTGCCGCCGCGGTCGGCCGCGCGGCCGTGGACGCTGATGGTGGTGCGACGCAGCCGAGCGGCGGTACCGGGTTTTGCCGAAGGCGGGCTGGTTTTGGAACTCGCCGATGCCGTTCACGTGGAGTAATCGCGCTGCGCCTGCGTGCGGTTGACCCTGCGAAGCCTGCGCCTACCTTACCCGCTCGCCCTCCACGCGACTTGAGGCCCGATGACCGCCAGCCAAAATCCCCTGCTCGCCCCCACTGCACTACCCGACTTCGCCGCGATTCAAGCCGAGCACGTCGCCCCGGCCGTCGCGCACGCCGTCGCCAGCGTCCGCGCCGAGCTGCAGACCGCCGAGGCGCTGGGGGCCGACCAGTGGCCGGCCATTCTTCGCGCGCTGGAGAGCATGGGCGAGACCCTCGGCCGCGTGTGGGGGCCCATCGAGCACCTGCTGAGCGTGCGCGACAACGACGACCTGCGCACCGCCCACGAAACGGCACAGCCGCAAGTCGTCGAAATCGGCATGGCGATCGCCCAAAGTCGACCGATCTACCAGGCGCTGCTCGCGTGCAAGCAGTCGGCGGCGTGGGCGCAGGTGCCAGCAGTCGAGCGGCGTGCCATCGACCTGACGCTTCGCGAAGCTGAGCTCGCTGGCGTGGGCTTGGACGGCGCCGCGGCCGAGCGCTTCAACGCGATCCAGCAAGAGCTGGCAGAGCTCGGCACGCGCTTTGGCCACCATGTGTTGGACTCGACCAAAGCCTGGCACCTCGATCTGACCGACCCAAGCGACGTGGTCGGCTTGCCGGAGACCGTGCGGCAGTTGGCGGCGCAGTCGTGGTTGCGCGCGCAGCCCGCGGGCGCTGTCGCCGACCCCGTTGCCGGCCCATGGCGGCTGACACTCGACGCGCCAAGCGTCGTCGGCTTTTTGCAGCACAGCCCCCGCCGCGACTTGCGACAGCAGGTGTGGCGCGCCTACGTGCGGCGGGCGGCGGAAGGCGACACCGACAACACGCCGGTGATGGTGCAGATGCTGCGCCTGCGCCGCGAGATGGCGGCGCTGCTCGGCGACGCCGACTACGCGACCCTGTCGCTGCGCAGCAAGATGGCGCCGAGCGTGGCCGCGGTGCGCGACCTGCTTGAACGGCTGCGGGTGGCCAGCTGGGACGCCGCAGTGCGCGACCTTGGCGATTTGCGGGATCTTGCGCGCGCGGCCGGTGCGCCCGAGGCGGACGACCTGCACCCGTGGGATGTGGCGTTTTGGACCGAGCGCCTGCGCGAGCAACGCTACGCCTTCAACGACGAAGCTGTGCGCCTGTTCTTTCCGCTGCCCAAGGTGCTGCAGGGCCTGTTTGAGCTGTCGCGCGCGCTGTTTGGCGTCGTGGTGGCCCCGGCCGACGGCAAAGCGCCGGTGTGGCACCCCGACGTGCGCTTCTTCGAGCTCCGCGACCCCGATGGCAGCCTGCGGGCGGCCTTCTACCTCGACCCGTATAGCCGACCGGCCGACAAGCGCGGCGGCGCGTGGATGAACGAGTGCGTCGGTCGGGCGACGCTGCCCGGCGGCGACGGCCGGCCGCGCGTGCCGGTCGCCTATCTGGTGTGCAACGCCATGCCGCCCGTCGGCGACCGCCCGGCGCTGCTGACGTATTCCGAGGTGGAGACGCTGCTGCACGAATTCGGCCACGGCATCCAGCACATGCTGACCCGCGTCGACCTGGGCCTGGTCAGCGGCATTCGCGGGGTCGAGTGGGACGCGGTCGAGCT
>SXRM01000067.1 GCA_005792545.1 Pseudomonadota bacterium | reverse complement strand
GCTGCGTTGTGCATGGGCGTCGGATACCTGGGATGAAAGTTTCCGCCAGGCGGTCGATGCGCCGCCAAGGCCGCTAGCCAATGGCTTGAAATTACAAACCTAAAAAAGAATGGGCGCTCGGGTTTGGATTTGCGCCCTGCGCTGGGGAGTGTGATCGGATCTGGTGGCCCATTGGCTCCAGTACTCAGCCGCTCGATGGTGCAGCGCCATGTTCGGACGCACCCAGACTGGTTGCGCTGGCCGTGGGACTGAAGTCCCCCGCGATGGTCAAGAAGCCCCTGCGGGGCTACTTTTCAGATATTGATAGGTTTTCCGAACACCTGTGACCCTGCCGCTGTTAGTCTGCGTGCGGACTTCTCGAACGTCGCGGGGGACTTTCGGTCCCACGCGAAGCCCGGCATAGCCGGGCGCCCAAAACCCGCTCGTTGTCACAGAATTGAGCAGGCCACTGGTTTGGATCGCACTCTGCGCGGGGGGTTGCTTAGCGCCCCGCCGGGCCCCAAGCGCCGACGGTGAAGGCCAGCGTCAAACCTTGCCAACGACCGCGCGCCGTCTCGCCGTCAGACCACGGCGCATCGGCGGTGGTGACGCGCACGACGCGGTAGGCCATTTCAAGCGCCAGCGGCAAGCCGGCCGTGGTCCACGCCATACCCAGGACAACGCCAAACTCCCAAAGCGACTCCCGGGCCTTGCCAACGTCGGTCGCCTTGCGCCATGCGGTACGCGCGCCAACCAAGAACTGGCCTTGGTCTGCCGGCACTGGTGCCAGTCGGGCGAGCAAAGTACCGCCGATACCGCCCCAACCAATGCGAACCGGCTTGTTGTCGTTCTGCTCCGTCTTGAATCCGCCTTGCAGGCCAAGTACGGCAACCAGGGTGACTTTGGGCGACGGCACCCAAATCTACGCCGCATCAACCGAAGTGAGCAGGCTGCCAACGGTGACGCCAACGGCGTGTTTCGGCGTGAGCCTCCGGGTCCATGACCCGGCCGCATAGGGGCCGAACGCAAAGTCGCTGCGGCCCTCCTCTGCAAACGCCACCTGAGCATGGGCCTGGACCAGGTCGCGGGCCGCAGGTGTGGCGGCTGCGCTTAGGGTTGCGGGCTCCACCTTGGCCGGGTCGGTTGGCAGTTGGGCACCCCAGCGGGCAGCGTGCCAACCCGCGTCGGTGGTTGCCAGCCCTCCACAACCTGCGAACAGCAGGGCAAGCGCCACTGCTGCGCGCGCGGCCGTCATCGCCAGTGGGTCCGCGGTAGCGGTCAGTGCCCGAGTTGCAGCGGTTTGACTCAGGCGCGTTGCGGGCATGGTGGACACCCATCGCCATGGCGTGGCAGTCGGGGCAGGATGCGCGCCGGCCGGCGGGGCTGTCAAAGCCGGTAGCCTCGTCAAGGGACCCAAAGAAGTACCTGAAACACCGCAGCAAACCGCACGTTGCCTGACATGTGCGCCCATCCGTGGCACCCTAACCACACGCGCTGTGTTGCACCCGAGTCGCCCATGCCCCGCCTGCTCACTTGTCTTGTCCTGCTGTTCGCGTCGTGCACCACCAGCAAACTAGACGAGTTCGATCTCAGCCGCACCGCCACCGCTGAGGTGGCCGGATCGCCCTTGCCAGCGGTCTTGCAAAACGCCCTGAACATGACCGGCTTTGCCGACATGGAGTTCTCGACCGCCCAGGAATTCAAGAACCAAGGCGTCGCGCCCAACGACGTCGACTCCATCAAGCTGCGCGCACTGTCGCTCAAAGTCGTGTCGCCGCCCGGCCAAGACCTGACGTTTCTAGAAAGCGTTGAGTTTTTTGCCGAGGCCGAGGGCAAAGCCAAGGTGTCCGTTGCCAAAGGCGGACCGTTCGCCAAGGGCGTGGCATCGCTGGCGCTGACCATGACCAACGTCGAGCTGAAGCCTTACGTCGTCGCACCCAAAATGAGCCTGACCGCCGCGGTCAAGGGGCACCAGCCCAACCAGACGACCAAAATCGAGGC
This sequence comes from Pseudomonadota bacterium, assembly GCA_005792545.1. Classification (GTDB taxonomy): domain Bacteria; phylum Myxococcota_A; class UBA9042; order UBA9042; family UBA9042; genus SXRM01. Next base: position 593 of record SXRM01000067.1, on the reverse strand, counting down.
GACCGCAGTATTGCGCGTGGACGTGGATGTGACCGGTGCAGTGACGGGGAAGTGATCGTGCGCCAATCGAGGTGGATCCCCCGCTCGACAACCCCCCGAAAAAACCGCAAGCTACCGCCCCCGCGCGCCGACCGCCCGATTCGGCCGCCTTGCCCGTTTCGCTTGGAGTTTCGGCTTGTTCGTTCGCACCCGCGCGCTGTCGCACCTCGAAAACCTCGAAGCCGAGAGCATCTTCATCTTGCGCGAGGTCGCCGCCGAGTTCGAGCGGCCGGTGCTGTTGTTCTCTGGCGGCAAGGACTCGATCGTGATGCTGCGTCTGGCCGAGAAGGCGTTCCGCCCTGGACGTTTTCCGTTTCCACTGATGCACATCGACACCGAGCACAATTTCCCTGAGGTCATCGAGTTTCGCGACCGCCGCGCCGCGCAGCTAGGCGAAAAGCTCATCGTGCGCTCCGTCGAAGAGAGCATCCGCCAGGGCCGAATTGTCGAGCGCCCCGGCCAGGACAACAGCCGAAACCGTATGCAAATCACCACCTTGCTCGACGCGATTGCGGAGTTCAAGTTCCAGGCGGTGTTCGGCGGTGCGCGCCGCG
>SXRM01000066.1 GCA_005792545.1 Pseudomonadota bacterium | reverse complement strand
GGCGTTGGTCGCGTGCCGGCAAGCGACGGCGCGGCGTGCGAAGACGAACAACTGCTCAGGTCGTCGAAAGTGCCCTGAACGGCGTGGCCGTACCCGGCGAACTCGCCCGAGCTACATCGCCACCACCGCAACAGCGCCGGCTGGGCCATCTGATTTGCCTGTCGTCGAAACCGTCAACCGCCCTGGCCAAGCGTCCCAAGCTTGCGTCACTGGCTCCAACAGCGCCGCCAGACTGCCGTCCGCGCTGCGCAGGAGTGCCGCATCGGCAGGCACGGCGGGCCCCGGATCGTCGAGCCACGTGGCGTGCGCGGTGTCTCCATTGCCATCACGCAACTGCACAGCGTTTGGCCCGGTGCGCGGCCATGCGGCGCCTGCAACCTGGGCGAGACCCTGTGCGACAGAGCTTGCTGGCGCGTTTGGGACACCGGGCGTCGCGGCTACTGCCACAACGCCTGCTGCAAGGCCGCCTGGGCCAATGCTTGCAATGGGCTGCCAATTCGCCTGTTCCACTGCCATCGCCAGTACCGCAAACTCGCTGCCTGGCGGTGCCAGCCATCCGACTTTGCCGGTCAGGTTTTCATTTGCAAGTAGCTTCGCGATTAGGAGTTGACCGTTGGCGCGCACGCAGACGCAGCCGTGGTAAACCTCGACCGTCCAGGTGACCGCAACATCGACGGCTGCCAGGGTGGCCGCAGTCCCCGACGCAACGGGCGGTGGCTGCTTTGCGGTGCCCATGGCGACAACGGCAAGGTGCCAGGTGCCACCCAAAGCTATGGTCAGCTGTAGTTCAGTGCTGGCGTTGCTTGCAATGACCAGCACACACGAACCGACCTTGCGCCGCAGAACCGCAGTGACGCGGTAATCCTTCCATGCCGACCGCCCGACCATCGCCCGCTGCACCGCCGTCGCGGGCGGAGCGTTGGCGATTAGTTGGTGGTTTGCCCAAGTGAAGCTGTCGTCGGCCGCGCCCCACATCCCTGCGTTGTACCATCCAAAGGTGTCGCGAAACAGCGTCGTTGCCCGCCGGTCGGGCACGGTCGAGATGGCCACATTGTCGAACCGTGCGCCGCTGTTGGCCCAGCAGTACAGTCCAATGTGCGGGAGGGGCTCAATGACGCCGGGCAACCAGAAAGCCGGTACACCGTCGACCCAGCCGCGCAGCCCATCGCCGTCCTTCGCCAGCGCAACACGATAGATGGCCTTGCTGGTGTAGCCCGCCGCGGTCGACCAAAGTTCGGCGAACGTACTGCCCAACTTGCGCACGACGCGCCAGACCTTGCGCTGAGCGTCCAGCGAAAAGCGCACCCAGTTGGCGTCGTTGGGCGCGGTGCCAAGCTGCAGGCCAATCGGATCATCGTCAGCGCTTGAGATATCAACGCTTACACGCCACGTGTTGCCAAATTCCGCACCGGCCCAAAGGACAGGCCCGCGCATGGCGATTGCGGGCGTTTGCTCGGCTGGCTGGTCCGGATCGTCCAGGTAGGCGTTTGAGGTTTGCACGATTTCGCCCGCTGTGCGGGTCCACGCGGCAGGTCCTTCCTTCGCCGATCCTGGCAACACTGCCGCCCAATCCACGAGCTTTGTGCCGCCCGATGCAATGGTCCAGTCCGCACGTTCTTGGGCAGTCGCGGGCCGCACCACAAAGCCATCCAGCCATGCCGGGCCAGTTCCGGCGAAGCCGACCGCGCAGCCGCCGCCCGTTGGCCCAGCAACCAAGGTGTCGAGCGCCGTGGTACCCGCGACACGAACGCGCAGCCGGGAACCGGCGACGAGGACGACCAACTCATGCGCGGCGCCTGCGGCCAGTGCGGTAAGGGTCTTCAAGTCCTTGATGCTCTCCAATGTGTGCGACCGAACCTTGATTTCCTGACTCGTGACGCAAATCGCCAAGTGGCAGTCGGCGTCGACCCAGCGGACGGCAATCGTCAGTGCCCCTGGCGCACCTGCGGCGATGCGGACATTGGCCGTTACGGCATAGTCGTCCCACGCTGCATCGCCGACCGTCACCCACTGCGTTTGCACTGGCGCGTTGCCCAATGTTGGCATCAGCCCGCGTGAGGTCAGCGCCCATGAACCGGTCGGCTCTGTCGGCGCGTAGTCAGCGTTTTCGGGCAGGCCAAGCGGCTGCCAGCCGCCGATGCGCGCGCCCACGTCGAGCAATGCGACATTTGCGAAGCAGGTCTTGGTGCCGCCAGTGGCGAAAAGCGCGAGCGATCCCGAATTCTCCATCGGCAACTGGCAAGCTGCCATGTGCACCCCGTTGTGCCAAAACGTCGCTCGCCCTTGGCGCACTCGGACAAGCAGGCGGCTCCAAATGCCCTTGCCGACCTGCAACGCCTGGCTGCCAATGGCTGTCAGCTTGCTGTCCTCATAGCGGACCAATCGTGGTTGGGGTGGCCCGACGCAGGCGCTGAAAAGCGTTGCATTGTCGTTGTCACGCCACTGCATGGCCACGCCGGCGGCCCAGTCGCCGTCGATGCACAGGTCCACAGACAGCACCCAGTCTTGGGGCGCACCGGCGGTGGGGGTGCTGTCGGGAAGCACCAGAACCGCGCCAGCTTTGGGTGCCTCCGCGCTGCCGACCGCTGGGGCGTTGGCTACAACCAACTGATTTGGCACGGCAAGCACAGCCGACTGCGTCGTCGACGCCTGTTCTAGCGGTACCGTGGACCCGGCCAAGCCAGGCAGCGCGGCCGAGGCCGGCAGGGTCTCAGCCGCCCAAGATGGCGCGGGCTTATCCGGTTGCCAGGAGGTGAACGAACCGACAGCGGCCGGGTCCAGCGCTCCGGACAGCTTGCGGACCACGGGCGCGTCGGCGGTCGATACGTCGAAAGCCGTGCATTGGCCGCCCACGCAACCTACTGCCACCAATCCACAGGCACCCGGCTGCGGTTTTGGGTCCTGGTACAAGCCGCACAGGGTTCGGTTGACGAAAACAGCTACCGTCCCGCCGACAGCCACCACCTCAAACTGCAACGGCCCTTGGGTTTGCGGCGGCAAGGCGAGCGGGACAACTTTGGTGGCGGGGCTGCCCTTGTTGTCCAAATACGCCTGCGTCAAGGTCAGTTTGGCGGACTCAGTGCCGGACTTGGGCGCAAACACCACCTCAAGCCGGGTGGCCTTGCCAGAGCCGGCGCTATCTGCCGCGCCGTGGCGCAGAACGATTCCCAATTGGCCACTGGTCTGTGCCAGCGTCGCCGCCACCCGTACGTCGGCAACCGGTGCTGCCGGCGAAAGCACCACCGCGGTGGTCGGCGCAAGCGGCAACTGGAACGTACTGGCAGCGGCGATAAACGTGTTCTGTGTCACATCGTTGGAACGCCACAAATCGAGGCTGCGGTTGTCAAAGCGCTCGCGCCACAACACTCCGGCAGGCCCCGACAGCGCGGCCAGCACAAAGCTTGGTCCTTCGCGGTCTGGGCCGTTCAGTGGGTCGCCGACGCCCAGCACCTCGACCGTCGCCCCCGTGCCTAGTGATCCGTCGAGGACGGTGACGTCCAACGCTGTCAGCCGTTGGCCCTGCCAGGTGCCCGCACCCAGGCGCGCACCGTCTGGCTGCATTTGCGGCCATGGCGCCAAGGGGCTGCGCAGCAATTGCAGGGTCGTGCGGCGCCAGTCGAGGTTCTCGCTGCTGCGCAGCAACAGCACTTTGCGTTTGTCGCTGGCCACCCACTGCATCGATTGTAAGCCTGCCCGAGGGCTGCGCAATGTTGCGAATTCGCCTGCCGCCGCAGCGAAAAGGGCGCGGCAGTTCGCGGACTCTGCGGGCAATGGTGGTTGTGGGTTCTTGGGGTTGCTGATCGCGGTGGCCAGATCGGGCTGCTGCGTCGGCGCCGACCATTTTTCCGGTAGCTTGCTCGGCAGTTCTGGGTCGATCGGCGCCGTCGCCGCAAGATGGGCAAGCGTCGCCGCGGCGCCTGTTGCGAAGCTATGGCGGCACAGGATAGGGCAGGATTCGGACAGGTCCTCGACGCTGACGCTATGGAAGCCTGCGCCACTGGACGCAGACGCATACAGCGCGACGCTCCCTGACGCCGGCAGCACCGCTGGCGCTGCGACGTCGAATACGTTGTCCTCGCCGCAGCTTGCGAGCACGCGGCCGGCGTTGACCTCCAGCGTCAGCACTACGGCCGCGCCAGCCGTTCCGCCGCGGTCCTCCGCCAACAGGGTCGCGGTCGCCCCCTTGCCCAGCTTCACAAGGCGACGCCACCCCTGCGACAAGTGCACGGCGAACAATAGGCCGGCGTCGCAATCGGCGCTGCATCTGGCGACGACGCCGACCCAGCCCATGTCCCCGGGCTGGGCGGCCGTGATGACCAGTGTCGTCACCGCGAAGTCTGTCCAACTCTGGTCCGGCTGGTTGCCGACCCCAGCCCAAACCAGCGCTGCGCCAGCCGCCAAGGCCTGGTCTGCCTTCGCTTTGGCGCCGCCGAGAATCGGCCGCAAGGCGTTCAGACTTTCGTCCACGACCCATGTGCCCGGGTCGGCACCAAGCACAGCGGCCGCCGTCCAACCCGCGGGCGTGGCACCCGTCGCTGCCAGTGGCGCACTGAGCAAGAGCGGCACCAATTCCGCCATCAGACCGGCAGTGGGCGGCAGCAGCGGGCCCTGCCACCGCAGGCGGCTCTTGAGGCCAAGCAGCTTGTCGTCGATCGCCAGGCCGGTCGCCGCCTTCCACTGCTGCAACAACTTCTGCTGATTGCCGTCGGCTGCCTTTGCTTCCGGCGCCAGCCAGTTCAGCGAAGTCGGCACACGCCGACCCCGGCCATCGCGGAGCCAGGCGCCAGAACGGTCGCGCACACGCACGCCAAGGTCGCGCTGGCCTGCCAGGAACAGCTCGCGAACGTTGCCAACGCGAAAGTCGAACCCGACGTCCACGGACCGCCACATTTGGGTCGGCTCGCCTGGTCCTGGGGTCGGTGGCCAGGCTGCCAGCACATACGGCGCAAGGTGATTGAGCGGGCTGCGCAGGCTCGGTGTCGTGGTTGGATTGCCCGTCACGGTCACCAGTTGGCCGGCGGTGTCGGTCAGCCCTTGCAGCGGATCCACCGCGCCGTTGCTGCTCGGCACCGACAGGTTCGCGAGCCCAGGTCCGCTGCCGGTCCGAAAGTGGGCGACCTGCGTGAGGATCGCGGTCTTGGCTTTGCCCAGCGCCGGGTTCGGCGTCTGCGTGACCGCCAATTGAACCGACAGCCGTAGTTGCGCATTCGCCGGCAGCACATGAGCCGGTGCCTTCAACAATTCAAGCTTGGCCGCGAAGTTGGCGATGCTGGGGCCGGAGCCACCGGGTATCAGGCCCTGGGTGCCCGGCTTGGCGTAGTGGATGGTCAAGCCGACCAGTGCCACCGCGGTCGATGCCATCAGGTTGACCTTGGCGATGCCGTTGCCTGCCAACACCAGTGGCGGGTGGCCTGCCGTCCAATTTGCGGCGGCCACTGGCACGTTGTTGCTGTTCAGTGCGACCACAGCCACGTTGTGTGCGCCGCATAACTGCAAAGTGACCTGGGTGACGTGCGCCTGGGATAGGGTAATCGCCACCACGACCAGCGGCGCCACTGGTGCGGACGGCGGCGGCGGACTGTTCCACATGTGGGCGTCGCTTTCGATGGCGGACCACAGGTCGTCGCTCGATTGGCCCAACGGCAACTGCGGTTTGGCCGCCACGCACAGCCCCACCGCGGTGGTGCCGCCAGCCTCGACGTGGCCAATGCTGCCCTGCAGACTGTCCGCCCACGCGAATAGCGGCATGTCGGCGCCAACTTTCAATGCAACAGGCACCATGGCTCCGGCATCAAAGCCGTTGAACACCACATCCAGCGTCAAATTCGTTGGTTCTGTGAAGGCAGCGACCGCCGCTGTCGAATCCGCGGCCTGCCACGCCTGCACGCCCGAAGGCGACGCCAGGGCCTCCAACGGGTCCACCGCCCACAGCCGCAGCCGCTGCTGGACCAGGCCGGCAGCGCCCAACTCGGGAATCCAGGCGCCGTAGAGCTTGTCGTAGCCGGTGGCCAGCGGCTGTCCGCCGGCACCGGCTGCTTGAGCAGCTACGACGACCCACTTGGCCGACAATGCGTCCCAGCGAGCCAGTTCCAGCGTGTGCAAGGCGTAGGCTACTGTCGCCGCCGGCTGGCCGCCTTTGGCGTTGGGGTTGCCAATGACGTCCGGCGCGATCTTGGCGCTGCCGTTGATGCCGACAAGGGCCGCATCAGCCACCGGTCGCGCGAACGTCAGGTCAAGTCTTGCGTCCAGCGGCAGCACCGGGGCATCGGCAGGCGGTGGTGCCGCGAAGTCGAAGCCGGATTTCGCCGTCCAATCCTCGGCCAGCATTCCACTGGCGTCGGCCAGCGCAGGCTGCAGCTGCAATGGCCACACCGTGGGCACAAGTGCGTGAGCCGCCGACACCGTGGCCAGCGGCGCCGCCAAGCGCGGAATGCTGGTCGCCGTGGCAATCGGCTTGGCGCCCTTGGCGGTGTTCGGCGGCTGGGTCCATTGCAGCGCGACCGACTTGGAAAACGTCCCATAGAATGGGATCTTGCCAGTCGCGGTGGCGTTGGCGGCGATGCGAAATGGCCGCCAGGCGTCGACCTGCACCGCAGCCGTCACGCTGCCCGACAAGCCGTAGCCGAATGCCTTGGCCCAGAATGCACCAGCTACCGCCGCCTGAGCTTGCAGTTGCGGTGGCGACCAGCTGATGTCGGCGACTGCCGAAAGCCAGATCTGCACGCCAACGTCGAGCGGCCCATAGCTCAACGCTTTACTGAACCCTGCCTTGCCGCCGGTACGGGCGTGGTTAGCGTCGACCAGCAAGAAGGCGTCGGCCTCCAAGAACGACACCAGCTTGGCCTTGACGCGGGCGCTCGGTGGGTTCTCCAGACCGACCTTGACATACCATTTGGCGGTGTCGTGAAAGTCGAAAAACGCCTCGCTGCTGCCGGCGACGTCGATGAGCTCGCCGCCTTCGGGGTAGCGCCACTTGGCGTCCAGGCCAAAAAGCGCCGTGCCGGCCAGGCCGTCGAACACGGTGTAGGCGCGAAAGGCCGCGTCGTTATTGAGTTCCTTGCGGTCCTTCATCAAGTTGGCGCGGCCTTCAAGGAACACTACCGGGCCGGGTAGGGTCACCAGTAAGATGAATTTGCCGTTGAAAGGCTTGCCGTCATCGGCATTGGTGGCGACGGTGACGCCGGCGCCGAAAGCGAGCTTGTCGGGCGCTGCGGCCCATTTGGAAAGTTCCGCGCAGCCAGCAGGCGCTTGCTGCAGCCAGCCACTGCCGTCGATAGCGAACCACTTCTGGTCGTCGCCCTTCTTGGGCGCGTAGTTGTAGGCGAACAGTCCCGTCATGCCGTAGAGCGACAGGCCCGTGTTGAAGATCTTGATGCCCTTGGAGAGTTCAAGGTCCAGCTTGATGGCGAAGTACTTGTACAGATTGCCTTTTGTGTCTAGTTCGGTGCCGAAGCGCACCTGGCCGTCGACGAAAGCGTCGATGGGGAAAAGTTTGACCTTGACCGCACCCTCGAACGCGGTCTGGTCGCCCTGGCCCTTCATCGCCAGTTCGCCCTTGAATTCGAGAACCTTGGGGATGGTGAAGTGGACGCCAATGCCGTCGAAGGACAGGCCCTTGTATGCCCATTTGGGGTCGAAGGACAGGCGCAAGCCTTTGGCGCTGGCGCCTGCGGGGATGGACGTCGACAGCTCGACTTTGGCATCCAAGCCGATTTCGCGGCCGCCGTCGGGTCGCGTGTTCAAGCCCAGGCGTGCGATGACGGCGGAGAATGGGCCCAGGCCGATGGAGATGGGCTTCTTGAGCGGCAGCCAGCCGCCGGTGAGCTTGAGTTCGCCCTTGGAGGTGATGCACAGCCCGGGGATCGGGATGTCCTCGTAGGTTCGCCGCTGAGCTTGAGGTTGAGCGTGGTGTTCAGGCGCAGTGATTTTTCGCCGTTGGGGTCGGTGATGAATTCGAGGGACTGGATGCCGAGCGCGAGCCAGGTGTCGTCGGCTTTGCTGCCGACGATGTCCAGCGGCCCGCCGCCGGGCTTGAACGAGACACGCCAGCCGCCGCCTTGGGCGACGGCGACTTCGATGTCGATGGGCTTGTCGAAGAAGGGCAAGTGGAGCTTGCCGTGCCCGCTGGCCGCGACGATGGCGTTTTGCACGACGACGAGGCCGAGGGATTGCAAGCCGACGGCGAAGCCGGCGATGGAGCCCGAGAGGGTGCCGGAGAATTTGGATTTTTCGGGGAGCCAGGTGATGTCGGTGGCTTGGGCGAGCTTGACGCTGGTGGTGATGCCGCCGGAGGAGATGATGGCCTCCTTGGCGTCGATGACGAGCGGGCTGCCGGATTCGTCTTTGAAGGGGAGTTCGATGCGGAGGTTTTGCAGGACCAGGCGGGCGCCGGCCGGGTTGTTCAGGTCGGGGAGGATTTTGTCGGCGGCGAGGATGATGTCGGTGTTGGTGATGCGGGAGCGGTTTAGGCGGATGCCGGCTGATGCCTCAATGGCGACGTTGAGGTCAGAGTCGATTTGGCCCGACAGGGAACCTATTGCTTCCACTGATGAACCGCCGGGCGGATCCACTCGCTCCAACACGCCTTGGGCGATCTGAACCGCAATCTCGCCTGTGCACCGCAGCAACGGAACGGCTGTGTCGTCGAAGTACAACATGAGCTGTAGTTCGCCGGCGCAACGCAGACTCAGAAACCCGGCGATTGGCACCGGAATCGTGATGGGTGCCAATCACCTTGGGGGAGCCCTGGACCCGCTGGCGGAGCGTCGGTGAGGATCTCTCGCGCCGCGAGGTCGACGGCGACGATGCCAAAAGGCATGGCGCCTTTCAGGTCCGGCACGCCGTCTGGCCCAAGTCCGACGGCCAGCAATTGCCACAAGCCGGTGAACACGGCCTCCAGCGGCGCCTCGCCGCCGAGCTGAAAACCCTTCGGCGTTACGGCAACCACCGGCAGCACATACGGCTTGCCCTGGTCGTCGCGGAAGACCTCGAACACCGACTTGCACTGGCCGGCTGGCACCACCAGTTGTCGTTGCCAGGCGGGTTGTGCCACGTCTGTCGGCGGCTTCCATAGCTTGTGGCCACTCGGCAGCACCACCGCGCAGGCCGCGCCGGCGACCAGATCGAGCATCGAGTGTGGTGCAGGCAGCGGCGCAATCACCATCACCTGGGTCGGCTCGCCCTGTGCGTGTCTGATCGTCGCCGCGGTTTTTTCGAGGCGAATAGTCGCGCCAGCAAGGTCTGCAACCGCCGCGCCCGGCGGTAATTGCACGGCAATGGAGACGACGTGCGGCGCGTACCTGGGTCAACGGCGACCACCGTTGGGACCACCTTGGCCGTCAATGTATTGCTTGCTCCTTTGCGCAGATACACGCGGAACTCGGCCAGATCCGGCGCTTGCCGCTCAGCGGCCCGCGGCCAAGACCAGCGCAAGCGCGCGCCGAACTTGCTCGTGTCAATTTGACTGGTGTTGGCTTCGCACCAAAGCGTGTCGAAATGCCACGGGTCGTCGGGGTCGCGCGCCGTGACGTCCAGACCGACAGGCGCCGGCGGCGGGGTCTTGTCCAGCACCAGCATCGCGGTCGGATGCACCAGCACATCGCCCTGGCCGCAATACTGGGCCATGAACTTGGCGAACCCACCCAACGGCTGCCCAGCATCCGTCAGCGGCGGCGTCCAGTGCCACCATTGCGCCACTGCGCCAATGCACTCGGCACGCTCACCCGGCCAAACCAGTCCATCGCCTGCACGCGCCAGGCGTGCCAGCCCTCGGCCAACTGCGGATCCACGAACTGCGGCGCATAGGGCGGCCAGTGGGCCGGCAGGCTTGAATTCTGCCGCACCCATTCAGGCTCACCGCTGGCCAAGTGCCAGACCGGCTTGTCCTGAAGCGGCAGCCACAGGCCGAGCTGCGGCTTGAACGAAAACGCGTCCAGGTTCTCAGGGTCTTTGGCTGCAACGGCTTGCGTCGCCCGCCGGACCTTGAACAGGTTGGGTCGCGGCGGTGGGTCGCCTTGCACTTCAGTCAGCGGCGCACAGTCCCACACCAGGCCAGCCGCTGCGAAATACGGTTGGACCGTCTGGGGCTTGCCAGCCACGGGCATGCTTGGGATGGGCAGCGTGTAAGCGCGCACTTCCGTGGGCCGCGGCAACAGGCCGCTGGGCTCGGTGCCGATGTTTGCCACAACGCGCGCGCGCACGCCAGCGAGAAGCGGCATGCCCGCATCCGCCCAAGCGACAACATCACCTGCTGAGCCATTGAAAGTGTTGGCGAAGTCGGCGACGACGGCGTAGTCCCAGCGGGTGCCAGGCGCCGCGGCGGCGTCGATTGCATACAGGCCCAACAATTGGGCGTATTCGGGGTAGGCAACCCCCAAGAGCGCCAGATCCAGCGTCGACTGCGGCGCCAACTCGGGGTCGCGGAAGTCGCCGCCTGGGGCTGCGGCGAATGTGGTTTCGCGATCGCCCATAGCGCCGCCGGCAGGGCCTTGGGCCACCATGGCCTGCAACACTGGGTAAAGGCTATCAAATCTGGCTTCGAGGTCAGCCTTGAGGCCGCCCTTGACACGCGCGAAGCCGTAAGCCTTTGCAGCGGCCTCGGACTTCTCGTTGCCCTGGACCGTGATGGCGGCGCTCGCCGGGTAGTCCGGGTCGATGACCGGTAGCGCGATGGGCTGAACCAGCCCCGGCACCAACTGCCAGCCGAGCAGGCCCGACAGGTCATCGGCTTGTACGGTCTGCGTGAAATCTGAAGTGCCGCCAAGGGTGAACGTGCCGTCGCCATTGTCCACCGGCACGGGACGCCGCAACAGGTAGAAGCCGCCCCAAGGCAGGCCGGCGGCGCGATCGCAGCCCCAGCGCAGGTGCACGCCAAACGGCAACGCCGTTGCCGACGCGATCTGGCTCTGCGGCCCAACGGCAAGCGCCCAGATGTGCAGCGTGGGGTCGCCGGTCACGCCCATTGCAAGGCCTCGACCGCGGGTGACAGCGGAAGCACAACGGGGCCAATTGGTTCCACCGAGCTTGCCTTGGCATGGGTGCCATCGCGCGGCACAGCGACGGCCAGCTTGGTCGCCGTCTGTGCTTGGGTGTCGCCGTGGGCCCCGATTGGCCGCGCCTGCAAAGAGCCCTTGTGCAGCACGGCAACGACCGCGCCAGGCGCGACCAAGCGGCCGAAGCCGCGGCACTGCCCAAGCGCCTGGCCGAGCACACCCTTGACGTCGCCAAAGTAGGTGACTGTACGCAGGTAACCTGCCGGAAAATCTGGCGCCGCAAAGTGAGCATCAACCCGTCCATGCGGGTCTGGAACCGCCGTACCCAGCATCCCATCGCCCCAACCGTAATAGCCCACCTCGACGCACGCAGCATCCGCAGGCAGGCCTTCGGCTAGGACTTGCAGGTCCATGACAACACTAGCCCTTGTCGTCCAGTTCAACGGTTTCCAGCACCCCGACCGTCATCACCCCCGATGCCTTGGCGTACCACGGCAAGCGCACGATCTCGCCGTGGCGCTCGAGCGTCAGTTCCAGCGGCGTGGTCGTCAGCGTTAGCGTCAGGTTGCCGGGGTCGGTCGCGTCCATGCCCGGGTCGACGCCAACCTGGTACGAGCCAGTCGCCGGCGGCGTGAACACGAGCGCCACGCGGTCCTGCCCTCCCGGCACCGCCAGCGCCTTGGTCGCGGTCAAGGCACAACTGCGCACACTGGAAAATCGCGAGGCCATGGTCACCGCCTTCGTTCGTGACTGTAAAAACAATAAGTTGAACTCCCTTGGCAACGTGCTGAGCCGCGAGTCGGCCTCCGAGGCCGCGAGCTGGCGACCCACGGAACAAGCAAACGGGCCGAAGAAATGATTGAGCAAATCATTTCTTGGCCCTACAGTTTGATGAGGCGCAAGTACCCTTCGTGGCTGGCATCGGCCGCGGTCGCCAACACCTCGACACCCACCGGGGCGAACGCTGCAAAGGTGCCCAACACGCCCAGCCCGCCCTCGTAAAACATCGGGTGCGTGCGGCTGTCCGCAGGACCCGTGCCGCCCGAGAGCCCGACCGTGCCACTTGGCCCGGGAAAATCAGGCGGGCCCCGACGCAGGTGGCGCTCCAGTGCTCGTGGCCGACGACGGCGTAGGTGCCGGTCGGCAGAGCGTCCAGCGTAATGTCGAGCACCGTCCAGGTGTCGGAGACGGCGGCGGTGGTCGCGGTATAGCGCACCCAGAACCCGCTGCCCTGCGGCGGCGCCTCGATCTTGCCGCCGATGATGACCAGGGCGCGCGTCACATCCGCAGCCGACGCCAGCGCCTGAACGGTCAGGATTTCGTTGGCCTTGATGGCAAGGGGTGCGTCGAGCAGGCTGACGACGTTGGGATTGTCACCGGGCCGTACAGAGCCAGCGGCACCTGCGGTAATCGGCCGCAGCTTAGCGTAGGCGACCCGCAGCAGGCTCGGCGCATCGAACTGGGCCTTGGTGAGAAACTGCGATCCGACCCAAGCGCCCAAAATGCGGACGTCTTCTTGCGCGACCACGCCAGCGGTGCCAGCCGACGACAGGACGGTATCGCGGATAGCACCTAGCTTGGCCAGCGTGGTGCCGGCGGTGCCTTTGAGTGCGAACATGTGCGGTCGGTCATTCCAGGCCATGGGTTGCCTCCTTGTGCGGGTTTTGGGATCTCCGTGCTACGCGACTCGGACGACGCGCAGGTAGCCGATGTGATCGGTGTCGGTGCCGGTCGAAATCAAGGTCTCGATTTTGGGCAGCGACGACGTCTTGAAGGTGCCGTACAAGCCAAGGCGGCCTTCGTAGAAAGCGCGGTGTGCGCGGGTGCCGATGTACGTGCCGGCAATTCCGAGCACGCCGGGGCGCACGTTCAAGCCCGGCAGCACCAAGCGCGCGGCGATGCAACTCTGGCTGCTGTGCTCCATGCCGGTGATGGCGTACTCGCCTTCGGGCAAGGTCTCGAGTTGGATGTCCAGTTGTCGCCAGGCGCCCGCGTCGGCAGAAGTGGTCGAGGTGTATTCGACCCAAAAAGCATCGCCTTCGGGGACCGGGTCAATCTTGTCGGCGACCCACAGCGCCACCGCGACTTCTTCGTCGATGCCCGCGTCCTGGGTCATCAGCGCCGACAGGACCTCGTCTAGCTCCAACCGCAGCGGTCGGTCGAAAAGCAAGCAAAAATTCGGGTCCGTCAGCGCCCTCAGCGCACCACGCTGCACCGGGCGCACAAAGGGATTGCCGACCCGCGAGAAACTCGGCGCGACGAGTTGCGTATGGGTCAAGTGAACGCCCGACGCGAACGCGGCCACGATTTTCCAAGCGGGCAGGCGCACACCCACCGGTGAAGTCGTGCTCGGGTAGATGTCCGGCACTGCGGCAATGCGCGTGGCGACGCCTGACGGAATCGTGCCGAATGCAACGAAGAGGTGACAGGCCATGCGGGCGCCTCCTAAACCAAGACTGGCACAACGCTTGCGCGGCGCGTTTGGCGCGCAAACTGCTTGACTTGTGCTGAGGCTACCACGGCCTGGCGAGGCTGGCTTGCGCGGTCGCTAAGAAAGCGGTGCGGTAGCCTGGCGTTGCGCGTGCGTCTTGACGATAACTGCTGATTATTAGTATCATCGGCCCGGCCCGGCCCGGCAAAGGCGGGAATTCGCCGGGTCGCCCTTGATCGCGGCCGATGGCAATTGAGGCCAAATCTCGAGCCATGGCTCGCAACAGCGGGAATGTGCACAATAATTGCCGGTCCTGTGACACCCTTTGGCTGTCCAAGACCCGGAAATCAGCCCAAAGTTACACTGCCCGCCCTGCTAAAGGGTCGTCGCAATCAGAGTAGCGCCGCCTCTGTATTCAACTCCGGCCACACGTCGGTCCCTGTCCTGACCAAGCGGCCGCCACCCGGATCTCAGCCCCTGCCGAAGTACAGCTCCAAGCGATCCGTCACGCGCAAAATCGCCGCCTGTTGGCGGACATACGGCATGTTCAACGAGGAACCCAGGGCATCTTTGATTGCGAAAACGTCTTCGATATCGACGTTGCGATTTGCCGCCAGTTTGAGCAGCAACAGGTCCTCGGCGGTTGCAACTTGTACCTGTTGGCCCGCCAGCGACAAGGCCGTGGCGCGCACGAGCAACTGGGTCTCAAAGGCATTGTCAGGCAACAAAATGTCGACGGTCGGCCCATCGGCGCCACCCAATGGCAGCAGCTTGCACAAGCCCAGAGCCGCCAGTTCAGGCTGACTGGTGTCCAACTCAAAGCCGAACGCACCAGCATGTCTTGCGACGGCATCCATTTGCAGAGGGCTAGCGGCCACGATGGCGTCGATGTCGCCGGTCGTGCGCATGCGGACGCGGGCAACGATAGCCATGCCGCCGATGACCGCATAAGCGACCCCACAAGCCTCGAACAAGGCGACCATTCGCCGCAGCGTGTCCGCGAATGGGATCATGGACCGTCCGTCCCCCGCAATTGGGCGCGCATGGCCAGCAGCACCGCCGGGCTCTCGTCCAGCGCCGACCGTTGGGCGCCATGCAAGCGGTAGGCGATTTGTGCCAGTTCCTCCAGCATGCTCAGCCGTTGGTCCGGCGTCAGTTTGCTTTCGCGCTGCACCTGGTCAATGCGCCATTGCGCCAGGGCTGCCGCGCGCTTGGCCTGCTTGGACTCCAGCGCCAGTTCTGCGTCGCGGACCAGTCCAGCGTCGCCGACTGTCGCGTCTGTCTGTTCAGGTGATTCTGGCGCAGTGCACATGGCGAGAGTCCAAGAAAACAACAGGCAGCGTCAAAGGTTCCCCAGCGACAGTCGCCGTTGGGATCGCAACATGCGCCTGAGGTTGAGCGCGGTCAAGTGGATGCGATCCTCCAGGTCGAGTGCCAGCGGCATTTTGGTGCGTCGTCGCTACTGCGCCCTGACCAGCCCCAGCCCCAGCGTCCAGCTGTCGCCTTGCGCGATGGGCGCACCCGCCGCGTTGACCATCTCGCTGTGGGCGTACGCCGCAAAAAGGCCGTACATATTCCCCTGGTTCAGCACCAGGTAGATCGCCACGTCGCGCGTCGTTTGCCGCAGCCCACCCATGTGCCACACTGCGCCCCAAGCCGCCGAGGCGCCCCCCAGCGCCCCGACGTGCACCGCCGCCATCGCCTTTGCGCCTAGGCCCATCGCGCTTTGCTGGCCCTTGGCGTAGTCGCCAGCCGCGACGGTGTGGACGAGCGTGTTGGTCTCGCCAAGCGACGCCGCCACGCCCAACGCCAGCGGCCCCAGCGCCACCGGCAGCGTACCGAGGTCGCACTGCCACACCGTCGTGCGCTGGCCGGCCGTCAGCAGCGGCTTGTCGTAGGCGCCAAAGCTCAGGATGCGCAGCGGCGCCGCCTGCAAGCGCAGTACCACGTTCTCGGTGAACGCGCCGAACTCATTCCAGCCCATCGCGTCGACCCGCAGCGCCGTGCTGTACGGCTGCTCATAGCCCAGCACTACGGCGCCCATGGCGTGGCCGTCGGCGTGGGCCAGGTGCGGCGCGAGTAGCGCAGCGCACGATATTGCAAAAACCCAGCGAAAACATTTGCCTGAACAAAGGGGGGGTACAGTTTTCACACGGCC
This sequence comes from Pseudomonadota bacterium, assembly GCA_005792545.1. Taxonomy (GTDB): domain Bacteria; phylum Myxococcota_A; class UBA9042; order UBA9042; family UBA9042; genus SXRM01. Next base: position 299 of record SXRM01000066.1, on the reverse strand, counting down.
GCTAGCGGTGCGCACGCCAAAGAGTCGATACCCCTGCAAAAACAACGATCTGAACAATGGGGGGGTCTGTGTTTTCTGCATGAAACCTTGCAAAAACAAGCGATTAAATATTGGGGTCAGATCGCCCATTCCGCAACGGCTGCAGCCCAGGCCGACGTCCGCTCGAGCGACACATGGTGCCCGGCGCCGGGCACGCTGACCAATTGGGCGTTGGGCAACACCTTGGACCACTCCGCAGCCAGCGCCGAGAACTTGGCGTCCATCTCGCCTGTCAGGATCATCGCGGGCAATTCCGGCCG